>JAMOQK010000066.1 GCA_027064045.1 Sulfurimonas sp. | reverse complement strand
ATGGCAACTAGACATCATGCAAGAATGGCAGTTGTAAGTTTACTTTATGCTTATGACTTGGGAAATGGAAATATAGCACAACATACAAACGAGATTTTAGAAGAAAAAAAAATTCGTAACAAACAAAAAGATTTTGCACTTGGACTTTATGAAGGTGTTATGCAAAACCTTGAAGTGTGCGATAAGGCGATAGTAGAACATCTTAAAGATTGGGATTTTGAGAGACTTGGAAGTATTGAGAGAGCTACACTTAGGCTTGCTGCTTATGAGATACTTTTTGGGGAGCTAGATAGTGCTGTAGTTATAAATGAAGCAGTTGAAATTACCAAAGCTTTTGGAACGGAGCAGTCACCTAAGTTTATTAACGGTGTTTTAGATGCAATCTCTAAAGATAAATAAAACATGTTAAAATCTTTTTTTCTGTTTTTGTTTTTTGGAAGTTTAGTTTTTGGTGCAAATCAATGTCTCACATGCCATCAAGGGATCGAGCATATCAGAGATGAAAAATCTGGTATGATGAAAGCTATTTTGGATGTTGCAAAGAAGGCTGGGCATGTGGGTAACGACTGTATAGTTTGTCATGGTGGTAACCCAGAAGCTAAAACAAAAAAAGAGGCTCACTCATCAACTGTAAAATATTTTTTAACACATAAAGGTCCAAAAGAGTTTTACCCAGCACCGGGGAGTACTTGGATAAATCAAAACACTTGTGGCATGTGTCATCAAGAGCAGGTTGATGCTCAGATGAATTCACTGATGATGACTGAACAGGGTAAGATTCAGGGGGCTTTATGGAGTTTTGGAGGCAAAGAGGGTTATAACCATAACATAGGAAACTATAAAACTAAAAATCCAAAAGATTTGCATTCGAGATTAGGTACAAAAAAATATCAAGAATATATGCAAAAACTCTCAAAACTGGAGCCTCAGGCATTTCCAAAAGAGATGAAAGAGTTACCACCTGCACCAACTGCTGATGAGGTTGAAAAAGACCCGTCTTTGGCAGTTTATACCTATCTTCGCCAAGAGTGTTTGAGATGTCATACTGGTACAAAAGGTCGCCAAAAAAGGGGTGATTTTAGAGGTATTGGGTGTTCATCATGTCATATACCTTACTCAAATGAAGGATTTTATGAGGGTGGTGATAAATCTATAAACAAAAAAGAGAGAGGTCATCTGCTTGTTCATTCTATCCAATCTTCACGAGATACAAAAGTAAAAGTACATGGGCAAAGTTACAGTGGTATCCCAGTTGAGACATGTTCCACATGCCATAATCGTGGAAAACGCATAGGTGTTTCTTACCAAGGTTTGATGGAGACAGCTTACAGTGCTACTTACGATGCTGATGGTAACGGACAACCAAAACTTCACACAAAAAGATACCTGCATATGCAAGAGGATATTCATTATCAAAAAGGGATGTTGTGTCAGGATTGCCACACTTCAGGCGATATGCACGGAGATGGTTTTTTAAGTGGGGCAAATGCTGGAGCAGTTGAGATAGAGTGTCAGGATTGTCATGGTACAACTAAAAAATATCCTTGGGAACTTCCTATTGGATACAGTGATGAGTTCAATACAACTGCGGCTACTGGAAAGGGCAGAGGTGTTAGCAAAACAATGGCTCAGTATCTAAAACAAGGTAGTGTAAACCCTCCAAAAGATGGCTATTTGCTTTCAGCTAGAGGTAATCCACTCATCCATGCTACAAAAGATGGCAATAAGATTGTGATGCACCTAGCGAGTGGTAAAGATATAACTCTAAAACCGTTAAAACTTTTAAAACAAGAGGAAAAATTATCTAAAAAAGCACTTTTAGCCATGGATGGTATCTCAGCTCACACGGACAATATGGAGTGTTACACATGCCACGCTACTTGGGCGCCACAATGTTATGGATGCCATGTAAAGATTGATTATTCAAAAGGTAAACAAAATCCAGATTATCTTAAATCTTCACACGATCATGATTTGCATGGTAGAGATGGGATTATGAGAAAATCGTTAAAAAAATATCTAGTTGATGGAAAAGTTAGTGAAACTAGAAGTTTTTTAAGGTGGGAAGATCCTGCACTTAGCCAAAATGGAGAGGGACGAATCAGCCCAACCATCCCAGGGTGTCAAACAACTATAACTGTGATAGGTAAAGATGGTAAAGCACTTTTGCAAAATCATATATTTAAGATTCCAAATGTTGAGGGTGCTGGGGATGAGGGACAAAATGCTATAGATATGGCACCTATCCAACCACATACCATCTCAAAAGAGAGTAGAAGTTGTGAGAGTTGTCATTCACTGCCAAAAGCTTTAGGATATGGTATAAGTGGCTCAAAAAACACAAAAGACCCATCCATAAATACTATCATAGATATTATGAGTGCTGATGGTAAAGTTATGCCAACTATTGTAGATGAACAGATACCTGCTATTGAAAATCTGCATGTGGACTACTCTAAATTTTTGGATGAAAATGGTACACAACTTCAAACTGTTGGACATCATTATAGATTATCTGCTCCACTTTCTAAAGCTCAAAGAGATAAAATTGATAGAAGTGGTGCATGTTTGTCGTGTCATCAAGACATACCAAAAGGAAACCTTGCAGTATCGGCTATGACACACATGGCAAAGATGTTAGAAGTAAATATTGACAACAAAAAACATCATGAGATATTAAACAAAACTTTAAATATAGCAGCATGGATTCAGGTGATTGCTGGGATATTTGTTGTTTTTGTTGTGATAATATTTATATATCTGAAATTTATTAAGAAAAGACCGATAAATCCAAAAAATGTAGGGTGGAAATAATTTGAAAAGATTAACCAAGAAAGAAGCATTAGATTTAATAAAAAATGCAGATTTAAAATGCTTGGGTGAAATGGCAACCAAAAGAAAAAAAGAGTTGCATCCAAAAGGGATTACAACTTTTGTGGTTGATAGAAATATAAACTATACAAATATCTGCTGGGTTGATTGTAAATTTTGTGCATTTTATAGACATGAAAAAGATGCTGATGCTTATGTTTTAACATTTGATGAGATAGATAAAAAGATAGATGAACTTTTAGAGATTGGTGGAACTCAGATACTTTTTCAAGGGGGAGTACATCCTAAATTAAAGATAGAGTGGTATGAGGATTTGGTGGAGCATATCCATACAAAATATCCAGATTTGACCATACACGGTTTTAGCTCTATTGAGATAGATTTTATTGCTAAAGTCTCACGAATAAGTGTGCAGGAAGTTTTAAAAAGGCTAAAAGCTAAGGGTTTGGCTTCTATTCCCGGTGCTGGTGCTGAGATACTTAGTGATAAAGTTAGAGATATAATCGCACCAAAAAAGATAGATTCTGATCTTTGGATAGATATTCACCGTCAAGCTCATAAACTTGACATTATGAGTACAGCAACCATGATGTATGGAACGATTGAGAGTGATGAGGATATAGTTGAGCATTTTGATATGATAAGAAATTTACAAGATGAAACAGGTGGATTTCGTGCTTTTATTATGTGGAGTTTTCAAAGTGCAAATACTGAGTTGCTTCGTCAGATTCCAGATATGAAAAAACCATCACCTAACCGTTATTTAAGACTTTTAGCAGTTGCTAGACTCTATCTTGACAATGTGCCAAATATCCAAAGTTCATGGGTAACTCAGGGTCCATACATTGGACAGATGGCTCTTAGATGGGGAGCAAATGATTTAGGTTCAACCATGATGGAAGAAAATGTAGTAAGCTCTGCAGGGGCGAGTTTTAAAATGGCAAAAGAGGAACTTGTAGAACTCATAGATGATATAGGTGAGATTCCAGCTATAAGAAATACAGCTTATAAAACTTTAGAGGTTTTTAGATGAGAAAGATAATTTTAACAATATTAATAACAGGACAGATGATAATGGCAGCGACTATAAAACATATTGAGGTAGATGGTTTAAATGTACCAGTGATTTTTGAGAGTGATAAACGACTTCCTCTTGTAAATATGCAGTTTATTTTTACAAATGCTGGAAGTATCCGTGATACTACAAAAGCTGGTCTCGCAAAGATAAGTGCCAAGGTTATGAATGAGGGAACTTCAAAGTTCGGTTCATCTGCATTTGCTGAGGCATTAGAGGCTAAGGCGATTGGTATCTCATCTTCAGTGGGTAGTGAAACTTTTGTTATGGAGGTTAGTTCACTCAAAGAGGAATTTAATGAAGCATTAAAGTATGTTGATATGCTCTTAAAAGATCCAAACCTAACACAAAAAGCGTTGCAAAAAGTAAAAACTACCACTATTGGTTCTTTGACTGCTAAGGAAAATGATTTTGATTATGTTGCATCAAATGAGTTGAAATCTATACTTTTTAAAGGTACACCACTTGCAAATCCATCTTCTGGAACTATTAAAAGTGTTGAAAGTGTAAATCTTGATGATGTAAAAGAGTTTTTAAAAACAAATCTTGTAAGTTCAAAACTTATAGTGGTTTTAGGTGGTGATGTTGATTTAAAAGATATAAAAAGTAAGATAATTAAAATCATAAAAACTTTACCAAGAGGTGAAGCAACTAAAGTTAAACACTATGATGTTATAAAAACACCTAGGGAAGTTGTGTTAAAAAAAGAGACACAACAAGCTTATCTGTATTTTGGTTCACCTTATAATATGAGGGTTGGAGATGAAAACTACTATAAGGCTAGAGTTGCTACTTTTATTTTAGGTACTGGTGGTTTTGGTTCAAGGCTTATGGAGGAGATAAGAGTTAAAAGAGGTTTGGCATATTCAGCATACGCTAGAGTACATGTGAGTAAATCGTGTAACTACTTTAATGGTTATCTTCAAACTAAGATAAATTCTCTTGATGAGGCTAAAAAAACTGTAAAAGATGTTATAGCTAAGTTTGTTAAAGATGGTGTAACAGAGGAAGAACTAGAACAAACTAAAAAGTTTTTGCAAGGAAGTGAACCTCTTAGGGTTGAGACAATGAGTCAGAGGTTAAATCGTTCATTTATGGAGTATTATAAAGGTCATAAGTTAGGTTATTCTGTTAATGAATTAAAAAAGATAAACGCTCTAACACTTAAAGACTTAAATCAGTTTATAAAAAAACACTATGAGATAAATCAGCTTAGTTTTTCTATAGTTACAAAATAATCATTTTAGTTGTGAAAAATATGACAAATTGCAAAGTTTTTTATTACCATTAAGGATGATTATGCAAAATTTAGCACAAATACTTTTAACTTTTATCATTATAGTAAAGAGTTAAAAAACTTGAAGAAAAGTAAACTGTGAAACTTACAAAAGAGGTAGAGCAAAAATTTGCTAAGCTTGGTATAAATAGTTTTAGTGAATTATCTCTAATTATTCCCCATTCATACGAAGATTTAAGGCTTAAAGATAAGCTAATCCCACATGCCACACAACTTATAGATGCAACTGTGGAATCTGTCTATAAATCTGCTAATTCCATACAAATAACATTTTTTGTACATAATTTTTCTCATACAATTCAAGGGGTTTTATTTCGCCCAAAACCATATATGATTCATCAGTTTAAAGTTGGTGATAGAGATTATTATTATGGCAATATTGAGTGTAAGATGGGGCATTGTTCTATGAGTATGCCAAAAAAAGTATCAAATATAGGAACGATTACACCCAAATACAAATCTGCTCTAAGAAACGATGCTATGGGGAGATTTATCAAAGCAAATCTTACATACCAAAACCTAAGAGATGAAGGTTTAAAGGATGAAGTTATAGATGAAGTTTTAAAGCTTCATTTTCCAAAAGAGATACAAAAGGGGTTGTGTGAAAAAACTCTAAATGCACTAAAATATGTAGAGTTGTACTCTTTTATGAAACAATTATCAAAAAAAAGAAAATATTTTAAAACACATAGTTGCACATGCCAAGACTATAAAAGTTGGGCAAAAACTTTGCCATTTATTTTAACAGATGAGCAGATAAAAACAATAGAAGATATAAAAACAGATTTGAGTAAAGATGTGGCTGCTAAAAGGATGATAGTTGGTGATGTTGGTAGTGGTAAAACCATGGTAATACTAGCAAGTGCTTTTATGAATATGGCCTCTCGTTCTATCCTCATGGCACCTACAACCATACTAGCAAATCAACTTTTTGAAGAAGCACAAAAATATCTTCCACATGCCAAGGTGGTTTTAGTTACCAACAAAACAAAAAAACAGCCTTTGGATGAGTTTGACTTTATCATTGGCACACATGCCTTACTTTATCGTCAACTTCCACATGCCACACTTGTGATGGTTGATGAGCAGCATCGTTTTGGGACACAACAACGAAATATGTTAGAAAAACTTGTGAGTTCAGGTGATAAAAAACCACACTATTTACAGTTTTCAGCTACTCCAATACCAAGAACTTTGGCCATGATAGAGACTGCGCATATAGATGTCAGTCTCATAACTTCTACACCATTTCAAAAAAATATACAAAGCAAAGTGATACATAAGGAAGATTTTAAAGACTTATTGGGACATATAAAGCAAGAGATAACTAAAAATAATCAAGTCCTTTTAGTTTATCCACTTGTTGAGCAAAGTGAGGTTTTGGAGTATCAAAGTATTGATGAAGCTAGGGGATATTGGGAAAAAAACTTCGATAATGTTTATGTTACACATGGTAAAGATAAGGCAAAAGAGGAGGTTTTAGTTGATTTTAGAGATAAAGGGGATGTTCTCATAGCTACAACAGTTGTTGAAGTTGGCATATCTCTTCCTAGGCTTTCTACGGTTGTTATAGTTGGTGCTGAGAGATTAGGATTATCAACACTTCATCAACTACGAGGAAGGGTAAGCAGAACTGGTTTGCAAGGGTATTGTTATCTTTATACAAATCAAAATAGCTCCAAAAGATTGGAAGAATTTGTAAACACCTCAAGTGGTTTTGACATAGCAAATATGGATTTAAAATATAGAAAAAGTGGAGATTTACTAAAAGGAACTCTTCAAAGTGGAAATCAGTTTAAGTTTGTTGATATGGCAGAAGATGAAAGTATTGTAAAAAGTGTTAAAAGAGATTTACACTTAGATTCTAAGTCAAGCTTTAAATGATAAAAATTATCATATTGAACTTGATTTAGAATTTAGCTGTATATTTTAGTAAAGTCCAAATTTACCGTCGTTTCTTTTGTAAAGAACACGAGTTTTGTCTTCGTTATCTAAAAAGATTTCAAACATTTTACCATTTTCTTTTAAGTCTGCTAAAACATCTTCAACTTCACGAGGTTTGTAAAGATCTAATTCAACTGGAACTATCTCATCTTCCTCTTTTTGTTCTATCTCTTTTATATCTATATTTTGAAATTTTGCTTCATTAAGACCAACTTTGTGATGTTGAGTGTCTCTGTCATGTATGCGACGCATAGCTTTTTTAGCTCTATCTATCGCCATATCAACAGCAACATATAAATCACTATTGTTTTGTTTAATAACGATAGAGTTTTTGTGAGCAAGATTTATCACAAACTCAACAACAGAGTGTTCTTTACCTTTTTTTGTCTGAGTAGAAGCTATAACATTAACAGAAATAATATCCATATTGTATTTATTAAGCGCTTCGATAGATGTAGTTATGTGTGCTTTTATAGCATCTGTGAGTTCTAAATGTCTTCCCGTTAGAGAGATATTCATGAAAAATCCTTTTAATATTTTAATTTTATGATTATAACATTTAAATATGTATATTTTCTAAATTTTATACTTAATTAAAAAAAATGTGTATAATACATCTCAAGGAAAATATATGAAAATAGCAAAAGATATAACACAACTGATAGGAAATACTCCATTAGTAAGATTAAATCTTCCATCTAAGCTTAGTGGTGCAACCATACTTGGTAAGTGTGAGTTTATGAACCCAACAAGTTCTGTAAAAGATAGAATAGGTTTTAATATGATTCGTCGTGCTATGGAATCTGGGGATATTACAGCAGATACAACTATTATAGAGCCAACAAGTGGAAATACAGGTGTAGCTTTGGCTGCTTGTTGTGCTGCACAAAATCTAAAGCTTATTTTAACTATGCCTGAATCTATGAGCATAGAAAGAAGAAAACTTTTAAAAGCTTTAGGTGCTAAACTTATTTTAACACCAGCTGATAAAGGGATGGATGGAGCTATCTCTAAGGCTAAAGAGTTGCAAATTTCTACTAACGATAGTGTGATTTTACAACAGTTTGAAAATAGTTCAAATCCAGAGATTCATTCACTTACAACTGCAAAAGAGATTTTAAATGATACAGATAAAGAGATTGATGCTTTTGTCGCGGCTGTTGGGACAGGTGGCACTCTTACGGGAACAGCAAAAACATTATTAAAAGAGGTATCAAGCATAGCTATCTTTGCAGTTGAGCCAAAAAACTCCGCGGTACTCTCAGGTGAAAGTCCAGCTCCACATGCCATACAAGGTATTGGTGCTGGATTTATACCAGATATATTAGACACAACAATCTATAAAGAAGTTATAAAAGTTAGCGATGAAGATGCGATAAAAACTGCAAAAATGTTAGCTAAAAGTGAGGGTTTGCTTGTGGGTATCTCAGCAGGTGCAAATGTATTTGCTACAATGGAAGTTGCTTCACGAGAAGAGTTTAAAGGTAAAACACTTGTTACAATCCTTTGTGATACCAGTGAGAGATATATGAGTACGGCACTTTTTGATGAGTAATTATTTTTTAGAAACTATAAAAGCAGTTGATGGTGAGATTTTAAATATAAAATATCATCAAAAACGATATGAAAGTGTTTTAAAATCTCTTGGATGTAGCGAGTTTAAAAATCTACTTGATTATTTAGAAGCTCCAAAGTGGGGAGTTTATAAGTGTAGATTGGTTTATAGTCCACATGCCATAAATGTAACTTACGATGAATATAAAAAAAGGGAGATAAATACTTTTAAACTTATATTTAATAACGAGATAGAGTATGCTCAAAAATCACTTTCAAGAGAAGATATAGATTTGCTTTATGAAAAACGGGTTGATTGTGATGAGATACTAATCATAAAAAATCTTTTTGTAACTGACACTTCCATTGCTAATATAGCTTTTTATGATGAGCATCTTGGCAGGTGGGTTACTCCAAAAAATCCACTTTTAAAAGGTACAACAAGACAAAGACTTCTGGATGAAGGTAGATTGTGTGAAGCACAAATCAAGGTTCACGAACTTAGAAAATTTACAAAAGTTGCCTTACTTAATGCCATGATAGGGTTTGATGTTTTAGATAGATATGAGTTTTTGGTATAATTATGACACAAAGGATTACAAGTTGTTAGAAAATATAATAAAAGATAGCGATTTTGCGTTAATGATGCAAAAACATTTAGAGGATATGATAATTCTTTTTTTTGAAAAAGAACAAAATTTTGGAATATTGTGTAAAATAGAAGATGTTTCATTTGAACCAGAGTTACCACAAAATATAAATGAAGAGTTTCGTTCTTTAACGCTTTTTTTCTTAGCTGGTTATACATTTGAAACAGCACGAATAGTGGATGATAGTTTGGTTTTTGAAGCTGGATTTGGAAGTGAAAATTTTGGTTCTTTAGTAACTGTCCCTATGCTTAGTATTATGCAAGTTATCGTTGATGAAACACCAGTACTTATAAATTTAGCAACCTATAAGCAGATAACAGAAACAACGACAGATAAAAACATAGACAAAGAGATAGATAAAAATGGGGTACAAAACTCAATGAGTTCATTTTTATCAAATCCAGAAAATTCTAAATTTATAAAGTAGAGTTAAAAAACTCTACTTATACTTTATTTAAAGAGAGTAGGTAGTGAACAACACTATCTACAAAAGCATCATGTTTTCGTTCTTTTAGGTAGGCTATGTAAAAGTTTCTTATGATTTTGTGGTTTTTAAGTCTTGCTTCAAAAAGTGTACCATTTTCTATATCTTTTTGTATCACATGGCGTGAGATGATAGATACAAGAGGTTTCTCTGCATTGCTATCAGAGTTGATGATTGATTCTTTTATGGCAGTTGGAGAGTTCAATACGGCAAAAACATTAAAGTTACTACAATGAACCCCAATTTCCTCAAAAATTTCAGAATATAGCTTTCTTGTATGGGATTCTTCATCACGACAAATCCAGTTAAAATCAAGTAGATTTTCTGCTTTTACATTTTTTGGTAATACTTGATTGGAAAATAATACCAACTCATCTTCAATCCATTCTCTATATATGATTCCATCTCTAAATTCTGGTGATTCTATGAGAGCAACATCTATCTTTTTATCTTCGAGCTTATCAATCACTTCGGCTGATATACCTACATTCATAAAAACATCATTACTAATAAGGTCTTTAATCTTTTGAACATAGTTAGGAAGTATGTAGTTACCTATGGAATAAGATGAACCCATAACAAAGGCAAACTCTTTATTTATGATTTTAAGAAGTTCTTTCTCTGAATTTACTATGGCTTTTTCAAGTTTTTGAGCTATTCTAAAAAGATCTTCACCCTCTTTGGTAAGCAAGATACCATTCTTTTTTCTATCAACTATTTTAGTGTCAAGATAATCTTCTATAAACTTTATCTGCTGAGTTACTGCTGGTTGAGAGATCCCTAGTTTAGCAGAAGCTTTAGAAAAACTTTTCTCTTTGATAACCATCAAAAATGTTTGCAATTTTGCAAAATCTTTTAACATAATAATTCCTATAAGTTTAAATAATACAAAAATTATAACTCAAAATTATAATTAATGCAATAGTTTTGTAATAATAATTTAGTTATAATAAATCTAGTAGAATTAAACTTTTAAAAAGCAGTGTTAAAGATGGAAAAAATATTTACAAAATTAAATGAGTCACAGAGTGGTGCAGTTAGACAAACAGAGGGTCCAGTCCTTATTTTAGCGGGTGCTGGTAGTGGTAAGACGACGACTATTGTCTCAAGACTTGCTTATCTCATAGAGGGGTTGGGCATCCCAGCTTCAAATACACTAACGCTAACTTTTACAAATAAAGCTGCCAAGGAGATGAGAGAACGATCACTAAGTATGATGAGTGATGTAACATATCCACCATTGTTATGTACATTTCATAAATTTGGGCTTCTTTTCTTAAAATTTCACATACATCTTCTAAATAGAAAAAATAACTTTGTAGTTATAGACACAGATGATAAAAAAAGGATTATTAAAAAGATAAATTCTGAGATAGCAACACCACTTATTGCAAGTGAAATTTCACGGTATAAAAACTCTCTTTTATCACCAGATGATGCATATAAACAAGCAGAACTTTATAACTATCAACAAATCGCAAAAGTTTATGAAGAGTATGAAGAGTATTTAAAAGAGAACAACCTTGTTGATTTTGATGACTTGATAGCCTTAACATATAAAATTTTAGATGAAAATCCACAACTAGCACGAGAAACTTCTCAAAAATATCAATATATTATGATTGACGAATATCAAGATACAAATGAATTACAACTAAAACTTTTACAAAAACTTTGTACTGCACATAATAATATTTGTGTAGTTGGTGATGATGACCAAAGTATATATGGTTGGAGGGGAGCGCATATAAGAAATATTATGGAGTTTCATCAAGATTTTAGTGGCACTAAAGTTTTTAAGATAGAGGAAAATTACCGTTCCCGAGAACCCATCCTTAAAGTTGCAAATGCACTCATAGAACATAATCGTTCAAGACTTGGTAAAAAACTCATTGCAACTCGTGGTAGTGGGGATGATGTAACTATAGTAAATTCAAATGATGAAAATGAAGAGGCAAGGAAGGTAGCTTCTAAAATCTCTAAACTTATCAGTTCGGGTGTAGGTGCTGAAAATATAGCAGTTTTATATCGTGTAAATGTTTTGAGTCGTTCTATCGAAGAGGGCTTAAACCGTGCTGGAATTGCCTATAAACTTGTTGGTGGTCAGAGGTTTTATGATAGAGCAGAGATAAAAGATTTAATTTCATATATAAGAGTGATAACAAATTTTCATGATGATTTTTCTTTTAAGAGGATTGTAAACAAACCAAAGAGAGGCTTAGGAAAAGCAAGTATAGACAAGCTAGAATTGGCTGCTCACACAAATGAGACATCTATATACGAATATGTAAAGAATGTACCCATAGAGGAACTAGAGGTTTTAGTTAGAAAGAAAAATGCTAAAACACTGAAAACTTTTATAAAAGATATTGAGGAGGTTTCACAGGTTGTTCAAAAATCTTCATACGATTTTATAGATTTGCTAGAGGAGACTTTTCATCTAAAAGATATATATAAAGGGCATCAAGACGAATCCGATAAGATTTTAAATATGGAGGAATTTTATGGACTGTTCCGTGACTTTATTATAAAATCCCCAGATGCACCACTAGACGAGTTTTTAAATGAACTTACACTTCAAAGTGAACAAGACCAAGTTGAGGGTGCTAGTATCTATATGATGAGTATCCATGCTTCAAAAGGTTTGGAGTTTGACCATGTTTTCATCATAGGCTTAGAAGAGGGATTTTTACCACTTGTTGGAGATGGGAGTGACTTAGAAGAGGAAAGAAGATTAGGTTATGTTTCTTTTACCAGAGCCAAAGAGACACTAACTCTTTGTCATGCTGGAAGCAGATTTTACAAAGGTCGTAGAAGTGATTTGGACAAAAGTAGGTTTTTTAATGAGGCTGGACTTTGTGCTGGTTCACTTAAACTTGAAAAAAATACAGCGTTTAAAAAGGGTGATTTGGTTCGTCACAAAGTTTTTGGTGCTGGTAGGGTTATTGGGGTTAGTAAATCTGGTAGAGAGTTTAAGCTCAACATTAACTTTGCTGGTACAAAAAAAGAGATATTGGCATCATTTATAGAGAGATTATGAATAGACTTTTTGTAGCATACAAGCCTTCAGGGATTGGTTCAAACCTTTTTTTATCTAAGTTAAAGAGAAAGTATAACAACAAAAAAGCTGGTTTTTCTGGGACGCTTGATCCTTTTGCAAAAGGTGCTTTGATTATAGGTTTTGGGAGCCATACAAAGCTTTTTCGTTTTTTGAACAAAACTCCTAAAACTTACAGAGCTACACTTTGGCTAGGGGCAAAAAGTGATAGTTTAGATACTGAGATGATTGAGCATGTCGAGATTTTAAAAGAGTTCCCACATGCCAAGATACAAGAAGTTGTAAAATCGTTAGAGGGTGAACTAGAGTATGAGCCTCCAATTTTTAGTGCAAAAAAGATAGATGGACAAAGAGCTTATGATTTGGCAAGGGCTGGTAAAGAGTTTACACTCAACAAAATCAACTCAACCATATATGAAACAAAGTTACTAAACTATTCACACCCTTTTGTAACATTTGAAGCAACAGTTTCTGAGGGGACTTATATCCGTTCTCTTGGTCTTATCATAGCTAAAAGGCTTTCTTTGGCATGTGGGAGTTTGAGTGCTTTGGAAAGATTGAACGAGGGGCAGTTTTTTTATGAAGATGAAAAAGCGTTAGATATTAAAAAATCTCTTAATATTCCATTAAATAGATACCTTGGAAATAGTGAAAATATCAAATATGGAAGAGTTATTGCTTTAGAGGATTTAGAGATACAAAAAGATGGTTGTTATTGGCTGGATAATGGTGATAACATCTCTGTTATAAATATACAAGATAATGAAGTAAAATATGAATTAGGTAGGATTTACACATGCTAGTATTGGCTAGAAAATTAGATGAGTCTATTGTGATTGGTGATGATATAACTGTTAAGATTATATCTGTGGATAAGGGTGTTGTAAAAATAGGGATTGATGCACCATCTGATGTTACAATCCTTAGAAGTGAGTTGATTGAAGATGTTAAAGAGTTAAACATAGCCGCTTCAAAAGAGGTTGGTGTAGAAAACTTAAATCTACTTAGCAAGATACTAAAAAAATAAAAAATCATGAAGTTATACAAAGCTTATGCCAAAGTAAATATTTTTTTAAAAATCACAGGTACAAGGGATGGCTATCATGAGATAATCTCAAGATTTATGAGAGTAGATTCTTTGTATGATGAACTTTGTTTTGAACCAAAAGATGAAGAGGCATTTAAAATTATAGGTAATTTTTCTTGTAAAACAGAACAAAATACTATCTATAAAGCATATATGGCACTTAAAAAATACACAGCTTCAGCTTCACTTGAAAAACTGATGAGGACACATGCCATAAGGGTTGAAAAAAATATTCCAGCTTTTGCAGGGCTTGGTGGTGGAAGCAGTGATGCTGCAACTTATCTAAAAATGTGTAATGAAGTTTTACACCTTGGCCTTAGTCAAAATGAATTAGCACAGATTGGTTTAAGTGTTGGTGCAGATGTTCCTTTTTTTATATATGGCTACAAAAGTGCAAATGTAAGTGGAATTGGAGAGATAGTTGAAGAGTTTGATGAGAAGTGTTTAGACTTGGAAGTTTATACTCCTAAGATTGAGATTTCTACACCAAAAGTTTATCAGCTATATAGAGAAGATTTTTATAATCCCATAGATGGTTTTAAAACAGAAGACTTAAAACATACAACTTCACTAGAAATTTTAGATACCATGAGTGCAGATGAAGCAAATGATCTTTTTAAACCAGCGTTACAACTATACCCAACATTAAAAAATCATTATAAAAAAGGTTGGTTTTTTAGTGGGAGTGGAAGTAGTTTTTTTAAAATCTAAATTTTTAAGAACTCTTGAATTTATATTATTGTAGCATTCATCATACAATATAATAGGTTTGCTTTATGGAACACTTTTTTAAATATCTCAGTCTGATTTTAATAATTTCTCTTTTTATAACTAACTCTTTGTCTGCAGATGAATCTGAAATAGATGATTTACTAAACATGATATCCATTAAAGATGATTTATCACAAAAAACAAAGCTAGAAAATGCTGGTATATCTTATATTTATACAAGAGAAGATATACAAAAGATGCAGGCTCATAGCTTAAAAGACATACTAAAGTCAGTGTACCCAGCTAGTTACAGGGAAAATAGTTATGGATTGTCTGACCCTTTCATGATGTCTGCTCATATACCGTTTATGAGTGGTGGCATGAGAGTCTATATAGATGACCAAGAGATTACTCCAGGGCTTTATGGTAGTGGTATGATTATCTATGGAGATATGGATATAAATTTTATAGATCACATTGAGATATACATGGGCAATCCAACTTTTGAATTTTCTATTGAACCTGCTTTTATAATCATAAAATTGTATTCAAAAAATGCACAAAGAGACGGTGGTAATAAGGTGTCTTTTAGTGCTGGTAGTTATGGTGCTAGGTCTGGTTATGGTTATAATGCCATGGAGTTAGATAGTGGTTGGTCGTATTTTGCATATATTTCTAGTGTTAATGATAAAAGAAAAAAATATGACAATAAAGATGCAACAATATCAAGAGATAAAAAAACCACACACTTCTTCAGTTCATTGCAGGATAATAATAATAAAATATTAGTAGATGTTATTGCACAAAAAAGAGATGCATTTATATCACAAAGTTTATTTGCTTCTCCAAATCGAAGTGAGATAGACACCCAGTATATCCATGTAGGTTATAATGGTTCGAGTGACAATCTTTCTTATTCTTTAGTATTTGATTCGCACAATGCACAATCATATTTTAATGATAAAAATGAAAATACTATAAAAGCAATCAATGTAGCATTGGGACAAAATTTGCCATATATGATTTATCAGGATTTCGATTCTCAAAGTTATACGGCTAGTTTAAAATACAAGATAAAAACTACTTCTAACGATTTTTTAGTAGGGTTAAATTATAGATATAAACATTTTATATTTAAGGATGTATTATATAATGATACTGAATTACCAAAAGATGAGCATACAAACCAAACAACAGCAACACTATTTTTAGAAAATCAATATAGTCTTAGCTCAAATCAGATTATTACATTAGGTGGAACATACGCTAGTGTTACAAATAATCACTCTTCTCAAGATGATGATCTGTTTTCTTTTAGAAGTGGTTATACATACACAGATAAAAATTTAGTCTCTAAAACTACTTTTGCTCATATTGAAGTATCTCTTGATCCTTATCTTGTAAATAGTTTAACATTTTTAGCATATCCAGATGAAAAAGTGCCAAAAGCTGAGTACAATGTTTTTATACAAAATGTAAAGTACAAAAAAGATTCAAACTTATATGAATTTATCAATATTTGTAATATTGTTAGGCATGCACTTGTGCCAAATGAAAATGGTCAATTAGAAGCTTATTCTAGGAACCTACTTCAAGAAGAAGTTTTACTTAGATATATAAGAGAGTATAACACTTTTGATAAATTAGAATTAGATGTAGGCATGAATTATGTAGATAAATTACCAAATGGTATAAATCTTGTTAAAGGATATTTTGCAACTATTAGAAATTTTAATACATATAAAAAATTTGATATTTTTAATGAAATTTTATTTAATAGAGATACCTTGATGAATGAAAATTTTTATGATTATAGTGCTGGGGTTATATGGCATAAAAGTGATGATTTGAGTATCTCTGTAAAAGGGACAAATATATTTAATAGAGCTAGAGAAGAGCGTTATGCTACACTTTCTTTAACAACATTGAAGAGTGAGGATAAACCATTAAGTGTATCTCCCATTGATAAATCTTTTATGATAACTGTTGAGTACACTTTCTAATGAAAAAAATATTTTTAATATGGATTTTTCTCCATCAAATATTATTGGCAAATAGTAGTTACGAACTAAAATTATATGAGAAGGTTTTACCCTCTATTTTTACGAAACTTCCTATAAAAGTTTTTGTAGATAAAAGTACCAAAAAGCTATTGAAAGATAGTGATAAGTTTGAAATCGTTTCTGTTTGTAATGATGATGTTGTTTTAGTGATAGGAAAAAACTTTCATAATCTATCAGCAAATTGTAAAGAAAAACCTCTTTTTGCAACAAGTTACAGATGGTATAAAAACTATAAAAATAGTTTGGGAGCATTTTATTGGAGAAAAGGTCGTCCTCAGCTTCGATTTAAAAAAGATACATTTAAACGATATAATATTAATCTGCCGGAGGATTTGATGAGGTATGCACAATGATAAAGATATTAAAAAAAAGAAAGTTAACAACATATATATTTAATGTAGTAGCTTTAGTTGTACTGTTGGGTTCTGTTGTTATGTATGTGTCATTTACCAAAACGAGTAATTTTGTGCAAGATAGCAATATGTACTCAAATATTGAATATATAGATAATATTACATCAAATGTGGCTAAGCTTATTTTAAAATCTACATCATCAGATATTTATCACAGTTTAGAAAAAGATAAAAGTTTAAGAAAACATCTTGAAGAAGCTCTAACGCTTCTTATGACTAAAAGATATAGATATGTTTATGTTGTTGACAAAGATAATGAAGATACAAATAAATTTAGATTTTTATTAGACGGTTCTACAAATATAGATGATAAATCAGAATTTAAAGAAGATTATGTACCTTTAAATTTGAGTCAGTGGGAAAAAGTTTATAAAATTAAAAAATCTGTATATTTTAAGCATAAAGAGATGAAAAATTTATGGTTGACTTATCTAAAACCTATTATAATAAATGGTGAGGTAAAAGCAATTGTTGCGATAGATTTCTCACTTGAAGATCATAAAAGCATTACAACATCTTTAACAATGTTGAATAATATATTTGAATTATTTATAGCATTTTCTTTTTTTATATTTTTGGTTATTATAGCTTTTTCGTATATAGATGACAAAAGGATTAAAGAGTTAAAGTTAAAATCAAAAAAGATAGCAGAATTTAACAAAACACTACAAACAAAAATCAAAGAAGAGGTTGAAAAAAATAGACAAAAAGATCAACAAATCATACAACAAGGTCGTTTAGCTCAGATGGGTGAGATGATTAGTATGATAGCTCATCAATGGAGACAACCTCTTGCAGCTATTAGTAGTACAAGTGTAGCGTTGCAACTAAAAGTACAACTTCATACTCTCAAAGATGAGGATGTGGTGGAGTTATCTGGTAATATATCTAAGTATGTTCAGCATTTAAGTTCAACTATTGATGACTTTAGAGAATTTTTTAAATCAAACAAAGAGAAAAAAGATGTAACTTATGATGAACTTATCTCTGGTGCGTTAAATATTATAGAAATTTCCATTTTAAATAAAAATATAGCTTTGGTTAAAGAATTTAATTCTAAAATGGTATTTCATACATATTCAAATGAGATAAAACAGGTTATTTTAAATCTGCTAAAAAATGCAGAAGATGTACTTTTAGAAAAAAATATAGAAAATCCAAAGATTGTTATCAAGACTTATGATAATATTTTAGAAGTTCGTGATAATGCAGGTGGAATTCCACAGGATATAATTGATAAAATATTTGATCCATATTTTTCAACAAAAAAAGAGAAAAACGGTACAGGACTTGGATTGTATATGAGTAAGACTATTATAAATGATCATTGTGGTGGTACTCTTAGTGTCAAAAATGATGATGAAGGTGCAGTATTTACAATACAACTAAATGCTTTAAATAAAGGAAGTTAAAATTGGGCGAAACGATAGCAAGAAATAAAAAAGCTTATCATGATTATTTTATAGAGGAAAAATTTGAGGCTGGACTTGTTTTGTCTGGTAGTGAGGTAAAAGGTGTCCGTGCTAAAAGAGTAAATCTAAAAGATAGTTTTATAAGATTTGTAGGTGATGAAGCATTCTTGTTTAATGCGCACATAGGAAGACTTGAAACAACTCACCATTTTTATGGACATGAAGAGAGAGGAAGTCGTAAACTTTTACTTCATAGAAAACAGTTAGACAGGATGTTAAAAGCTACAACTAGAGATGGATATACAGTTGTTCCACTTCAGCTTTATTTTAACGATAGAAATATAGTTAAAATTCAGATTGCCATAGCAAAAGGTAAACAACTGCATGACAAGAGGCAAGATTTAAAAGCTAAAGATCAAAAAAGAGATATAGCTAGAGCTATGAAAGACTATTAAGGAAATTAGATGTCTATTTTTCAATTATTAATGCTTGGTGCATCAGCTTACTTTGCATTTAAAATTTATGAGCATATTCAAACACTTCAAGAGCCACAACTAAATGAAGACCATACAGTGGTTTTACCTGATGATAAAGTAGATGAACTGATACAACTTGGCGATGAATCAAGAGAGAAAAAAGATTTTGATAGAGCTTTGGCTATATATAGTGAAGCTAAAATAAATCAACCACAAAATCCAGAAATACTCTTTAAGATGGGTTACACTATGAGTCAGCTTGAGAGATATGATGAGGCTTTGGAGTATTTTCAAAGTTCTTTGGAGTATGATGATAAAAATCCTTTTACTTACTTGGAAATTTCCAAGATATATAAAAAGCTTGAAGATGAAGAAAAAGCACAAAGTTATTATGAAAGGGCAGTTGAATTAGATGAAAATATCAGAGATTTATAAATTTTTAGACAACCTCTCCCCATTTGAACTTCAAGAATCTTGGGATAATTCAGGTCTTTTGCTTGGTGATTTTAATCAAGATATACAAAAGATAGCCTTGAGTATAGATGTTGATGAAGCGTTGATTGATTCTTTGGATGAGAATGTTCTGTTGATTACACATCATCCCATAATTTTTGGTGGTTTAAAACAGTTGGAGTTTAGTAAATATCCAGCAAATCTAATCCAAAAAATGATACAAAAAAACATCTCAAATATAGCGATGCATACAAATTTTGATCAAACACATCTAAATGATTTTGTAGCAACTAAAGTTTTAGGGTATGAGATAGTTAAAAAAGATGGTTTTATAGCTTATCTTGATGTTGATGAAGATTTTGATAAATTTGCAAAAAAAGTTGCTTCTGTATTTGGTCTTGCATATGCCAAATGTGTAAAATGTTCAAATAAAGTAAAAAGAGTAGCTTTGACAACTGGTTCTGGCGCTTCATTATTAAAATCTATTGAAGCAGACTGTTTTTTAACAGGGGATGTGAAATACCACGATGCTATGGAGGCTAAAAGCCTAAATATTTCACTTATTGATATTGGACATTTTGAAAGTGAACACTTTTTTGCAGAAATTTTGCATACATATTTGAAAAATTTAGGTTTAGAAGCTATAATTTCATCATCAAAAAATCCTTTTACATATATTTAAGCGATTTTAATCCAAAAGGAGACTAATGAACCAGCACTTAAAACAACTAATCGACCTTTCAAAAGTTGATAAAGAGATTGATGCGTTTGAACCTCAAATCGAAGAGGCAAATGCTAAATATGAAGCTGCTTTGGCAAAAAAACAAAGCATCGATACAGATATTGAAAACTTAACTAATGAGATCAAGGAAGAACAACTTAAAAAACATAAGAATGAACTTCACTTAGCTGAACTTTCTCAAAAACTAGAAGACAACTCTAAAAAGAGTTCTGAAGTAAAAACAGAAAGAGAGATGAAATCTCTTCAACTTGAAGAAGAGATAGCAAAAGAGCAGGTTGCGTTTGCTAATGAAGAGATAGCAAGACTTGAGAAAATTATAGAGATGAAACAAGAGCAAGTTGAAGCTGCAAAAGAATCTTTGGTTGAACTTGATTCAAACTTGGAAGCTGTAAAAGCTGAAGTTGATAAAACATTAGAAATGATTAACAAAGAGAGACAAGAAGTATTTATTAAAAAAGAAAAACTTCTTTCTAAAATAAATCAAAAAGGTTTATCTTTTTACCAGAAAATTCGTCGTTGGGCTAAAAATACAACGGTTGTAACTGTTGAAGATCAAGCTTGTATGGGTTGTCACATGGTTATTAGCGATAGAATTTATGCAGATGTAATACGAGGTGAAGATATTGTAACTTGCCCTCACTGTGGTCGTATTTTACATGTGGAAACAGCTAACGAAGAGTAGGCTTACGCTAAACTTTGAGTCTATTTACCCTTTTTTATTATGCTTTGAGTGTTGTGCTATATCTTATAGCACTTCCACTTTTAGTATTTCTCTCTTTTAAATCAAAATATACAGAGTCAATTCCAGCTAGATTTTTTCTTTTTAATAACAAACGATTTGAAAAAGAAGATGGTGTTTGGTTCCATGTTTGCTCTTTTGGTGAAGCAACAGCTTTAAAACCTATATTAAAGGCACTTGAAGGTGAAGATGTAAAGATAACAACTATAACCCATACTGGGCAATCACAAGCTAGAAAATATGGTGTAGATGTCAGATACTTACCTTATGAGATGTTTTTACCTTTTTGGACAAAAAAACAAAGAGTTTTAGTGGTTTTGGAGGCTGAATTTTGGTATATGCTTTTTGTTGTTATGAGAGCAAAAGGTGCAAAGATTATCCTTTTAAATGCAAGAATATCTGAAAAAAGTGCAAAAAAATATCTTCAGTTTGCTTGGTTTTATAAAAAGATATTACGGCATGTGGAAATTATTTATGCTCAGAGTGAAGCTGATAAAAACCGTTTTTTAGCTTTAGGTGCTAAAAACATAGAAGTAGTTGGAAACATTAAACTAGCAGGTGAGATTAAAAAAACAAAAGATTATAAAAAGCCACATGCCGAAGTGATAGTAGCTGGAAGTACACATGAGAGTGAGGAGGAGTCAATCCTTAAATCTTTTGTGGAGTATAAAAAATTTCAACCAGACGCAAAGCTTATCATAGTTCCAAGACATCCTGAGAGATTTGAGAGTGTTTATGATTTGATGAAAAGTTATGCTCAAAAAAATTCACTTACACTTTCAAGGTTTTCCACATGCCAAGAGTTTGAGAGTGATTTGATTTTGGTAGATGCTATGGGTGAATTAAATAATATTTATGCCATAAGCGATATAGCGATAGTTGGTGGGGCATTTAAAAAAGGTGTAGGTGGACACAACCCGCTTGAACCTGCAAAATTTGGTTGTAAAATAATTACAGGTAAACATTTTCATGACCAAAGAGAGTTGTACAAGTATGTTCATCATGTTCAGTATGTTCAAAGAGATGAGATACATAAAGCACTTAGGGCATGTGCAGATTTACCACCATCAATGGTTGAAGAAAAAATAGACTTAAACAGAGTGATAGAAAAAATAAAACAAAAAAGAGAAAAATAATGGAAAAAGCATATAAAATATTGGCACAGCAAATAGGTGTCTCAAACAAAGAAGCAAAATCTATGATAGATAGAGGCTTGGTTTATGTTGGTAATAAAAAGGTGATGATAGCTCGTGGAGAGATAGATGAAAAAACTATCTTTAGAGTTATTAAGATAGAAAAAGCAAAAATACTTTTTGAAAATGATGATTTAGTGGTGGTTGATAAACCAGCTTATATAAATTCAGATGAGATAGAAAGACAGTTTAAACCTGCAAAACTTTTACATAGACTTGATCGTGAAACAAGTGGTGTTTTGATGTTGGTTAAAGATGAGGATTTTAGGTTAAAAGCTATTAAAGAGTTTGCTCAAGATAAAGTTTATAAAGAGTATATTGCTTGGGTTGAGGGGATAATAAGTGAACCCATAGAGGTAGATAGACCAATCTTGACTCAAAAGAAAAATAACAGAGCCTATTCAAATGTTTCAAACAAAGGTAAAAGTGCAAGAACAGAATTTTTTCCAGATATAGTTAGTGGTGGTAAAACAAAAGTAAAATGTATCATTCATAACGGAAGAACACATCAGATTCGTACTCACCTTCGCTATATAGATCATCCAATAATAGGTGATGAACAATATGGTGGTAGAAGGGCAAAAAGGGTTATGTTACATGCCCATAAAGTAAGACTTTTAGGGATGGAATTTATATCTCCTGAACCAAAAATCTTTAAAGATTTTCAATAAATATAAAGTAAGATTTAGTTACAATTCACCACTTTTAAATAAGGATAATTATGTTTGGTACTTTAACAGATTCGTTTACAAATGCGATTAAAAAGATTCGTTTTCATGATGATGAAAAGGCTCTCACTAAAGCTTTAAATGAACTCAAAAAAAATCTTCTAAAGGCAGATGTAAATCATAAAGTTGTAAAAGAGTTGATTCAAAAAGTTCATCTCGGAACTAAAGCTAAAGGGATTGGTAAAGATCAGTTTTTAGAAGCTATGAGAGAGGCTTTATATGGGCTTTTAGAAGTTGGTGGAAACAAAGGTTTTATTTTTGCACCAAATCCACCAACTGTAATTCTTATGACTGGGCTTCAAGGTTCTGGTAAAACAACTACAACTGGTAAACTCGCAACTTATCTGAAAAATAAGCAAAAAAAAGTACTTGTAGTTGCAGCCGATTTACAGAGACTTGCAGCAGTTGAACAGCTTCGTCAAATTACAAATCAAATAGAGGTTGAACTTTTTGAAGATGAAGCAACCAAAAATCCTGTTGAAGTTGTAAAAAGTGCTATTTCTTATGCTAATTCAAAACTTTATGATGTTGTTCTTATAGATACAGCTGGACGATTAGCAATTGATGATGAGCTTATGGACGAACTATCAAATGTTAAAAAAGCAGCGACTCCAGATGAGATTTTTTATGTAGCAGACTCTTTAACTGGTCAAGATGCCATAAGAACAGCAACAACATTTAAAGAAAAAATTGGCATAGATGGTGTGATTTTGTCTAAATATGATGGCGATTCTAAAGGTGGTGTAGCTTTAGGACTTTCTTCTCAGGTTAAAGTACCTCTTCGTTTTATCGGTATGGGTGAGAAGATGGAAGACTTGGAGGTTTTTATACCAGATAGAGTTGTGAACCGTCTTATGGGGTTTGGAGATATTGAAGGTTTAGCTGAAAAAACAGCAAATATCATAGATGAAAAACAAGCTAAAAAACTCACCTCAAAAATCAAAAAAGGCAAGTTTAATTTCAATGACTTTTTAGAGCAGATGGAGTCTATGAAAAAGATGGGTTCTATGAGTTCTATTATGGGAATGATACCTGGTATGGGAAATATGAGCAAAGCTATAAAAGATTTTGATTTTGAAAATTCTAGTGAGCTGAAAAATATAAAAGCAATGGTTTCCTCTATGACAATCAAAGAGAGAGAAAATCCAGATCTTTTAAACAACTCAAGAAAAATTAGGATAGCAAAAGGTTGTGGGCTTACCCAAGTTGAGATAAATCGTATGATAAAGCAGTTTAAAAATGCTGGGAAAATGGCTAAAAAGTTTTCAGGTAAGAACGGTATGAAACAACTTCAATCTATGATGGGTGGAGCTGGTGGTATGCCTAACCTCCCAAGATAGAGTTAAGAAAAATTTAGATATAATTCCACCATCGTTTTGGCTCTTGAAATAATCCCTCTGTGATTAAGAGCTGTATATAACGCCAAAAGGCGGTAAGAGGCACAATAAACTACTCGTATTTTATTCTGCAAATATACCTCCAAAAAATATTTTAATACTAGGAAAACAAATGACAGTAATTAGACTTACTCGTATGGGAAGAAAAAAACAACCATTTTATCGTATCGCGGTAACAGATAGCCGTAAAAGAAGAGATGGTGGTTGGATTGAACTAATTGGACACTATAATCCAATGAATGATGAAAAAACTTTAGTTGTTGATAATGAAAGACTTGATTACTGGTTAAGCGTTGGTGCTAAAATGAGTGATCGTGTTAAAAAGATAACAGGTCGTTAATTATGATTTCTGATTTTGTCGCACAGTTTGCAAAACTTATAGCTTCACACCCTGAAGATATAAAAGTAGAAGTAAAAGAGGGCGATGAAATAACAGAGATAGTTCTTTTTGCAAATCAAGCTGACATCGGTAAGCTGATAGGTAAAGAGGGTAAGATGATTGGTGCTATAAAAACTGTTATTTCAGGCTGTAAAGCTAAAGATGGTGTGAGTTATCGTATCAATGTCGAAGCAGTATAAAGAACAACTTCTTCATATCGCAACTATCGGCAAAACTGTCGGTATTAAAGGTGATATGAAATTTCATATTAAATGTGATTTTGATGAACAGTTTTACAATGGAGCATCATTTTTTACAAATCTTAAAAGAGATATTACGCTAGGTGATGTAAACCTTGAAAAAGGTCTTATAAAAGTTGCAGGTGTAAATAGTATTGAAGATGCAAAAAAATACACAAATGTAAAACTTTTTACAACTAGAGATGAAACTAGAAAAAATTGTCATCTTGAAGAAGGTGAGTACTTTTTCTTTGATCTTGAAGATTGTGAAGTTTATGAAAATGATAAAAGGCTTGGAAAAGTCAAAGAAGTTGAGAGAATAGCAGTGACAAATTATTTAAGCATAATTACAGATGATGATTTGGTTAAAGATGGTTTTGCAAAAAGTTTTTTAATCCCTTTTATTGAACCTTTTAAACAAAATGTAGATATAGATAAAAAAGTCATCACTGTATCTGGTGGTATAGGTATTTTAGAAGCATCTTGATGAAATTTACTTTTGTAACTCTTTTTAGCAACTTGATAGAAGGTTATTTTAGAGATTCTATTTTAAAAAGAGCTATTGATAAAAAACTTCTTGAGATTAATTATTTAAATCCAAGAGATTTTAGTACCAATAAGCATTTTAAAGTAGATGATACTGCTGTTGGTGGTGGTGCAGGGATGGTTATGAATCCTCAACCATTATACGATGCACTCAGTGAATTGAAAAAACAAGATGAAAGTGTTCATGTAATTTTTTTAACTCCTGTTGCAAAACCATTTCGTCAAAATGATGCCAAAAGATTGGCAACTAAGACCCATGTAGCTTTTGTGAGTGGAAGATACGAGGGGATTGATGAGAGGGTTATTGAAGATTTTGCTGATGAAGTTTTTTCTATTGGTGATTATATTTTAACTGGAGGAGAATTAGCTTCTTTGGTTATGTGCGATGCTATTAGTAGAAATATTGAAGGTGTTTTGGGAAATAGTGATTCTTTGAGTGTTGAGAGTTTTGAAACGCCACTTTTGGAAGCACCATCATTTTCAAAGCCTAAAGATTATAGGCAAAATAGTGTTCCTAAAGAATATTTAAAGGGAAATCATAGTAAAATTCGCTCACTAAAATTAGCCCTGTCTGAATGTAAAACTAAGTTTTTCAGACCAGAGCAATTCATAAAATACAATTGCACTAGTGCAATGGGCTTTCTAGTAAAGAAAACCAAGTAATATTGTATAAAATTAAGGACTATTTATGAGAAATAAGTATATAGAAAACTTTGAAAAAGCTCAAGTATCTGAGAAAACTATTCCAGATTTTCGTGCTGGTGATACTGTTCGTTTAGCAGTAACAATTCAAGAAGGTGATAAGTCTCGTGTTCAAGCATATGAAGGTGTTTGTATTGCAAAAAGAGGTCAGGGAACTGGTCAAACTATCACAGTTCGTAAAATTGGTGCAAATGGTATAGGTATTGAGAGAATCTTTCCACTTTACACTGATTCTATTGAAAATATTAAAGTTATTCGTCGCGGTCGTGTTCGTCGTGCTAAACTATTTTATCTTCGTGAACTTGCTGGTAAAAAAGCTCGTATCAAAGAACTTAGAAGAAAATAATCTTCTAAGTTTTACCTTTACAAAACAACACAAATTATCTTATAGAAATTCTTCTTTAAAAAAAAATCAAAATTTTTATCTAATTTAAATTTAATAATAGTACAATCTCTTATGAACTATTTTAATGATTTAGAAACTATTATAAAAATCAATTCTTATACTCAAAATAAATTGGGTGTAGATAGGGTTGGTATAATATTTGACAATTGGTTTAGAGAGCTTGGTTTTGAAGTTGATATATATGAGAGAGAAAATATTGGTAACCATCGGTATTATAAATCAAAAAACATAAAAAATGCTAAAAGACTTCTTCTTCTTGGTCATTTAGATACAGTATTTCCGCCAAATAAGTTTGAGCATTATTCCCATGATGAAGAATGGATTTATGGAGCTGGTGCTTGTGATATGAAAGGTGGAAATATTGTACTTCTTGAAGCTCTTCGTGAGATAAAAAAAGATGGTATAGATATACAAAATATAGATATTCTTTTTGTTAGTGATGAAGAAACAGGAAGTGATGATTCTAAACATCTAACTACAAAATTAGCAAAAAAATATGATTATTGTTTTGTTTATGAAGCTGCTGGTAAAAATATGGAAGTTGTAACTGGCAGAAAAGGTGTTGGTACTTTTTTTATAGATATAGATGGTAAGGCTGCCCATGCTGGGAACAACTATACAGATGGATGTGATGCAAACCTAGAAGCTTCTTGTAAACTTCAAAAGTTGGTAAAACTTACTAATTTAGAGTTAGGGACAACTTTAAATGTTGGAAAAATGTATGGTGGGATAGGTGCAAATACAATATCCCCACATGCCAATTTGACTTTTGAATTAAGATATAAAACAACAGAAGAAAAAAATCGCGTTTTAGACAAAATTGATGAAATCGTAGAAACATCTTATGTTGATGGCACCAAAGCAACACTCAGTGGTGGTATTCAAAGAGATGTTATGCAAATAACTACTTCCTCATTAGAACTGATTGAAAATATACAAAAGATTATATCTACAAAATTGAACTATGAAGATAGAGGTGGAGTCAGTGATGCTAATATTGTCAGCTCATGTGGAGTTGTAACTCTTGATGGGTTTGGACCTTTTGGTGATGGAGATCATACTGTGCATGAAAGAGCATTAAAAAGTAGTTTCGCTAGTAGAATAGAATTAAGTAAAATGCTATTTAAATATTTTATAGAAAAATTAGATTTTAAAGGGTGAAGAGATGGCAAATAGAAAAATAGGAATGTGGCTTTATAACAATGGTGGTGGAGATAAGATAGGTAAAAAAATTATTAAGAAACTAAAAGAGAGGGATATAGATACCGTAAATGATTTAAGATTGCATGATTGCATAGCAAAAAATGGTCATATTATACATAATGATTTAAATCTAAAAGTGGATAAGCTGGATTTGTTTTTTTCATATAATGCTGGTGAACAAACTCAATATCAAATGTATCTTTATCAAGCATTAAACAGGGTTATCCCTATGATAAATTCTTATGATGCTTTTGCTTTAACTGAGGATAAATTTCATACAGCTTTTGTTTTGAGAAATAATGGTATCCAGACAGCTGATTATAAGCTTTGTCATAGAGATAATGGACAAGAACTAAAAAAAATCATTAAAAAATGGGATAAGATGGTTTATAAACCAACAGATGGTTGGGGTGGCTTGGGTCTTACTAAGATTGAGAATGAAGCGAGTCTTGATATGTTGATGCCATTTTTGAACCAGATGGATTTAAGATATTTCTATGTTGAAAAATTTATAAAATATGATAATACTGATTTTAGAGTTGATGTTGTAGATGGTAAATTTATAGCTTGTTATGGTAGAAAAGCAAGTGCAACAGACTGGAGGACAAATGTTACAAGTGGTGGCTCCGTATTTCTAAGAGAAGCTAATGATGAGATACAAAGAATTGCTATTAAAGCTTGTGAAGTGTGTGGTGTAGATATAGGTGGTGTAGATATTATTTATGATTTGGAAAAAGAGGAATATGTTGTTTTAGAAGTTAATGGTATTCCAGCTTTTGCAACGCCAGAACAAGAGAAACTAGGTTTAGATTTTAATGATAAAAAGATAGATTTAATTGTTGATTTAATTGATACAAAGACACGCTCAGTGAGATAAATTACCTCTTTTGAAGCAATATTTTAGTAGAATGGTGTTTTTAAAATTGCAATATTTGAAGGTAAAAATTTGAGACAACAATATACTTCTTACAACGAATGTGTAGATTTCTTTAGGTCTGCACAAAAAACAAATCCAAATCTTTTTAAAGTTGAATCCATAGGAAAAACTTGGGAAGATAGGGATATTATAGCTGTAACAGTTACAAAAGACATTAAGACCAATAAGGACAAACCAGCACTTTTTTATACAGGTACCATTCATGCACGGGAGTGGATAGGAATTGAACTTAGTTTAAGTTTTGCAAAATATATTTTAGAACATATAGATTATGATCCACAATTAAACACACTTTTAGATAGAGCAACTTTATATATGGTGCCATGTGCAAATCCAGATGGGTTTGAGTATTCAAGAAACCATTTTTCTTTTTGGAGAAAAAATAGAAGAAGAAATAGAGATGGAAGTTTCGGAGTTGATTTAAATAGAAATTTCGAGGTTGGTTTTGTTGCAAATAAAGATACAACTTCAAATGTTTATTCTGGTCCAGCACCTTTTAGTGAGCCTGAAACACAGGCTTTGAGGGATTTTGTATTAGAACATCAAAATATTACGATTGCACTTGATTATCATTCGCAAGGTAATGTTTTTTTTCCAGCACATAATTTTATACATGAAGATGCAATTGATGCAATAGATTTAAACCTCTTAGCTGGTAATATGGCAGAAGAGATAAAGAAAGAATCAGATCGTGAATATGGTATCCATATGGGGAAACCTCCAGTTCATTTAATTTCAGGAAGTGGTAGAGAGTTTTATTATGCTCAGGGTGCATTGGCTCTAGTTGCCGAAGTTGGAACTAGAAATATAAGTGATTATAAAGAACATATGAGTGCAAATATTGATGAAAATATTCCAGCTTTGATTTTTGCATTATCAGAAGTAAACAATTATAAAAAAGAGGACACTTTACCTAGAATTAGAAATTTTATAGCAGTAGATATAAATTCAAAAGAGATTGAATTATCTTGGGAATATGAAGATGATGATACAGTGTATTTTGAGATTTATCGTTCTAAAAAATTAAAAGGTTTTGCTCAAATTTCAAATAGAATAGGGATGACAAAGTTAAAAACATATACAGATAAAAACTTGTCTTCATCTACAAACTATTACTATTATATACGATCTGTTTGTAAAGAGAAACAGATAAAATCACCTTTTGCACAGATGTGTAGTGTTAGAACAAAACCAGCAGACAATATGTTTTCTAAAATTCTTTATCCTCAAGCTGAAAAGATAGGTTATGTTGGGGAAAAAACGAAAAAGAATAGTGAACATTTTGGTAATAATTCAATGTTTGTTGGTTATTCTCAAAGTAAAGGGGAGTGTTTGGGCGTGTGTGGTTTTTCTCTGGCTACGATACCTGAAAATGCTGTGATAACAAGCGCTTCAATATCTTTTTATCCTATGAATAGAGTTTCTGTTCAAGTTGAGAGTTATGGTGAATGGAGAGTTGGGCAAATGGATGATGGAGGGATAGATAACCTTAATAGTTTTAATGAGATTAAAAATGCTAAAATTCTTTCATATATAGATAGACCAACTGGTTCTGCTCAATTATCACAAGGTGTGTGGAGAACATACAAGTTCGCTGCACAAGAGATAAATGTATTGCAAAAATCTCTAAAGAGAAGGGAAGCTTATTTTAGAATGGAAGGTCCATCTTCTCTTCCTCTTGATAGAGCTTCTCAGCTTATGCAATGGGATATTGGTTATGGAAAATTTAGTGGAGGACTTACATATAGACCAAAACTTGATATATCATATACTATTGATGATGCTAAATTAGATTTGCAATCAGTTAGTGAATATACCATTACTAAGGATAATTTTTTAGATTCAAAGCTTGAAGTTGGATTTGATGAAAATGGAGACGGAAAATATGGATACATAGAGTTTGATTTATCAAATTTACCAGATATGGACAATACTGTTATATCAAATGCTTATATAGATATAAATGCAAATAAAGTAAATGCTAACTCATTGCGTTTTCATATAGAGATGATAGTGCCTTTTGATAGTGAAAAAACATATGAAAAGATTAAAAATGTAGATATTATTGAACGCATAGGGTATGATGTTAGTATAGTCGATATAAAAGATAGTTCTAAGCAACGATTTGTTTTTGATACATATGCTATTGAAGAGATGTTAAGTTATGCAAATAAAAGTCCTAAAGTTGTATTTCTTGTTTCAGCTTCATCGCAAAAACCATTTTGTAAATCTCAAAGTGTGGATTGGTGTGATGTAAAACGAAAAAAAAGACCATCTTTGGTTATTAATTATATAAGAAAGCGTAGAAATCCACCTGAGAGTGTAAAAAACCTTAGACAAACAGTTGAAAATGGAATTATAAAATTGGAATGGGATATTCCAGATGACGAAGCTTACAGAGGGGCAATTGTTGTTAAAAATCCTTTTAAAATCCCATGTTCACCTTATGATGGTCAAAAACTTTATGGAGGTTTGGATAGTTATACATATGATAATTTTGGAGATAAAAATATACATAAATATTATGCTGTGTTTTCTTATGACGATGTTCCAAATTTTTCAGAAGCTTCATATATAGAAGTTAATTCTTAGGAAAGAATAGGAAAAAAGATAGCATAAAACGCTTCTTTTTTCATTTTTCAAAACTCCAAATAAATTTAAGCAAAACCTAAGCAACAACCCCCTATAATTCCCATCCACAAACAGAGACACATCGAGTTGATGAGTCGATAGACTGTTTGAGATCATTGAAAACTAAGCAAGTAATATACTAGTTAGTAATAACTACTAGTTAAATATTACTTAGA
>JAMOQK010000065.1 GCA_027064045.1 Sulfurimonas sp. | reverse complement strand
GGAGCGAATGATTATATAAGAAAGCCAATAGTAAATGATATTGAACTTATATCAAGAGTAAAAAATGCTTTAAATCTCAAAGTTAATATGGATAGATATAAAGAGTTAAGTAAAAATTTAGACAAAAAAGTGCAAGAAGAGATTGAAAAAAACAGGTATAAAGAGCAACTTTTGATGCAACAATCAAAAATGGCAAGTATGGGCGAGATGATAGGTAATATTGCCCATCAGTGGAGGCAACCTTTAAATGCACTTTCCATATCCATACAAAAGGTTAAAATGCTACATGACAAAGATAAGTTAGATGCTCAAATGATAGAAAAATCAACCAATAAAAGTTTAATGCTTATAGAAAAAATGTCGGAAACTATTGACGATTTTATGGGATTTTTTAGACAAGATAAAATTAAAGCACCTTTTGATGTGCAAAAAGTTATAGAGGAGACGCTAACACTTCTTGATGCTAGTTTAAAGCATAATTTGATAGATTATGATATTATTAAGAGTGATGGAGATACCACTATTGAAGGTCAAAAAGGTGAATTTTCACAAGTTATTTTAAATATTATATCTAATGCAAAAGATATACTTAAAGAGAGAGAAATTAAAAACTCTAAAATTGAGATAAAAGTATCTGCAGATAAAGAGAATGTAATTGTAGAGATAAAAGACAATGGGGGTGGTGTTCCTCTTGAGATTATAGATAGGATTTTTGAACCATACTTCACCACAAAAGAGCAAGGCAAAGGCACAGGTATAGGACTATATATGTCAAAGACTATAATAGAAAAAAATATGGGTGGAAAACTTAGTGTGCGAAATGATGATGAGGGTGCAGTATTTAAAATAGAATTAAAAAAAGATTAATTTTCATAATCTTTTTTAAACTCAACATATCTTTTAGCAGAAGCATAAAGTTCCTCTACTTCTTCATTTGTTAACTCTCTTATAACTTTTGCAGGGCTTCCCACTATGAGACTTCTTGGTGGAAAAATTTTGTTTTTAGTTACTAAGGCTCCTGCTCCAACTATGCTTTCTTCACCTATGATTGCACCATCAAGTATGGTAGCACTCATACCGATTAGACAAGCATTTTTTATGCTACATCCATGAAGCATTACACGGTGACCAACTGTTACATCATCTCCAATGATGGTTGGATTTCCTGTTGATTTGTCATTGTTTTTATAGTGGGTTACATGTATCATACTTAAATCTTGAATATTTGTTCTATCACCTATCTTTATATGATGGACATCTCCCCGAACTACACACCCAAACCAGATGGAACAATCTTTCCCACATGCCACATCACCTATAACATCTGCTGATGAAGCCACCCATGTATTTTTCCCGATGTTTGGCATGTGGCTTTTAAATTTGTGTATCATAATTTTTCCTTTTTTAACTTTCTATAAATAAACGAGATGCAAGTTGTTGCAAACTACTGTTGGTCTCTTTTTTTGTTGCTTTTGCAATCTTGTTTACAAAATCTTCTAAAAGTTTATGGTTGTTGATAGATTTTGCATCACCTTTTTTTACTTTTATGTATGAGCCATCACTTTGGAGTTGATGTGCCAGTGTGTTGTCAGAACATTGAAGTTTAAGGATTTGTATAACTTTTTCTTTTGAAACTTTATCTTTTATGGCTGTTAATAGTTCAATCCTTCTAACCAAGTTTCTAGGCATCCAGTCTGCACTAGATATATAAACTTGTGAAGCATCATTTTTAAAGTAAAAAACTCTAGGATGTTCAAGATACTTTCCAAGTATAGATATAACTCTGATGTTTTCGCTCACATTTTTAATATCTGGTTTTAGACAACATATACCACGAACTATAAGATCTATTTGTACACCTGCTTGACTAGCTTTATACAAAGCACGAATTACATCATCATCTACTAGAGAATTTATTTTTGCGATGATTTTACCATCCTTACCTTTTCTGGTTTCGTTATGTATAAGAGATAAAATTTTAGGTTTTATCTGCGTTGGAGACATATAAAGTTCTTCTAATTTACCTTTTTTACTAAAACCAGTTAAAAAGTGAAAAAATCTTGTAAGGTCATTTGTAATCTTGTCTTTAGAAGTCATATAACTTATATCTGTATATATTTTAGCTGTTGTTGGGTTATAGTTTCCAGTGCCTAGGTGAGCATACTGTTTTAGTTTAGCATTTTGTTTTCGAGTGATAAGAGCCGCTTTTGCATGAACTTTAAAACCTCTGATACCGTAGATAACATGCGCTCCAGATTTTTCAAGTGCTTTTGCCCATATAAGATTGTTTTCTTCATCAAATCGTGCTTTTAACTCAACCATAACTGTTACTTGTTTTCCACTTTCACTAGCATCCATCAAAGCTTTTACTATTGGTGAATTTGTGCCTGAACGATAAAGTGTCATTTTTATAGAAACAACATCGTTGTCTTTTGCTGCTATTTGGATGAGTTTTACAACAGGATCAAAACTTTCGTATGGATGGTACATTAAAACATCTTGTTTCTCTAAAGTTGTAAAAATATTCTCATCATTATCAAAAGGTGGTAGGCTTTTTGGTTTAAAAGGTGCAGGTAAAAGATGAGCAAAATCTTTATTTCCTACAATTTGCCAAAGGCTTGAAAGATTTAAAAATGTGTGAAATTTATATATGTCATCTTTATATACATTTGTATGTTGGTTAAAGAAACTGATAATCTCATCATCTGAATCACTACCAATCTCTAGTCTTACCATCTCCCCTTTACGACGAAGTTTTAAGCCCTCTTCAAGTATTTCCATGAAGTCATCAGCTTCCTCTTCTTCTATCTCCATATCTGCATTTCTGGTGACTCTAAAAGAAGCGTATTCTATGAGATTATATCCAGGAAATAGGTCTTCAACCCTTTTTGCGACAACTGATTCTATGGGAATATAAGTGCCGTTTCCCAGTTCTACAAATCTGCTTAAAACCCTAGGTACACGGATAATCCCAAATCTCTCAATACTTTCATCTTCATTATCACTAAGTTTTACAATAAGTCCAAAACTAAGGTTGTTTAGGTGTGGAAAAGGGTGTGTCGCATCAACTGCAATAGGTATAATAACAGGGTATATATGTTCGTTAAAATATCTGTTTAGTTGGTTTTTTTCATGTTGATTTACTTCATCATAAGATTTTACATATATCCCCTCATGCTCAAGTTTTTTCAAAATCTCGCTCATGCAGTGACCAAGTACCTGTTGCTCTTGATGTAGGTATTTTCTAATCTCTTTTAGTTGTTGTAGTGGTGTTAGTTTATCAGCACCAGAAACTATGATACCAGCAGCAAAAAGTTTTTTTAGACCTGCCACGCGAATCATATAAAATTCATCTAAATTTGTTCCGTAAATTGCTAGAAATTTTAATCTCTCAAGAAGTGGAAGAGACTCATCTTGAGCTTGTTTTAAAACTCTTGTGTTAAATTGTAACCATGACAGTTCACGATTGTTGTAAAGGTTTGGATTTTTTAAGTTTATTACCATATTTAACCCTTTGTATGTTTTTTTTGGATTATATCTAAGAAGTGCTTATTATTACTTAATCACCCCACTCCCTTTATAGTTAGCACTATGGTAGATTGTTACACCATTTTTACGAGCATAGTAGCGAAGAAGAAGTTTTTGTAGGGTTGGCTCTATTGATGGGGCAAACCATGCGTTGTTGCTTGAGGCTATGACAAACTTAACATCTCCATCATATATCTCTTGGCATGTGGCTTCATAGCAGATGGCATTTCTAAATTTTACACCTTTGATGACAAAGTCAGTTGGTTTGTCTGCTGTTACAAAATCACTAGCACCACTGAAAAATGTATCGTTTATAAATTTTTGTGCAAATTTTGGCAGGGGGATATACTCGCCAAATGGGACTAAAACAAGTTTTTTAGCTATCTCATATTTTCCATTTTTAAACATGTAGGTTACATTGTAGTGTTTGTTGTTTTGTAAAAGTAATGAACCTGTTATGATGGTGATTTTTTTTGAAAGTTTGAGCAGTTGTTCTATAAGTTTTGGATTTTTATTCATATACAAAGGGAAAAAAGACTCAGGAAAAACAACTATATCATAATGTTCATCTATCGCTTTTTGTATATCTTTGTATCCTAAAATCACAGTTGGTCTTAAACTATCTCTCAACCATTTTTTTTCTTGTTTTATATCTGTTGAGATTAGTTTGATTTTTAGTGGTGCATCTTCTTGTTTTAGCATGTGGAAGTTAAGAGCAAGTAAAATGATTAAAAGAGGATAAAATCTGTATCTTCTTGGCATGTGGGTTGGAAGTGACAGGGCGATTAAGACAAGGGCTAGTTGATACTTGAAAATACCTATGTAACTATCTACAAATATGAGTTCCATTTGAAGCCAATTCCAGTCAAATGGTTGTAAAAAACTAAGTCCAAAAAGTAAAATTGCTCTTATATATGGTTTGTCACTCAGGGCTAACACACCAAAAAACAACATGTAAATCACACCAAAACCAAAAGTTACAATAGGTGTCATATATCCAACACCTTGGTATTTAAAACTATAACCTATCCAGTAAAACCAAAATAACCCTATAAAAAATCCAGCTATTAAAACAGCTCTTTTTGGCATGTGGATAAGGAGGGCTAAGGCTAAAAGACCAGATATGGTATTTAAAATTTTTATACTAAGCCCATAATATTCAAAGTAGATAAAAGCACTAAAAAGGGTTGCAGTAACAATCCCACATGCCAAGTCAAAAAGTAAACGGTTATGAGTTTTAAAAGAAGATATAAATTTTAACATATCTAATTATAGTATATTCAGTCACTTATTAATATATTTTTTGTATAATCGCCCTAATTTATTAGATAAGGATAGTTTTTTATGGATATGATAACTCAGTTGTTGCCATTTGCATTTTTAATAGGGATTATGTATGTTGTGATTATTCGCCCACAACAAAAAGAGGCTAAGGCAAAAAAAGAGATGATAGAAGCACTGAAAAAAGGTGATAAAGTTGTAACAAACGGTGGTTTCATTGTAGTTGTTAATAAAGTTGAAGAAAACTTTTTAAGTGTTAAAATGAACAACGATGTTGTTGCGAAAATCACTAAAGATTCTATTGCTAGGAAGTATGAGGATGAAGCTTAATTATCGTATAGTTATCTTTGCGTTGGCAATTATTTTTGGTATAGGTTTTTCTGTCCCATCACTTTTGCAGACACAAGGTGGAAAAAAGATTACTTTAGGGCTTGACCTTCAAGGTGGGCTTCACATGCTTCTGGGTGTAAAAACTGATGAGGCTACTGCATCTCGTATAAAATCAATCACAGCAAGTATAAAACATTTCACAGATAAAAAAGATATTTTGATAGATGGTTTAAGATTTGATGAAAATGGTGTTTCTTTTACACTTTTAGACGCAGATGATGCTAAAAATATGCAAGAGTTTTTGGATGGTATTGAGGGTGCTAAAGTTGTTGTAAATGGTGAAAATATCTCACTTACTCTTACAAAAAAAGAGATAGAAAAAACAAAAAAACAAGCTATCTCACAAGCTATTGAAACCATAAGAAACAGACTTGACCAGTTTGGTTTGGCTGAGCCTTTGGTTGCTCGTCAAGGTGATGGGAAAATCCTTGTGGAGTTAGCAGGGATTAAAACTCAAGCTGAAGAACAAAGAGCAAGAGAACTTATAAGCCGTGCTGCAAAACTAGAGCTTATGGCAGTTGATGAAGACAGAGCTGCTAGGGTTTATACTATGAGTGATGCAGACGCTGCTGAGTATGGTGATGTGATTTTAGATGATGTTAAAAACCCTAAAATCAAGTATCTTGTTCGTGAAATACCTATCTTAGATGGTGGTATGCTTACAGATGCACATGTTGGTTTTGATAGAAATAATCGCCCATTAATCAGTTTTTCTTTAAACTCTGAGGGTGCTGAGATATTTGGTGACTTTACTGGTAAAAGTGTTGGAAAACATCTAGCAGTTGTGCTTGATGGTAAAGTTTATTCTGCTCCTGTTATTAATGAAAGAATAGGTGGTGGTGCTGGTCAAATTTCTGGTGATTATACAGTTTTAGAAGCAAAAGATTTAGCCATTGCACTTCGTTCAGGTGCTTTACTTGCACCAATATATATGATGGAAAAACGCTCGGTTGGTCCAAGTTTGGGTGCTGATAGTATTAAAGCGAGTATGGTAGCTTTAATCGGTGGTTTTGTACTTGTTATTGTGTTTATGATGGTTTATTATCGTATGGCTGGAGTTATTGCAAATATTGCTTTGATAGCAAACTTGTTTCTAATCTTGGCAGTGATGAGTCTCTTTGGAGCCACGCTTACTCTTCCTGGTATGGCAGGTATTGTCCTTACCGTCGGTATGGCAGTTGATGCCAATGTTATCATCTCTGAGCGTATCAGGGAACTTATTTATGAGGGTAAATCTATGCACAAAGCGATAGAAGATGGTTACTCAAATGCTATGCGTGCGATTTTGGATGCAAATATCACAACTCTTATAGCTGCTGTTGTACTTTATGCTTATGGAACTGGCGCTATCAAAGGTTTTGCTATCACTATGAGTATAGGTATTTTAGCTTCTATGCTTACGGCAATTTTGGGTACACACGGTATCTATCAGATGTTAGAGTCTAAGATGAAAAAAAGTAAAAATAACCTTTTATGGTTTGGGATTAAGGGGTAGATATGGAATTTTTTAAATATACAAAAACCTTTAATTTTATGGGCAAATCAAAACTTGCTATGCTTATATCTGTTGTGTTGGTTCTTAGCTCTTATGCTATTTTAGCTACAAAAGGGCTAAACTATGGTGTTGATTTTGCTGGTGGTACTATAGTTCAGGTTAAATATGAGGGCAAAGCACCTATAGATACAATGAGAGAGAAGTTAAAATCAAACAAGATTTTTGATGGTGCTTCTATCACTGAATTTGGTTCACCTGATGAGGTTGTAATCCGTATGAAAACTTCAACTGCTAGTGTTACGGTAGATATTGGTGATGTTACAAGAGAGACTTTAAAAGGTACAGGTAAATATAAAATTCGTCGCGTTGATATAGTTGGTCCAAAAGTTGGTAGTGAGTTAAAAGAGAAGGGGCTTATGTCTTTGGTTCTTTCAATTTTAGCTATCTTAATCTATGTTGCATTTAGATTTGAGTGGAGATTTGCTGTTGCTTCCATATTTGCACTTGTGCATGATGTGTCTATAGCTATGGGTGCCATATCTTTGGTTGGAGTTGATGTAAATCTTGATGTTTTAGCTGCTATACTTACACTTTTAGGTTACTCACTAAACGATACTATCATAGTTTTTGACCGTATTCGTGAGGGTGTTGGAATTTCTAAAAATACTGATTTGACATCTATTATAGATGAGTCTATAACTAGAACATTAGCTAGAACTACACTAACTTCACTTACAACATTTTTTGTTGTATTTACACTCTTTATGTTTGGTGGAGAGATTATTCATGCGTTTGCATTTACTTTACTTGTAGGTATCATAGTTGGTACATATTCATCTATATTTGTTGCTTCACCTATACTTTTATGGTTTGGTTTTGATGTGAAAAATTATCATAAAAAACTAGCTGAAAAAGCAAAAAGAGAGGCAGAAAAACAAAGAATGCGTGATCAGTATGAATCTGGAGTTATGTAATAGGGGTGCTTACTTTTTTTATTTTTTAAAGCTATGAATGAAAAAGGAAATAGTGTATGGGGATATTTCTTAACATATTAAAAAGAAATTATAAAATTTAGTATAAATTCTAAGCTTTTAATAAAAAAAGAGTTATACTTTAGGAAATATGATTAAGTAGTTAGAGAGGTAGTTCCCATTATTCAAAAACATTTTACAGAGCAGACGGTGATTCTTTTTAGTGTTTCTAAGTGGCTTATATTGTCATCGTTTGTTGGTGTGATTATAGGTGGTGTTGTTACACTCTTTTTAAAAATTCTTCAATTAGCAGAGAATTCTCGTGCTGATTTACCTTTTGAGTATTATTATTTACTTCCCGTTGCACTTTTTTTAACTGTTTTTTTAGTAAATACTTTTGCACCCGATGCAGAGGGGCATGGAACAGAAAAAGTTATAGAATCTGTACATAAAGATTACGGTAAGATTGATATAGCTGTTATCCCTGTAAAACTTTTTGTAACAGTTCTGACTATTTTTGCTGGTGGTTCTGTTGGGAAAGAGGGACCTGGTGCGCAGATAGGTGCTGGTGTTTCCTCCTTTATTTCATCGGTACTAAACTTTTCAAAAGAGGATAGAAAAAAACTTGTTATATGTGGGATTAGTGCAGGTTTTGCTACTGTGTTTGGTACACCAATAGCAGGTGCAATTTTTGGTGTTGAAGTATTGATTATAGGTGTAATCATGTATGATGTTTTACTTCCCTCTTTTGTTGCGGCTTTTGCAGCTTTTACAACAGCACAGTTTTTAGGGATAGAATATACTTACTATGATGTGCATTTTTATCAAAATATATCTCTTGATATGGTTTTGATTTTAAAAGTAATAGTTGCTGGTCTATTTTTTGGATTTGTATCAGACATCATTGTTACTTCTGTAAGTAAAACATCAGCTTTGATTAAAAAAATCCCATTACATCCACTTATAAAAGCATTTTTGGGTGGTGCGATACTTGTGGGTTTAGCAACTGTTTTTGGTGTGGAGTATCTAGGTCTTGGGATGGGTACTATCAAAGATGTTCTTGGAGCATTTTCAAATGTATCAGATGTGCCGTGGTATGCTTTTTTAGCAAAAACTCTTTTTACCTCTATCACTTTAGGTGTTGGGGGTAGTGGGGGTATAATTACACCTCTTTTTTATATTGGAGCTACAAGTGGGCATCTTTTTGGTCATCTTATGGGTGGCGATCATATAGCAATGTTTGCTGCCCTTGGTTTTGTAAGTGTTTTAGCAGGTGCAACCAATGCTCCAATCGCTGCAACCATAATGGCAGTTGAACTTTTTGGTATAGATATAGCTCATTATGCGGCTCTTAGTGCTGTTATAAGTTTCTTGATAACAGGGCATAGAAGTGTATTTTCCTCTCAGATTTTAGCTATTAAAAAATCTGAATTGCTTAATATAAAAGTTGGTGAACAGATAGACGAAACTGATGTTGCATTAAACGATAGAGAGATAGGACAAATCCGTGATATAGGACATAGGCTTAAACTTCGTAAAGAAAAGTTAAAAGAACAAACAAGATTTAAAAGTAAAAAAAAATGATAATTAAAAAAAGATTATGTAATACTTTGTTAAAATAGTCAAATGTGAGGATGGTTATGAATTTGTACTACAAGAGATTGCTTGGTATCATTTTTGTTATTATGGCATTGGTGTATGCTACTATAGTAGGTGTTGGTTATAAAGTCTTTAGGGATTATGCTTTGTTGCAAAATCAGATAGATGCTAAAGATTTGCTGATGCACAGTAGAGCATTAAGGTTGTATCTAGAAAATACTTTAAAGCCTGTTATTTATCAGCTTCAAAATGATGGAAAACTCTCACATGCTTTTTTTGATGCTAAAATTTTATCTACTACTTACATATCTCGGCAAGTGATGAAAGAGTATAACAAACAAAGAAAAAAAGAGGGTTTAAGCAAATATATATATAAAATCGCAAGTGATAATCCTAGAAATCCTATCAATAAAGCCAATACTCAAGAGAGTAAGTTATTGAAAAAGTTTAACGATACAAATCTTACTATTTATATAAAGCATGTAAAGAAAAATACTAAAGAGTATATTTATTACGCAATGCCAGTTCTAAAAACAAAGAGATCATGCATGAGGTGTCATTCAAGTCCAGAACTTGCACCAAAAGGTTTGATAGATAAATATGGTTCAAAAGCTGGTTTTGGTGAACATATAAATGTAAGCAGAGCTATTGTTTCTTTAGCTGTGCCTTTTGATGAAAATATTAGAAATATTCAAAAATTTTATAGATATTTTGTGTTTATTTTAAGTGCTATATTTATTCTTGTTTTTATTATTATATGTTTTTTTATAAATGTATTGGATAAAAAAGATAAAAAACTAAAAAATAAAGCAGAAATTGATGGGCTTACAAATGTTTATAATAGATATAAGTTTAATAAAGATATAGAACGGTTTGTTAATTCACAAAGAGATGGGGATATTTTACATTTAGCGATGTTAGATATTGATCATTTTAAAAATATAAATGACAAGTATGGACACTCTACAGGGGATATGGTTTTGCAGGAATTGTGTTCTTTAATCTCAGAAAATATAAGACCTTCAGATAGATTTTATAGAGTAGGTGGAGAAGAATTTACGATAGTGTCTTTTTCAAATACATACGAGACAGAATTAGAATTTACTCAAAGAATTAGAAAAATAGTTCAGCAACATAGATTTAAAAAGGTTGTCAATGTAACCATAAGTCTTGGTTTTACACAATATAAAAAAGATGAATCTAGTGTGCAGTTTTATGAAAGATGTGATAGGGCTTTATATAATGCAAAAGAAAATGGTAGGGACAGAGTAGAGTCTATCATTCTGTAAGTAAGTTTTAATAAAATTTTAAGTATAATTCCAACAAATATTAGGACTACTTTAAAAAGCCCTCCTGTCCGATGAACTATCACCGAACTCGCAAAATTATTTATAAATTTCTTTGGAGTTGTTAAAAAAGATGTTTCAATTTGATACACTTTCTATTGTTTTTGTTTTACTCATACTTTTAGGTTCAGTGCCAAATATTTTTTATTCAAGTGGGTACCTTCCTCATATCGAAAGAAAAATGCATTATCAAGTACATTACTTTAGTTTTATACTCTCTATGATTGGGGTTGTTATTAGTGCAAATGCTTTGGTATTTTTGATTTTTTGGGAGTTGATGAGTTTAACTTCTTGGCAGTTGATTTTAACCGAGATAAAAGATAAAACTACTATTGAAGCTGCTCGTTTTTATTTTATTATGACCCATTTTGGATTTTTATTTTTACTTTTGTTCTTTTTGATTGTAACCGATGGTGATTTAGAGATTGGATTTGTTAATATGAAAGATATTGCTTCGGATTTTGCCTATCCAACTTTACTTTTTTTCTTTATTGTTCTTGGATTTTTAAGTAAGGCTGGAGCTGTGCCTTTGCATGTTTGGCTGCCTTATGCACATCCTGCTGCACCATCTCCAGTTTCAGCTCTTATGAGTGGAGTGATGTTGAAAGTAGCTATTTATGGGTTGTTTCGTTTCCTTTTTGATGTTTTGTATCCATGGCCTCTTGAATGGGGAATAGTTATTTTGGTTATTGGTGCATTGTCCTCTTTGATTGGGGTTTTATATGCTTTAAGTGAGCATGATATAAAAGCACTTTTAGCAAATCACTCTATAGAAAATATAGGTATTATCCTTATTGGTTTTGGCATGGGGATGATTTTTGATAGTTTGGGCTTGAAAGTTTTGAGTAGTTTTGCTTTTATCGCAGCACTTTTTCACAGTTTTAATCATATGAGTTTCAAATCACTTTTGTTTATGGGGGCAGGAAGTGTGCTTCATCAGACACATACAAAAAATATAGAAAAATATGGTGGACTTATAAAATCTATGCCTGTAACTGCAATTACATTTTTACTTGCCTCCATTTCTATTTCGGCACTTCCTCCCACCAATGGATTTTTGAGTGAATGGATGATTTTTCAGTCGATGTTAAGTTCAAGTCATATTGATAATACCTCTTTAAAACTTGCTATCCCTTTTGCTGTTTTTGCACTTGCAATGACTGGTGGACTAGCGATAGCTTGTTTTGTAAAAGCTTATGGCATAACATTTTTGGGACTTCACAGAAGTACAAATGCAAAACATGCCCATGAAGTAAACTTTATGATGCAGGTGGGGATGATTTTAATGGCAGGTGTTGTTATCTCTTTGATGCTTTTTACACCATTTTATATATCTTGGTTTGATAAAGTTTTAGTAGGGTTGGGGATGGGTTCTATCTATGCTCAAATATTCCCACATGGCATGTGGAATCTGCATTCGGTTGGTATAAACGGAGGTGTGGTTTCGCCTGTTATTTTGCTTGTTTCTTTAGTAGGTCTAAGTATTTTTATGATGTTTGGATATAAAGTTTTAAATGTAAAAGAGAGAGTTCATAATACTTGGGGTTGTGGTTATAAAACATCAGCTAAAACACAATACACAGCAACAGGGTTTGCAGGACCAATCAGGCGATTTTTCAACTGGCTTTATAAACCAGACGAGCATTTTGTAAAACAGACAATCGCAGGGCATGAGAGTAAGTTTAGCTCTTCAAACTATGAGGTACATGTAAAACCTCTTTTTGAAAAATCTTTGTATCATAGTGTTTCAAGGGTTGCAAATTTTATCAGTTATTGGGTATATAGATTTTCCCATTTTGAACAAACAAGATATGCGGCTATGATATTTAATCTTATGATTTTAGTTCTTTTTAGTTACAGAATTTTTGCCCATGAATTTAGTTGGGCAACTTTTGTGTTAGAAGGCGTTGTGATGATTATCTCCATAAAAGTACTTATAGTGGGGGATAAAAAATGATTTTATATTTTTTAACAATTATATGTTTGTTGCTTTTAGCCCCTATTTTACTCTCTTTTATCAAAGCTTTAAAGATGATTTTACTTTTTAAAAAGCCAATCTCACTTTTGCAAGGGTATAGAAACTTTTCAAAACTTATGCAAAAAGAGACTATCATCTCAAGTGAAACAAGTTCCATAACAAGATATGCTCCGTTTTTGGTTCTGTCTCCATTGCTTGTTACAATGTTTTTTTTGCCACCAGTTGTAAAGGGTGCTTTTTATGTAAGTTTTGTAGATGCTTTTACCATAACTGGGCTTATCTCCCTTTCAACCTTTTTTCTGATGCTTTTGGGACTTGATAGTGCCAGTGCTTTTGGTGGTATGGGAAGTTCAAGAGAGGCATTTATATCTGCATTGGTTGAACCTGCTATGGTCCTTACTATTTTTAGTATTTCTATGATGGCTGGTGATTTAGGGATAGGACAGGCTGGTGTAAATTTAGCATATAATTTTCCAGCTGAACATATGTCTAGTTTCTTGTTTGCGGCTATTAGCTTTTTTATACTTCTTATAGCTGAAAATGGGAGGATACCTGTTGATAATCCTGAAACACATTTGGAATTGACTATGGTTCATGAAGCTATGATTTTAGATTTAAGTGGTGTTTATCTGGCGATTATTGAGATGGCTGCTTCTGTTAAGTTTGTTATCTTCTCTTCACTTTTTGTTTCTTTGTTTATTCCGTTTGGGCTTGAATATTCCCCTGTTGTTGCTATTTTGATTTTTATAGCAAAACTTTTTGGTGTGGCTATTGCAGTTGCTTTTGTTGAAGTAAATATGGCAAAGCTCAGGCTTTTTAAAATTCCAAATCTGCTTGGTATTTCCATAGTATTTGCATTTTTGTCTTTGATAACTTTCTATGTGTTGGGGTATTAGATGATTGATTTTTTGATAGGATTATTTTTAGCGACACTTATAATATCGCTTTTTACTACAAGGCTTTATGGATTGTTGCTTTGGTATTCATTAAATTCATTGACACTTGGTTTGTTGGCACTTTTTATAGGTCATGAACTTGATGATATGGCGATGCTTATAACTGGTATAGTAACTATCTTAATAAAAACAATAGGTATTCCGTATATATTAAAAAATTTAAGTCAAAAGTTTCACTTTGTAAGGCAGATTAACCCAGAGATAAAAGTGCAATATGCAATCATGCTTATACCTGCTATATTGGTTTTTACATTTTATCTCTCAGAGCCTATAACCCAGATGATAAATGAAAACAATAATTATATTGCCATAAGCATATCTTCACTCTTCTTATCGCTTTTGCTGATGATGGAACATAAAAATATAGCACCAAAAATCATAGGTTTTTTAAGTATGGAAAATGCTTTGTTTTTACTTGGTATCACAGCGACAGATGGTATGCCAATGCTTGTTGAATTTGGGATATTTCTTGACCTGCTAATGGCCATTGTGGTTATGAATCTGCTTTTTCATAACGAGGAGGCAAAAGTATGATGTTGTTTTTACTTCTTTTACCTGCTTTGATTATGTTTGTGATGAGTTTATATAAAAATGACAAAGCAAAAAGGATTTTATCTTTTACATCATTTGCAATTTTATTGCCGATGATAAAGCTTTTTTTACTGCCTAAACCGTATCATATCTGGGGAGATTATCTCATAGCAGATGGGCTTAATACTTATATACTTTTGGTTTCTTCCATCGTTGGGATTGGTGTGACTTTGGCACTTTTAACACTTGATAAACATGTAAAAGTATCGCCTAATGCTTATAGAAGATTTTATAGATTTTTTGCGATTTTTTGGATAGGCTTGATGTTTTCAATACTTTCTAATAATATGGGGATTTACTGGATAGGACTGGAACTTGCAACTCTATCAACAGTTTATATGATAAAAACAAATCATTCATCTTCTGCACATAAAGAGGCATGGAACTATATGATTGTTGGTGCTATTGCTATCTCCTTGGTACTTTTTGGGATTATACTTATATATGCAAGTGCTAAACCGATTTTGGGTGAAGATGCTATGAGTTTTAACCTGTTACTCGCACATGCCAAAGATATAAAATCACCTTTTCTTTTTGAGATAGGATTTGCTATAGTAAGTGTGGGTATGTTTGTGAAAATGGGCTTTTTCCCTATGAATTTATGGCTTGCAAATATTGAAAGAGCTTCGTTTTACCCTGTTGCGGCTTTATTTAGTGGGATATTGGAGAGTGCTGTTATAGTTGGATTTTTTCGTTTTTCAAAAATAGCTATGGAGGTAAATTATGACCACCTTTTTATTTTTATATTTACTTATACTCTTTTAACTATTTTTATTGTCTCTTTTTTGATTTTTCGTGCAAAAGATTTTATGAGGCTTTTTTCACTTTCTGGGATAGAACATATGGCACTTATAGCTTTGTTTTGGGTTAGTGGAGGAACTTTTGCGGCACTGCTTCATTTTGGCGCTCATGCCTTTTTAAAACCTGCACTTTTTCTATCAACTGGGGTACTAGAATCAAATGGAAAATATAAAATAGCAGGAGCATTAAAAGGTTACAAAGGTAAAAAAGGAACTATGTTTTGGTTTTTGGTATCACTTTTTTTACTAGCAATTATCTCTTTGCCACCGAGTCCTATGTTTTTTAGTGAACTTTATGGTTTTGGTGCGATGATAGCTATTGCTAAAAAAAGTGACCATCTTTTAGCAATGATAGGTGCGATTTTGTTTTTGTTGATTTTACTTTCTGTGATTTTTTACCGTTTTGTAGCTATATATCAGTCTATGAAATACGAAGGGGAGAAAAATGAAAAAAGAGTTTATCCGAGTGAGCTTTTTTCTTTAGTGATTTTTGCACTATCCTTGATGGCTCTTTTACTTCCAATCACATTTGATTATCTAAAGGGTATATCATGAGATTTATAGCTAGATATGCAAAAGATTTAGGCAAAAATTTTGAAGTAATTGATGTTTTTGATGAAGAGGTTAAGAGAGTTGTTATATCAAAAGAGAACCCATCCATAAAAACTTTAGCAAAAAAATATCCATCTGCTATCTGGTTTGAGAGAAAAATGAGTGATGATTTTGGGATAGTTATAGAGGATGCTTTTGATAAGCGAGTATTAGTGCATCAAGAGAGATTTCCACATGCCATACATCCGATGTTAAAAGATTTTAAAGAAAAAGAGATAGAGTTTAGTGAGTATGTCCCTTATAAATATGAGGTTGTAAGTGGGGATGGTATTTTTCAAGTTTCAGTTGGCCCTATCCATGCAGGTATCATTGAGCCTGGGCATTTTCATTTTTCTCAAGCTGGAGAGGGGATGCTCCATCAAGAGGTTAGACATTTTTATAAATACAGAGCCATTGAGAAGATGCTTGAGGGTAAAACACTTTTTGAAGCAAAGCCGATTATTGAGCGAATAAGTGGTAATGAAAGTGTAGCTTATCAAACTCTTTGGAGAGATATTACAGCTATGGCATGTGGAGTTGAGATACCTTTAGAGATGAGAAAAAGGGATGCTTTTTTACTTGAACTTGAGAGAGTTATACACCATTTAACAGATTTGGGTTTTATTCCAAATGATGGTGGATTTGGTGCTGCTTTGGCTTATGCTTCCAAACTTTGTGAAGATGCAAGACGAAAAATGAAAGAGCTGACTAAAAGCCGTTTTGGTTTTGGTTCTATAAATTTTGAGCAAAGTTTTTGGGATGTTGAGAGTATAAAAATATATCTGGAGCAACTTCAAAAAGATATAGATTTTTTCCAAGATTGGATAATGGATATTCCATCAATCTGGGATAGATTTGATACTACAGGCATTTTAGATGTAAACAACTGTGTAAAATATGGTGGCGTTGGTGTGGTAGCTAGGGCATGTGGAATTGTAAATGACAGACGATTAAATCAATTTTATCTTGAAAATGGTTTTGAGAGTGTGAGTGAAGTCAGTGGAGATGTTAGTGCTAGATTTAAAGTGAGATTAAAAGAGGTTCAAAACTCCATCGTGATGATGAGAAATTTTTTACAAACTAAAAGTTTTAGTGTAGAGTTAGATGATGTAAAAGATGGCGAATATATGAGTTTTACAGAGAGTTCGATAGGTGAACTTTTTATGAGTATAGATATAAAAGATGGAGTAATAGAGCGATTTTTTGCAAGAGATCCCAGTTTTATAAATTGGCAAACACTTCATCTGATGATGAGAGCAGATATTATTGCTGATTTTCCACTTATAAATAAAAGTTGTGATTTGAGTTATGCAGGAAATGATTTATGATTAGATTTTGGAATAAACGATTAAAACTTGGTGTATTGACTCAGGATTTAGAATTTGATGAAGAGTTGGAGCAGATTAAAAAAGCTATAAAAAGTGAAGTAAATAAAAAATTTGCAGGAAGTTTGGCTATAAGGATGGTTGATAGTGGAAGTTGTAATGCCTGTGAGGCAGAGTGCAATGCACTTGCAAATCCCTATTATGATTTGGAAAGACTGGGTATCTACTTTGTAGCAAGTCCAAGACATGCTGATGTTATGCTTTTGAGTGGTGTTATGACTTTTAATATGACTCCACATGCCATAGAAGCTTACAAACAGATACCTGAACCAAAATGGGTCATAACGATGGGAGATTGTCCTCTAATGAAAGCTCCATTTGAAAAAACTTTTGCCATAAAAGCCCCAGCAAATAACCACTTTGAAGTAACCCATCACATAGAGGGTTGCCCACCTGAACCAAGAGAGATTATTAAGGGATTACTGGAGTTTTTACGAAAGATTTAAAATTTTTTCCAAAAAGCACTACTTAGTAGTACAAAAACAGTGTAACATTCCAGCCTACCTATAATCATAGCGATTGATAAAAATATCTTATCAAAGTCATTGAAAAAAGAAAAGTTATCAGCTGGACCAACCAAAGAAAATCCAGGACCTACATTTCCAACTATAGCAAAGGCTGCAGAGATTGCACTCATGGTGTCAAAGCCTCTTGCGTAGATATAGATTGTAACAATAATGGTGCTAATCATATAGAGCATAAAAAATCCAAAAACTGATGAGAGAATTCTGCTTTCTTGTTTTACCCCATCTACAAAAACAGATATAACAGCACTTGGATGGATGATGCGTTTAAATTCTGAGAATAGTGTTTTAAAAACTATAACATGTCTTACAACTTTAATCCCACCAGCAGTAGATCCTGCATTTCCCCCTATAAGCATAGCTATAAATATAACAGCTATCGCAAAATGTGACCAAGTACCGTAGTCTATAGTTGCAAAACCTGTAGTAGTCATGACTGAAGATATGGTAAAAAGTGAGTGTTTAAGGGCATCATAAAAGTTATCACCACCTATATCCATATGTATAAATGTAAGAGTAAGACCAAGTATGCTAAAGATTAGCAGATACCATTTAACCTCTTCTGTTGTGTATCCACTAACATCTTTATGATAGAGCTTTAAATGTGCTAAGAAGTTTATGCCTGAGAGTAGCATAAATATGGTTGTAGTCCAGATAATACCATCATTTGTAAAAAATCCAAGAGAGTTGTTTTTTGTTGAAAAACCACCTGTTGATATGGTTGAAAAAGCGTGATTTATCGCATCAAACCAACTCATACCGAAAAATTTTAAAAAAAGCATGTCAACTGCTGTGAGAATACAATAGATAATCCATAATCGTATGGCAGTGTCTTTGATTTTTGGTGTTAGTTTTTCAAGTTGAATACCTGTTGCTTCTGCTTTAAAAAGGGATAAACTACCAGTTGGATTTATCATAGATAAAAGTCCAACTCCAAGCACGATAACACCCATGCCACCAAGCCAATGCATAAGACTTCTGTGAAATAAAACCATTTGTGGAAGTGCTTCTATATCTGTATAAACAGTAGCTCCTGTTGTGGTAAAACCACTTATGGCTTCAAAAAAAGAGGAGGCAAAAGAGACATTTGTATAGATAAAAAGTGGTATAGCACCTGCAATTCCAAGAAGTATCCACAGAAGATTTACCACGAGGATGCTGTCTTTTACTTTTAAATCTAAATCATGATTTTTTAAAGAAATCCAAAAAATTAAATTTATAATAAAAAACACTCCATCATAAATGAGAAATTTTTTATAATTTTCATCATAAATAAATCCAACCAAAACATCCAATAAAAAGATGATAGCTACTGTCATACCTATAAGCGATAAGACTTTTAATATATTTTTATAGTTCATAAATCCACTGTTTTACTTTTGCACTATCTTTAGCATTACTAAAAGCTACTATGGAATCACCTTCAATTAAAGTTACTTTATCATTAAAATGGTAAAGATTTTCATCTCTTAGGTAAAATAGGTTTGCATTTGTTGTTTTTATGGGTTTTACTTTTTTGTCTATGAGTTTGGAGTTTGAAAATATTTTTCGTATAAATATAACAGCTTTAGCTCCACAAAAACTTTTTTGTATAACAACACCTGATGAGCTGATATGTTCCATAATCGTGTTATATGCACTCATTTTTGGACCTCTTGCTACAATGATACCTAGTGAGTGCATAAGGTTATAGTATTCCATTTCATTGTTTATGGCAACTACTTTATTAATCCCTTTTTCTTGTGCTTCGAGGCATTTTATAATGTTGTATTCATCATTGTTGGTTGCAGCTATAAAAAAGTCGGCATTGCTTAATCCTTCCTCCTCAAAAAGGTCAATCGTACCATATTTTGAGTTGATAACAGAGACTTTACCTCCTAGTTCCTCATTTGCCCATTCACAAAGTTCTAAATCTTTTTCTACAAGTTTAACATCTCGTCCAATCTCAAGAAGTGCTTTTGCTATGGAGATAGCTAGTTCCCCTCCACCAAAAATCACACACTTTTGTATGTCTGATATTTCTGAAGTTTCTAATTGTGAGCAGATTGTTCTGATATCATCTTCTAAGCCAAAAAAGTAAACTAAATCATTTGGTTGTATCTCTTGATTATTGAATGGGATAATAAACTCTTTATTCCTTTCCACCCCAATTATGGTAAATCTCTCAGAAGTGATTTTAAGTGGTTGAATGTCTTTTGAAGCTCTTACGGAGATTAGTCTATGCTCAGTATATTTGAAAAATTTTACATTGTTTGCTTTTGGATAATTTAATAAAGAAGCGATACCCTGTGAAGCTAATTTTATGGGGAAAATCATCCTGTCTATATTTAGTTTTTCTTCTATGAGAGTATCACCAAAAAAGTGGTTTTGAAGTCTAACAAATCTTCTATCTATCTCCAAAACACTTTCTGCCATTAAGGTTGATATGAGGTTTACATTGTCTGTATTTGTAACTGCTATAAAAAGGTCAACTTTTTTATCTACAAAACTTTGATATGTTTTAGCGTTTTCCACATCACCTTGCATAGGTAAAATATCTAAACTTTCCTGTATTCTGTGTAGTGCTTCAGAATTTTTATCTATAATTGTAACATTGTGTCCGACGCATAAAGCTTTTGCTAGATTAAATCCAACTTTTCCTGCACCTGCTATAATGATGTTCATAGTGGTATTTTTAATATAGGTAATTTCATCGAGTTAATTTTATCTAAAAATACTTCAGTCACTCCTTAAGATATTTTTTGTATAATCTCCATATTATAATATTAGGAATATAAAATATGGATTGGGGTAAAGTAGTATATGTCTTTTTTTCATTGATGAGTTTAACATCAATAGCTGGTTTTTTGTATGAAAATACAGCGGCATCACTGTTTGTTGCAGCAAGTTTAAATCTTGTTTCGACATTTTTAAAAATAGGTGTTAGAAATCTACTCTCTGCAGAGCTTTTAGCTTCATCTTTAGTGGCAGATTTGCACCTTATACCAGCTTTTATCTTTTTAGTTGTTGTCCAAGATGATAGTTGGGCTATAGCTTTGGCAATAGGTGCTTTAATAGCAAATGTTTTTTCAATGGGACTTGTTTATATAGAAAGTTCTAAAATACGCGAGGAATATTAATAAATATGCAAGAATACAGTTCAAAAAGTATAGAAAAAAAATGGCAGGATTATTGGAAAAAGAACGAGAGTTTTGAGCCAAGTGAAGATTTCACAAAAGAGAAAAAATATATACTCTCTATGTTTCCATTTCCGAGTGGAAGACTACATATGGGGCATGTGAGAAACTACTCTATAAGTGATGCGTTTGCAAGATACCATAGACAGATGGGTAAAAATGTACTTCATCCCATAGGTTTTGACAGTTTTGGGATGCCTGCTGAAAATGCTGCCATAAAAAACAATGCAAATCCAAAAACATGGACTTACGATAACATAGAGTATATGAAAAATGAGTTTTATTCACTTGGATTTTCATTTTCACGAAAACGGGAGATGGCAACGAGTGATGAGCTTTATACAAAGTTTGAACAAGCTTTTATCATAGATATGTATGAAAAAGGTCTGCTTTATCGTGAAAAAGGTCTGCTAAACTGGTGTCCACATGATCAAACAGTTTTAGCAAATGAACAAGTGATTGACGGGTGTTGCTGGAGATGTGACACACCTATAGTTAAAAAAGATATGAATCAGTATTACTTCAAAATTACTCAATATGCTGATGAGTTACTGGATGATTTGAAAAAGCTTGAGGGTGGTTGGCCTAAACAGGTTTTAACTATGCAAGAAAATTGGATAGGTAAGTCAAACGGTTTAGCATTTGATTTGTATTTTGATGATGAGAGTAAAAATAAACTAGATTGTAAGTTTAACTCTTTTGATGTTTTTACAACTCGCCCAGATACTGTTTATGGTGTAAGTTACACTGCTTTAGCACCTGAGCATCCAATTGTAAGCTATATGCTTGATAACAATATGCTTGATGATAGAGTAAAAACTCAGATAGATGTGATGAAAAATACATCCTCCATAGATAGACAAAAAGAGAAGTCTGGTGTGCCACTTGGATTAAATGTTATCCACCCTTTAACAGGTAAAAAGATACCTGTTTGGATAGCAAATTTTGTACTTATGGATTATGGAAGTGGTGCTGTGATGGCTGTTCCTGCTCATGATGAGAGAGACTATGATTTTGCTAAAAAGTATGACTTGGAAATTAATGAAGTTATAAAACCGTTTGAGGGTGAACATGATTTTACCAAGAGTGCATTTACTGAAGTGGGTGAGCTTGTAAACAGTGCTGAATTTGATGGTATGAACTCTAAAAAATCTCAATATAACATCATAAAAATGTTTGAAGAGAAAAATATTGGTAAAAAAACGACCAATTATAAGCTAAAAGATTGGGGAGTGAGCCGTCAGAGATATTGGGGCGCACCTATTCCGTTTATCCACTGTGAAGATTGTGGTTTGGTGATGGAGAAAAAAGAGAATTTACCTGTATCTTTGCCTGAAGATATTGAGATAACAGGTGAGGGTAATCCTCTTGAAAAACATCCCACTTTTAAACACTGTAAATGTCCAAAATGTGGTAAGGATGCGATAAGAGAAACTGATACAATGGATACTTTTGTAGAATCTAGTTGGTATTTTTTGAGATTTTGTGCATCACCACAAAACTGGGAAAATGAAGCTTTTTCAAAAGAGCAGTTAAAATACTGGATGGGTGTTGACCATTATGTTGGTGGGATAGAACATGCTGTGCTTCATCTGCTTTATGCAAGATTTTTTACAAAAGTTTTTCGTGATTTGGGTTACTTGGATTTTGATGAGCCTTTTGATAAGCTTTTAACTCAAGGTATGGTGTTAAAAGATGGTGCTAAAATGTCTAAAAGCAAGGGAAATACTGTTGACCCTGATGCAATAATTGATAAATATGGAGCAGATACAGCTAGACTTTTCATACTCTTTGCGGCACCACCAACTCAAGAGTTAGAATGGAACGATAGTGCTGTTGAGGGTGCTTATAGATTTATAAAAAGATTTTATGAGAGAAGTTCTAATGTTGTGGCATGTGAGTCTATACCTAAAATCACACATGCCAATCTGAGTAAAGATGAAAAATTTGCAAGAAAAAAAGTGTATGAAGCTTTAGTTCGTGCGAATGATGTTTATAACGAGCGATATACTTTTAACACTATGATAGCAGGTGTTATGGAAGCTATGAATGCTCTTAATGCTCAAAGTAATGCTGATATTTGGACTGAGGGGTATTGGATATTAACTTCTATTATGGAACCTGTTATCCCACATGTGGCATGTGAAATAAGCGAAAAGTATTTCAATCTTAAAAACTTAGCTCCTCAAAAAGTTATAGATGAGGTTTTTGTAGAAGATAGCATAACTCTTGGTGTGGCAGTAAATGGAAAAAGAAGAGCAGAGATTGAAGTAGCAGTTGATGCGACTCAAGATGAGATTATAGCTGCTGCAAAAGAGTTGATAGCAAAATGGATAGATGCTAAAGAGATAGTAAAAGAGATAGTTGTTCCAAAAAAATTAGTAAATATTGTAGTTAAAGGTTAGTTGTGAGAATAGTAGTTCTTTTTTTGATTGTCTTTGGTATCTCGGCATGTGGGTATAGACCAAGTGCAAAATATTCTAGAGATGTTGTTGGTGATAAGATAAGCACAGAGGTTGTTGTATCAGCACATGACCCAGAAAACAGTGTAATCATAAAAGACTCAGTTGATGCTGCTGTTATCAAAGTTTTTCATGCTTCATTAACTACAAGGAGTTTATCCAAAACACATCTTGTTATTAGTATTTCAAAGCCTTCATATTCTCCAATTCAGTATGATGGTGATGGTTATGTTGTGGCATATAGAACGAGTATAACACTTGGAATTGTTAGGTATCATAATGGTTTGAGTAAAAAATACAACGCAAAAGGAACTTATGATTTCTCCATTCAACCAAATGCAATCATAAGTGATCAAGAGAGATTTGAAGCGATTAAATTTGCTTCTGAAAAAGCTATTAAATCATTTTTAGCGCAAGTATCTGCAGAGGGTGCTAGATCAAATAGATAAGGAATTGAAAATGACAATACAAACTATAATTAAAAAAGCTGTTAAAAGGTTAGAAAGGGAGGGGAAGCTTCTAACTCCTGATTTTTATGCTGAGGCTTTTTGTAAAGAAGCTAAGATAGCTGGTATGGCTAGTGAAGATTGTAATCATGTTGATAAATATACCAAATCGTTAAATAAAGAGTTTCAAAAAGAGTTAACAAACTATCGTATAAGAACGATGTCTGAACTAGCCCGTTTTTTAGTTTCAAAACTAAATAGAACAAACTCAACTAAATGTTCTGAGGCACTTGAATCACAAACTGTTTTTACAAAAAGAGTGCTTCAGGTTATAGAGGTTCTTCATAACAAAGAGGCGTCACTTCTTGCAAAAAAAAGTATAGAACTGTTGGATTCAAGGGCAAGTGCTTCTCAGATCGATCAATTTAGACAACTCTGGATAAATTTTATAACAACTTATGATGATACATTTTTATCAAAATTAAAACCCCTTGGTGAGGTAGATACAACTGACTTAAAAGCGACCATAGAAAATTTAAGGATTGATACTCAGGTTTCTGGTGGTAGTGATTTTAACCTATCGAAGATAGCTTCTATTTTAGTTTCTTCTTTGGTACCATCTATAGCTTCAAGTGTAAATGATAAGATTGCAACTTTAAGTCAAAAAATTCAAAATGACCCATCTATACTTGATACTACAGGAATAGAAAATGAGATAAAATCTGCTATTTCATTAAGAATATCATTAGACAAACAAAGTGTTAAAGAGATGGTTGAGTCTTTGGATGTTGTACTTGATAAATTGTCTTTGAGACTTATAGAGATGATAGAGCGTTCAGATAGCTCAACATTAGAGATACAAACTATAAAACAAGAGTTAGAATCGTATAGTGATGAGTCTAGTTCAAACTTTAAAATAGCACATAAAAAACTTTTTACAATAGCATCGGCATTGGAAGAAAATACACAACTTCTTAGTAAAGATTTATCAACACATAGTTCTGAAGTAAAAAACCTAAGTATTAGAGTTCATGAGCTTGAAAAAGAGTTAGCAGCAGTTAAACAAGAATCAAAAGAGGATTTTTTAACAAAGCTTTACAATAAAAGAGCTTTAGATGAATTTATGAACATAAAAGAAGCAGAATATGAGCGATATGGACGAAATTTTTCTGTAATTATGTTTGACTTGGATCATTTTAAATTGGTGAATGATAATTATGGACATGATGCTGGTGATGCTGTTTTATCAGCTTTTGCAAAAATCTTGAAAAAAGAGGCAAGAAGTGTTGATATAGTTGGTCGTTTTGGTGGTGAAGAGTTTATGGCATTACTTAGTGAAACAGATACAAGAGGTGGTGCTGTATTTGCCGAGAAAGTAAGAAAGCATGTGCAAAAAGCTCGTTTTATGTACAAAGGTCAAAGGATAGTGGTGACTGTTAGTTCTGGTGTTTCTGAGAGGAAAAAGCATATCTCTTTACAAGCTACTATAAACTCTGCTGATGAGTATCTTTATAAGGCAAAAAATGAGGGTAGAAATCAAGTAGCCTATAAAATTTAATGCTAAAAAAGTTTCTCAAAGAAAAACCGTTATATTACAATGAGATAGACTATACTCGTATGCCAAGGGTGTATAAGAGGATAGAATCTCATCTTCCATTACCAAAGATTATCCATATAGTTGGTACAAATGGTAAGGGAACAACAGGTCGTTTTTTAGCAACTGCTTTATATAATGTGGGTTTTAAAACGACTCACTATACATCTCCACATATTTTAGAATTTAACGAAAGAATTTGGTGCGATGGTCAAAATATCAGTGATGATGATTTGCAAAAAGCACATGAAAAACTACAAATAATTTTAACTAAAGATGAATCGGACTCTTTAAGTTATTTTGAATACACAACTTTTTTAGCAATACTCCTCTCAAAAGATAGTGAGTTTTTGGTTTTAGAAGCTGGATTAGGTGGAGAGCATGATGCAACTGCTGTTTTTGATAAAGAGTTGAGTTTGGTAACTGTTATAGATGTTGATCACGAGGCATTTTTGGGAGATACTATCAAAAACATTGCCACTACAAAGCTAAATGCTATGCAAAAAAATATGATTTTAGGTAAACAGAAATTTGATGAAGTTGTGAATATAGCAAAAAAGACAGCTACTAAAAAAGGTACAAATTTATCTTTATATGATGAGTTTTTAGATGCAGATGATTTTGATAAGATTGAGCAAATTTCTAAAAATCTTCAATTGCCATCATATTTGATACAAAATCTAAAACTAGCTATCAGTGGATTAAAATTTTTTCATATAAAATATGGTGTAGATAGTTTTGATAACTCAAAACTTTTTGGCAGACTTACTCGGTTGTCAAAAAATATTTTGATTGATGTTGGACATAATCCTTTGGCTGCAAGTTCGATTTTAAAGGCACTTAGTGGTAAAAAACACATACTTATCTATAACACTTATAGGGATAAAAATTATAAAGAGATTTTAACTATTTTAAAGCCAATTATATGGCATGTGGAGATTATAGAGATAAATGATGAAAGAATAGAAGCAAAAGATCTACTTCAAACTACTTTAAACTCTTTAGAGATAAAATACGCTCCGTTTATAGAGATTAAAGATGATGTTGATTACTTGGTCTTTGGCTCATTTAGTGTGGTAGAACAGTTTTTGAAGGTTTATAGTGAATAATCATTTTACAATTACAATTAATGATGATAATGGAGTTAAGCAATTTAACCTACATCAGTTTGTAAAAAAAATTGTATTTTATGCTGTTGTTTTTCTTGTTGTGATTGGGGTCAGTGCTGTTGGTGTTATACTTTATTTAGATAACAGTGTTGATAAAATAGAAAAAAAACGGATGCAGGTAGAAAAAGCCTATGAAGATTTAAAACTTAAAAATTTAAAATTAAATAAAAATATAAAAGAGACGCAACAAATCTTAGATATTAAGAAAAAAGAGTTGGTTGAAGTTTCAGATTCACTTGATGAGATAGAATTAATGATAGGGGTTTCACATTCTAAAGAAGTTCCTCTGCAAGAGAGAGTTAATTTAACAAAAATAAGTTCTATTGATATGGCAACTATGTTGCAGTTTATCCCAAATGGTTCACCCGTAGAGTATAAAGGTATAACAAGTAAATTTGGTTATAGAATCCATCCAACTTTACATAAAAGAGAGTTCCATCGTGGTTTGGATATGAGAGCAAAGATGAATACACCTGTTTATGCAACAGCTGATGGTATCGTTGAGTGGGCAGGTTATCATAAACGAAGTGGTTATGGAAATCTTATTATTCTTCAGCATAACTATGGCTTTAGAACTTATTTTGGTCATTTAAACAAGATTGTGATAAAATCCTCGCAATATGTTAAAAAAGGTGATTTGATAGCTTATACAGGTAATTCTGGGATGAGTAATGGACCTCATCTGCATTATGAAATTAGATTTATATCCCGTCCTATGAATCCTTATTGGTTTGTAAAATGGAATATAAAAAACTATAAAGAGATATTTGAAAAGGAGAAAAAAATACCATGGCAATCTTTAATAACGGCAACAGCTCAAATCAAGGTTCTAAAGCCGACGCAAACACGACCATTATCACGGCTGGATCAACAATCAAAGGGGAAATGAATCTTGAATGTAATCTTTATGTAGATGGTGAATTTGAGGGTGTAATAAACTCTAAAAAAGATGTAAATATTGGTAAAAACGGTCATATTAAAGGTGATGTTATAACTCATAGGTTAGTTGTTCAAGGTTATATAGAGGGTAGTGTTAATGCTCATAGAGTTGAGATAAAAGCTGCAGGAAGAGTAAGTGGTTCGATAGAATCAAGTGAGCTTGTGATTGAAGCTAAAGGTCTTTTTGAAGGAAATAGTGTTGTAAAAAAAACAGACACTTCACTTCAAAAAGTTCAAATTAGTAAATCTTAAACAGATTTAACACATAAACTAATGTCACAACGATTACTATATAAATATTTTAAAACACAAAAGAAATTTGATTTAGAAATATTAGTTTGTGAAGACTCAAAAGAGGCTCACGAACTCTCAGATGTTGCAAAATTTTTCAAAAAAGATGTATTGATTTTTCCAGATTTTCGTGCTTCTTTTGGTGATGATTTGCGTTCATATAAAGAGGAACTTCATCAACTATTTACATCTTTAAGAACATATTATCAAGCAAAAAAGAAACCACTCATCATATCTCCACTTAAAACTTTGTTGTTTCACATGCCAAAAGAGGAGTTGCTTGGCTCAACCTCTTTAGAATTTGGGGAGACTATAAACTTAAAAACTTTCAAAGAGAAGATGCTTTTTTGGGGTTATAGTTTTGTAGATATTATTCAAGTGGCAGGGGAGATCTCTTTTCGTGGGGATATTATAGATATATTTGCACCAACTTCTCAACATCCTGTTAGAATTTCACTTTTTGATGAGACAATAGAGCAGATAAAGTACTTTGAACTTGAAACTCAAAGAACACTTAAAGATGAGTTGGATGAAGTTATGATAACACCAGCTTTTTATTCTCTTGATGAAAATAGTTTTAATGCTTTAAATATGAAAGTGCAAACTTCACAATATGATGCTTTGGTTAAAGATATAGCTTCTCTAGGTTTTTGGCATCTAGGAGATATGGGTTATAATTTTTTAGAAAATAAAACTATAAAATTTGCAAAAAATTTAGATAATTTTTTAGTAGATGCTTATGCCCTAAACAATCCGATGCTAAGTCGTGAGAGTTTTAATCTTGATATTTTAGAAGATGATGATGAGTACAAAGAGTTGGTTGTTACTGATGTTCATACACTCCTAAGGGTTCATAAAGATAAAAAAATCACCATCATAGCTGCAAATAAAGCTGTTATGAAACAGGTTGGTCTTTTTGAGTTAGAAAATATCACAGAGGTATATGCTCCTTACATTTTAAATATACTTACAAAAGATGAGCTTGTTATATCGCTAAATAAACCAGAGAAAAAAAAGAGGCGAAGAAAAAGCTCGATTTTACTTGATGACTTAAAAACTGGCGATTATGTTGTTCATGAAGATTATGGTGTGGGGATATTTGAGAAGATTGAACAAACTGAGATTTTAGGTGGAGTAAAAGATTTTATTGTTATAAAATATATTGGTGATGATAAAGTATTGCTACCTGTTGAAAACCTAGATAGTATAGACAGATATATAGCAGGTGGTGGTTCAACTCCAGTTTTAGATAAACTAGGTAAAGGGAGTTTTGGTAAACTAAAAGAAAAGGTCAAAAAAAGACTCTTTGAAATCGCAGGAGATATAGTAAATACTGCAGCCGCAAGGGCGTTGATAAAAGCACCTAAAATAAGTGTGGATAAAAAAGAGTTAAAAGAGTTTCAAAAACTAGCAGGGTTTGACTATACTGATGATCAGAGTCAATCTATAGATGAGATTATCTCACAAATGTCTTCGGGGCATATTATGGATAGGCTTCTTAGTGGTGATGTTGGTTTTGGTAAAACTGAGGTAGCGATGAACACTATATTTGCAGCTTTTAAGTCAGGTTATCAATCTGCTTTTATAGTTCCTACAACTCTTCTTTCTGCTCAACATTTTAGAAGTCTTGATGAGCGTTTTGGTGAGCTTGGTATAAGGTATGCAAAATTAGATAGATTTGTAGCTGCAAAAGATAAAAACAACATCATCAAGGCTTTGGCATGTGGGGAACTTGATGTGGTTGTGGGAACACACACTCTTTTTGGTTTGGAGTTTAAAAATCTTGGTGTTGTTATCATAGATGAGGAGCATAAATTTGGTGTGAAACAAAAAGAGAAGATTAAAACACTTTATCATAATGTTCATCTCTTATCAATGAGTGCAACACCAATCCCAAGAAGTCTAAATCAGGCACTAAGTTCGATTAAAACCATGAGCCAACTTTTAACTCCACCAAATGAGAGGCAGGGGGTTAGAACTTTTGTAAAAGAGTATGAAGAAAAACTCATAAAAGAGGTTATACTTCGTGAGATTCGTCGTGGTGGGCAGGTGTTTTATGTGCATAATTCCATAGACCACATGCCGATAAAACTAGGGGAATTAAAAGCACTTTTGCCAGAACTCAGAGTGGTTATGCTTCACTCTAAAATCTCAGCTGCTCAAACTGAAAAAGAGTTGTTGAAATTTGAAGCAGGTGAGTATGACTTGATGATAGCAACATCTATCATTGAGAGTGGTATCCACATGCCAAAGGTTAACACTATTTTAGTTGATGGTGCAGATAGATTTGGTATAGCAGATTTGCATCAGCTTCGTGGACGAGTTGGTCGTGGGCATGTGGAGGGCTTTGCTTATTTTGTTGTTCAAAATAAAGAAAACCTTACTGATGAAGCCAAAAAAAGACTTTTAGCATTGGAGTCTAACTCATTTTTGGGAAGTGGCTCGGTACTTGCATATCATGATTTAGAGATAAGGGGTGGTGGAAACTTGGTGGGTGATGCTCAAAGTGGACATATCAAAAATATTGGTTATTCACTCTATCTTAGAATGTTAGAAGATGCCATAAAAGAGCTAAGTAATACCGTAGATACTCCACGGGCAAAAGTAGATATAAAACTTACAATCTCAGCTTACCTTTCAGATGAAGTGGTGAGTGAAGACAGACTTAGACTTGATATATACAGACGACTTGCTTCGTGTGAAGATGCAGTTGAGATATATGAGATTCAAGAGGAAGTTATGGATAGGTTTGGAGAGTTAGATACCCCAACTTCACAATTTTTTGAGCTGATGGTTATCAAGCTTCTGAGTTTAGATAAAAGGATTAAATCTGTAAGTAATTATGGACAAAATATAACTTTTACATACTTAAATGACTCAAAAGAGAGTATAAAATCAGATAGCAAAGATGATGATGACATCATAAAAGCAACACTTTACTATCTAAGAAACAATAAACTAAAGGTATTATAATGAAAATAGCTTTTATAGGCGATATAGTTGGTCGCCCTGGTCGTGATATGGTTAAAAAACATCTACAAAATATAAGAGATGAATACAATATAGATTTTGTGGTAGCAAACTACGAAAATGCCTCACACGGTTTTGGTTTAACTCTTAAAAATTGTAATGAACTTGTGGCATGTGGGATTGATGTGATGAGTGGTGGAAACCATACTTGGGACAAAAAAGATATACTCCCTTTGTTTGATACACATGAGCTTTTAAGACCTCATAATTATCCCAAAGGTGTTCCTGGAACTGGTTGTAAGGTTTATGAGATTGCAGGTGAGAAGTTGGCAGTTTTAAATCTGATGGGGCATTACTCTATGCCATATACTGATAATGCTTTTAGATGTGCAAAAGAGAGTGTAGAGAAGCTTCACGCTGAGGGTGTAAAAAATATTTTTATAGATTTTCATGCTGAAGCAACGAGTGAAAAACGGGGTATGATGATGCTTTTGCAAGGGCAGGTGAGTGGGATCATTGGTACACATACCCATGTAAGCAGTGATGATTTTCAAATCTCAAAAGGAACGGCATATCTAAGTGATATAGGTCTTAGTGGATGTCGTGATAATGTTATAGGGATGGATGCAAAAGTGCCTTTAAAACAGTTTTTAACAGGGATGAAAGGGCATTTTGATATACCAAAAAAATGCAAATCTATTTTACAAATAGCTGTTATGGATTTTGATGATGGTGTTTGTAAAAAAGCTTTTAAGCTAAAGTATTTTGATGATGGAAGGGTTATAAAAACTGATGCTTGGGTAGAAGAGGACTAGGCTGCATTGATTTTGTAAAATTCATCATTGGCTTTGTAGATGTTTACCATGCTTTTTGTGTCTTTTTGTGTGCCTAAATTTTGATTTAGTACGGCATGTGTATTTCTTGAGATTGGAAAAAGTTTAGCACTGCTATCATAAGATATTTTTGCATTGACTTTTGTATTTATCGCTTTATATTTTTTTGTATTTGTGTTTTTAGTTGTATTTTTATTTTGTAGTTGTTCTTGTATTTGTTGTTTATTTGAAAGGACTTTATAGTTTGATATATAGTTTATAGATAGCGTTTTGTTTTCTGGAATATTTGCAATAATGCTTGATGTAGGCTTTAATCTAAAAGAACTTTGTCCATTTTCAACTTTTTTAGATTTATTTTGTTGATTTTTAAGATTGTCTGTTTGTATAAAAGTGCTATAACTAGAAACAAACATCATAAACCTCCACTTTTAAACTCTTTAGCTTATTATAAGCTATAAAAGCTTTATTTTTTATAAGGTAAGTACCTATCCAAAAAGAACACCAACTATCAGAAGCTCAAAAAAGTGACTAATGCAAGGCAAAAACTTGTAGGAGCTACTGGTAGCTTTTGCTATGCCCTTTGGGTACAAGAGTTTTTAACGAAG
>JAMOQK010000064.1 GCA_027064045.1 Sulfurimonas sp. | reverse complement strand
CCATCATCACTTCCCCCAAGATGTGGAGCTGCCTTGCTTCCACATGCCACAACGACTGTATCATAATCTGCAAACAATGGTTTTAGAGTTGTGATTTTTGAGTCTGTTTTGATATTTATACCAAGAGAGAGGGCTTTGTTTTGCAAAAGTGAAACAACTGTTTTAGCTTCATAACTAAGAGGATAAACTTTACCATCATCTTTTACATCCAAAACAAGACCGATACCAGAGGCAAATTTTTCAAACTCTTTAAACGAAAAGTTTTTAAGTGCAAACTCTACAAAAGTTGGATTTTGTGAAGTGTAATCTCTTTGGCATGTGGAAATATTTGTGATGTTACATTTGCCATTGCCTGAAACCAAAATCTTTCTACCGAGTTTTGAATTTTGCTCATAAATATCTATTTGGCATGTGGACTTTTTGGCACACTCTATCGCACATAAAAGCCCACTAGCCCCTCCACCAATAATGGCTATTTTTTTAGAGTGTGACAATCTTCGCTCCAAAACCACCCATATGTTGTGGTGCATCTTCAAACTTTCTTACTTTTGGGTGTTGGATGAGGAAGTTTTTAACAGCATAACTTAGTTTTCCTGTACCTATGCCGTGATAAACGATAACTTCATCCCAACCATTTAGGAGGGCATCACTTAAAAATTTATCTAGCACTTCACACGCTTCCTCTGCTCTCATACCGTGTAAATCACATTTTAGCCCTGCTTTTTTCTCTACACTTACTTTTAGGTTTGTAGTTGGTTTTGGTTTTATGATTTTGGTTGGTTTTAGGTGCTTGGTTTTTACTCTAAGTGTCATTCCATCTACTTCAACTATCGCTTCTTTATTAGGTTTTATAGCTTTTATAATCCCTTTTTGTGAGTGATATTTTACTGCATCACCAACTTTAAACTCCACATGCCGAACAATCTCTTTTGTTTTGTCTTTTGGGAGTTGTTTATTTGCTTTGTTCATTGCTCTGTGGATAGCTTGTGTATCTCCAGCTTTGGCTGCAGTTTTTGCCTCATCTATCGCTATTTGATAGCTTGTTTTTAGTTTAGATTTTTCAGTTTCTACCTCTTTTAGAAGGTTCTCTTTTTGCTCTTTTAAATCAAGCTCTTTTTTATGTAATTCTTCTAGTTTTTTATCAACTTTTTTGTGTTTTTGTTTTAGTTCTCGTTCAAGTTGGCTTCCTCTTTCTATGAGTAGGTTTAGTCTCTCAGAGTTATCTCCATAAACCTGTTTTGCCTCTTGCACAATCTTGTGTGAAATACCGTAGCGACTTGCAGTCTCAAAAGCATAACTTTTACCAATAATTCCTTGCATAAACTCATAAGTGGGTTGTCTTAATTCTTCATCATAAATTGCTGCCATAAGTTCCACATCATCACGGTCAGCCATAAGTGAGGCGAGTCTTTTGTGGTGGGTTGTAACTACCACTTTTTGCCCTTTTTTTATCAGTTCATCAAGCATCACCTTAAAGAGTGCGGCTGCTTCATCGGAATCTGTTCCGAGTTCTATCTCATCAACTCCAACAAGGGCTGATTTGTAGTTAAATATCTTGCTAAATTGTTGCATACGACCTGCAAAAGTTGAGATGTCGTTTTTGACATTTTGTGGGTCATCAATGATGGCTAATATATCTTTAAAACTTCCTACATGGCTTTTGTTTTCATCAAGTTTCATAGGGATGATGTATTTTGCCATAAATGCACATGCCAAGATAGCTTTTAAAAGCATGGTTTTACCACCAGCATTTACACCTGTTATCATCAAAATATTTTTGGAAAAATCAACACTTATTGGTTTTGCTTTGTGTAGGGCAGGGTGGATAAATGAATTTAAAATCAGTTTGGAATCATTTTTTGATTTGATGATTTGTAAACTTTTTGCTTTTGCGAACAGCACTCTTGCCTGATAGTTATCAAACTTGTCAAACTCTTTGTCTATGAAGTTTATAAAAGGTAAAAGCTCACTGAGTTTTGTAGAAAACTCTTTAGCATAAGAGTAAAATATGCTTTGTCTTTCTTGTTCTATAAACCTTATCTTCTCTTTTGTTTTAAGGATGCTATCTGGAGAGACATAAAAAAATCCACCTGTACTTCTGCCAACCACTGCACCTTTTAGTACATGGTTAAAACCACCACGAACTAAAAGACACTCTTCATTATTTATAAAATGCACCTGAGTATCTACCAAATAACCTGCAAGTTTTGAGCTTGACATCATCCTTTTTATGGTGCTGCTTATGTTGTTTTTATGTTCTTTTATTCTCGCTGAGAGTCCAAAAAGATTTTCATCAAGATTTTCTTCAAATTTACCATCATGAGTGAAATATTTTTCAACTTCTGTGAATTTTTCTTCGATAACAAACTTAGACATCCACTCGCCAATAAGCCCATCAAGCTCACGATTTTTAAAGTAACGAAAATATCTGACAACTTTAACTATCTCAAAAATCTGCTCAAAATTAAGTACACCTTTTTTTTTGAGATGATTTTTTATCTCTGTAAAATCAGCCACCTTTGGGGGTGCTTTAAATTCTAGTTGGTCAAGTGCTTTGATGTAACGAAAATGAAGTCCCTGATCACCTTGGATATAGAGTGAATTTTCACGGGAAAAAAAGCTGAGAAACGAGTTTATATGTTCATTTAAATCGAGCTGGTCTATGATGAGTGAAATTTTTGTTTGTTTATCTTTTTTCATAAATCTTTTTTTAATGGATTATAGCATATTTATTTGTCAATTTTATATTTGGATTTTGCCCAAATAATTCCACAATATTCTCTATACTTCTAAATTAGTAAAAATTCTATTTTTTTATCAGGGTTAAATCTCGTATTTTTTGTACAAGATTAAGTAATTACTTATCCAAAAAAGAACACCAATTATCAGCGATAAGTAAATAGTTCTATGATTAGAAAAACATACATTTGACTTTGTTATGAAGTCTTGTACCCAAGGGAGATAGCAAAAGCTATTAGTAGCTTCTTATTTTACAATTATCGAAAAATAAAAATAGAATTACTCCATACGAAGTAAAAAAATAAGGTAGTGAAAATTTATGAAAAGTTAAATAAGCTTTATTGTCATTTAGCATTCTCATTGCAATTATATTTGCAAGTGAGGCAAGTATAAATCCACTTCCTGCTATATTTGATCCATAAGCAATAGCTTCGTAATTATTACTAAATTGTGTCATAAATATTGCAGCAGGAACATTTGATATAAATTGAGATAAAATCACACTTATATTCATTACATTAAAAAAATCTAAATTAAAAGAATTAATAAAATTTTTTACAATATTTATATCTGCTATGATATTAAAATCAATAAACATTAGAACAAAAGTTAAAATCAAAAACCAATCCATCTCTAAAAGTACTTCTTTTTTTATAAATAAAAAACTAATTATAATTATAGGAGTTAAATATCTTACAAAATTTAGATTTAGTTCGACAATAAATGCAATAAAAAAAAGGAATGAAATTATAAATAAAAACAACTGTATTGTATTGTTGTTTATTCGTTTGATTTCTATTTTTTTAAGAGGGAAAATTATTATTGCAAATAATAATAAAATTAAAAATTTTATTAAAAATATAGGCATCATTATATTTATAAAATCCATAAAACTTATATGCCATTCTCTAAAAAGATATAAATTTTGAGGATTTCCTATTGGTGTAAGTAAAGAGCCGACATTTGCTGATATCGCTTCAAAAATTATAATTTTTGTAATATCATTTTTTATTACATGACTAATAGATAGTGTGATAGGTACAACTATAAATAATGTAATGTCATTTGTAAGAAACATGGCTAAAATAGATGTAAGGATTATAAAAAACAAAGCCAGAGTTTTTTCATTTTTAAAAATGGTGATAAATTTAATAGCTAAAATATCAAAAAAATTAGACATTTTTATAGCAGTTGTCAAAAGCAATAATATAAATAAAGCTCTAATTGTTGGCCAATTTATATAATTATAAAAATTATAAATCTCTTTTGGATTATTTAGTGTTAAAATCAATAGCAATATTAAACAACTAAAAAAAAGAAATTCTTTTTTAATTAAAGTTAAAATATAAAATCCTTAAAAATGTATTTTATCTAAAAACAGCAAATTGTATGATAAAGGTACTTAACAATCTCTTTTTTATATTTTTGAACAAAATATATCAATCTTGTGTTGGTGTTCTTTTTGGATAGGTACTTAGTAGCATCTTTTGCTTCCTTTAATCTGATAATCTGAAACGGCCGTAATCGGAGGTACGGTTTTAACCATAGCTAATAAGAGATGTAGTATAATAATTTTTCAACAAATATAGGAGATGATTATGAAAAAAACTGTATTACTTTTGAGTGTTGCTTTGGCAGTTATATTTAGTGGTTGTACACAAGAAACACAAAATAAAATAGGTAGAGGTATCCAAAACTGGACAGGAACTGATGGTGTTCTTGACATCTATATGGGTGGTAAACTTGTTCAGAGATTTATCAAGGTTGATAAGTTGTCAACTGCTGTTAGTACGAGTGGCAGTGAGTCAAGAAATTATCGCTATGGTTATGGTTATTCGGATTTGAATTTTAACTATAAAGTTGATGCTGGTGAGAAAAAAACATATTTTGAAGTTAGTAACTACTCAACACCTTATATTTTTTATGGCAATCCAGGTGCTAAATAGTGCAAATCTTAGAGCTTTTTAAAAAACTTGTAGAATCTAAAAGTGAGACACCTGATGATGGTGGGCTTTTAGATTTTATTGAGGAGGATTTAAATGATTTTAAAGCTATAAGGGTTGATTTAAACGGTGTTAAAAACCTTTTTATCTACAAAAAATTTGGCGAAGGTGAACACCTTTGTTTTGCTGGGCATGTGGATGTTGTTCCTGCTGGTGAGGGATGGGATACTAACCCTTATAAGCTAGTTTCAAAAGATGGATACCTTTATGGTCGTGGTACACAAGATATGAAAAGTGGAGTTGCCGCATTTGTTCAAGCCGTAAAAGAGGCTAGAAATTTTAATGGTACTTTGTCCATCTTACTTACTTCTGATGAGGAGGGAGAGGCAACTGATGGCACTGTAAAAATGTTGGAGTATTTAAAAGAAAAAGAGATGCTCCCACATGCTGTAGTGGTTGCAGAGCCAACTTGTGAAGATACCTTTGGAGATGCCATAAAAGTTGGTCGAAGAGGCTCTATAAACGGCTATATCACTTTAAAAGGTAAACAAGGTCATGCTGCATACCCCGAGAAGGCGATAAACCCTATCCATAATATATCAAAAGTTTTAGGAGATATGGCTGGTGCAAACCTAGATAATGGGGATGAGTTTTTTAGTCCAAGTAAGTTTGTGATAACTGACATAAGATCAGGTATGCAAGTGACAAATGTCACACCAAATGAACTTAAAATGATGTTTAATGTAAGAAACACAACAAAAACCACTCAAAAAGAGGTGCGAGAGTTTGTAGATAAATATTTAAGTGGGCTTGATTATGAATTGAAACTAACTCAAGGTTCATACCCATTTTGTACAGATACAGATACAAAAGTGGTAAAAAATATAGATAAAGCGATAGAGAGTGTAACAGGTATAAAACCAAAACACTCAACAGCAGGTGGTACAAGTGATGCAAGATTTGTAGCACAATTTGGGATAGATGTGATAGAGTTTGGTGTGAAAAACGATACAATTCATGCCATAAATGAGAGAACAACCAAAGAAGAAGTTGAAACTCTTTATGAGGTTTTTAAAACACTTCTTGGCATGTGGAAATAGGAGAGATATAGTATGAAATTTGTACAAACAAATAAAGCACCATCAGCAATAGGACCGTACTCACAAGCTGTTGTGGTAAATGGTATGGTTTATACTTCTGGACAGATTGCACTTACGCCTGATGGGGTTATGTTAGAAGATGATGTGGTAGTTCAAACCAAACAGGTACTAAAAAATTTGGAAGCAGTTTTAAAAGAGGCTGGTAGTTCGCTACAAAATGTGATAAAAACAACCATATTTATAGCAGACATGGATGACTTTGTTACTATAAATGAGATTTATGCAGAAGCTTTTGGTTCACATAAACCTGTAAGAAGCACGGTTGCTGTCAAAACACTTCCTAAAAATGCTTTAGTGGAGATAGATGCTATTGCTTTGGTGTGATTTTGGTACAGTGGAGTTTAAAAGTACGGTTAAAACCGTACTTCCGATATGATAAGGATTAATAATGAAAAATTTAACAGCTACAATAGACGCAAATGAAGCAGTTGCACGAGTTGCTTACAAACTAAATGAAGTTATAGCGATTTACCCTATAACTCCAGCTTCCCCAATGGCAGAACATAGTGATGTTTATGCTCTTCATAAAGAAAAAAATATTTTTGATACTGTTCCTGAAATTATGGAGATGCAGAGTGAAGCTGGTGCTAGTGGTACGGTTCATGGTTCACTCCAAGCTGGAGCTTTAACAACTACTTTTACAGCTTCTCAAGGATTGTTGCTAATGGTTCCAAACATGTATAAAATTGCAGGTGAACTTACACCAACAGTTTTTCATGTAGCAGCTCGTTCCCTCGCTGCTCAAGCACTTTCTATATTTGGTGATCATAGTGATGTTATGGCAGTCAGACAAACAGGTTTTGCTATGTTGGCTTCAAACAGTGTTCAAGAAGCACACGATTTTGCACTCATAGCTCAAGTGGCAACTTTAAAATCTCGCATACCTTTTTTACATTTTTTTGATGGTTTTAGAACTTCGCATGAGATAAATAAGATTGAACTTTTAAATGATGAGATTTTAAAACAGATGATAGATTTTGAGATGGTTAAAGAGCATAGAAAAAGAGCTTTAACGCCTGATAGCCCAGTTATAAGAGGAACTTCACAAAATCCAGATGTTTATTTTCAAGGTCGTGAGAGTGTCAATAGTTTTTATGAAAAAACTCCAGATATAGTTATGGAAGTTATGCAAAAGTTTGAAGAACTTACAGGTAGAGCTTATAGACCTTTTGAGTATGTTGGCGATAAAAATGCTAAACATATCATCATTCTTATGGCT
>JAMOQK010000063.1 GCA_027064045.1 Sulfurimonas sp. | reverse complement strand
TATAGATAGTTTATTTTTTATAGCTTATATTTTGGGCGTAATTTTTTGAGCCATCTGGTGGCGCCCATCTTGCATTTGGTGGTGTTAGCGTTATACCTTTCCATTTATGAAAAGATGGGATATTGAAGATTATATTTTTGATGTTGTTATCGTGCGAGTATCCACCATGAAGATTAATATCTACATGCATCTCTAAATTTTCAAAAACATTATTCGCACTGCTCCATTGTATAGTTAGGTGTCTGATATTTTTGACAATAGAATTTGAAAACCTTGAATTAAAGGCACGACTAAAACGAACATACCCATTTCCTTTTTTTCCTTTATTCCAAGAACCATTTATGTAAATATTTGTAGCCTTACAACCATAAACATTTTCAAAAACAAGTGGATTACTTCCAGCATTTAGAATTTTAATTTCGCTTAGATTTGAATTTGCCACATATTCAAATTTCAACATATCAACCATATGGTTTGGAAATATATTTGCATATATACCAACAGTTTCTTGTATCGTATGATTTTGAATCTTTTGTTTAATTGTAAATGAGTTAAGCTTTACATTTTCAATCATTTTCAAACTGTATATTTCTGCATAATTTGCCTTAAAAGAGGTAGTAATAGAACTATTTAAAAATAAAAGTTTTTTGTGCTTAGAAGTGATTTTTACTATCTCTTGTCTAAGATAAGGGTATCTTCTCCTCCAGATTAAGGAGTTTAGTTTATTGAAAAATTCTTTATCATTTGGCTCTCTGATTTTAATCCAATTTGTATGATTTTGTAGATTTTTATTTACAGTTATGATACTTTGACCGTATTTTATATCTTTGCTGAGGGTGGTTATTTTTTTTAACCGTTTTCCTTTGACATATATAGCAACTTGATCGGCTGTTTTTAAATGCGAAACAATAATTGTTTTCTCTTTTGATGCACCTTTTATGGTTATGTTTGAACGATTGATTATGATAGAAGAATATAAATCTATTATTCCTTCTGGTAAGATTATGGTTGTGTTGTCTTTTGCATTTTTTATAAGCTTATTGATAGCTTTGGCATCATCTTTATTATCATTCACAATAACACCAAAATTACTAGAATCTATAATGTTATTGTCCTTTTTTATCTTAATAGTTTTTTCTTTAAGTAAATCCAAATCTGGAAGGGAAATCATATTGTGAGATAAAAGCATGATATAAATAAAAAAACTATATGAAAAAATCATTAGTATATCTGGCATTTTGTCAAATAGTGGATGGTTGATTTTTGCAACACTATCATCACTACTTTGTATCTCATTTCCTTTTGACCATTTTTGATCAGATAGATGAAATAAAGCTTTTATTTTTACTATTGAACCAGCCCATTGTGTATAAAGCATGAGTGGGATAGTTCTTATAGATACTGGATGTCCATTATATGCGATTATGATGAGTTGGAACATCCTTACATATAAAATCCAAACAAGATAAAAAAGTAGATAAAAATATGACTTAAAAATTCCTAAGATAATAGCTCCAGTAATTCCAACTAATGATGTCCACATGGAAATTCTTTGATCTAAGATTGCCCACCAGATAAAAAAACTTTTTATTTTTTTTGGACCAAGACTTAAAGCACGATTTGAATTTCTTAAAGTATTTCCATACCATCTATAAGGTAGAGAGCGACTAAGATCTAAAAAGTCTGCATCTCTACTTTCTAAAGAGTAGCATAAGGTATCTGGTAGGTATCTCATATTCCAACCAGCTTCAAGTAGGTTAAACCAAGTGGTTTTATCATCACCCATTAAAAATCTAAATTTTCCATGCATCACTGTTGTGATTATATCGTTTTCTACGCGACTGATAAATTTTTCTTGTACAATAATATCTGTTCTGTATGCAGATAGTCTCCCTGTTAGTGTTAAAACTTTTTTAGAGAGTGAATGAGATTGAAAAAGAGTATGCCTTTGTCCAAACTTAAGGTTAAACCAGTCTTTATACCAATTTGAATTTGTTCGTATAAATGCGGCTTCATTTGTGGTAACTGCACCTAGATTTGAATCTATTGCAAAATGGGGAAGTAATTTTTGAAAAAATCCTCTTTCAAGGTAACTATCTCCATCCATAAAAAAAGTAACACTATTAAAATCTTTGTCTTTTTTATAATATCTTCTAGCAATAGCTCTCATAGAGTGACCCATGGCTATCCTTTTGCCCTCTTTTTGATGTTGGAATACAAGTTCAACCTTATCAAAAGCATGGTGTGCTTTGCAAGTTTGATATATAATAGCATCTTCTTGTGGGTCACCAGAAGTTGAGACTATAATAGTTGCACTAGATGGTATAACAGATAATTCATTCATTATTGATTTAAATGTTTCAACACTTACCCAAGATTCTTCTTTGTAAGAGGGTATGGAAAAATATACATGGTTTGGGTATTTTACATCTTCATCCAAGTTTTTTATTTTTTTCTTTAGATTTGGGTAAGCTACTTTTGCATAAAGAAATGCTCTAGTGAAATTTATAAGTAACCAGCCATATCGCCAAGTAGCAAACACTCCCAAAACTAGTAGTGTTTCATTTTTGATATAATATACATATGGCCATATAACATAAAAGAGTATGGAGGCTATAGTACCATATAGTAATAATGGTTCTATAAGACTTATAAGCCCGTCTTTCTTACCGTATCTTTTTTTTACAAGAGCCATTATTAAAAGAGGGGTCTATAAAACCAGACTTTTACTCTTTCATTTAGAGGAAGTCTTACGCTTGGATTATCAAAAACAATTTTTAGTGTTACCTCTTTTAAGCTAACTTCATTTGTTATTTCTGATTTAGTATTTAAAGATAGATTTCCGATTGTTTGTACATGTGCAGAGTATGTTTCATCTGTGCTTGAAGCATATATCTTAACTTTCATCCCTTTTTGTATCTGTAATGTCTCATCTTGTTTTAGTTTGCATACAACAAAGGAAACTTCATCTGTTTCTAAAACAATTACTTCATCTTTAGCATTTACATAATCACCTTCGTGGGATTTTATAGCATATACAACACCATCATAAGGACTAAATACTCGTAAATAGTTTAAGGTATTGATTAGTTCCTCTCTTTTTAGCTCAAATTGAGTAACAAGGCTAACCATACTAGAAGAAGTACTTATAGTGGTATGCTTGTTTTTTTCCTGTAAATATTTTATTTTTGCTCTATTATAAGTCTCTTTTATTTTTCTTAAATCATTAATTGTGATTATCCGTTGTTTGTAAAGTTCTTTTGCTGATCTATAAGAGTTATATGTTCTGTTAAGCTCACTTTTTAATAAGTTTAAAAGTTGAGAGTTTGTGTTTCTTGGCTGTGTATTGGTGTTTTTATATCCTTTTAAATCTGTTAATTTGGCATCTATAATGTCTATTTTGTTCAAAATCATTTTATCATCTAACTCAAATAGAAGATCTTGTTTAGTCACTTTATCTCCAACTTTAATATCTATTTTTCTGATTTTACCACTAATATTTGGTGCTATTTTAATAAAATTGCCAGATACAGTACCAATAGAACGATATATATAAGAGGTGTTGTAGTAGATGGTAGCTATTACAAGTATAAAAAATATGATAGCTAGTTTTATGTAAAGTTTAGAACGCTTAATAAATGCTTTTTTTAGCATGCTGTCTTCTTCATCACTTAAAACTACAGATTCTTTTATGGGGGTATTTATAACTGGTTCGTTGTATATACTGATTAAACCATCAATCTGATCAAGTTTCCCTTCTATGGATAGTTCTAAAAATTCTCTTAAGACTCGTTTGTTTTTTTCAGATATTTGATTAAATTCAAAACCACTTACACTACCTCTTTTAACTTTAAATTGTAGTTTTACTGGGATTTCTAATTTTGCTTCTTTTAATGCTAAAACAATAGAAGCATCTATAATATCATCTATTTCTAGTGTTATATTTAAGTTGTCAATACCAACCCCAGTCATTGACCAATCTTTTGATTTGTAAGCAACACCATCAATAATTACAATAAGAGGGATGTCGATTCGATGGGCGCGACGCATTTGATTTGATTCAATTATAGCCATCGATTACCTTTTTGATATAATTATATCAAAAAAAGATTCTTTATGCTAATAGTAATTAAAGATTTATTATATTTGAATATAATACGGAAATTATTTTAGCTGAGGTATATATATTATGAGTACAATTAAAGAGTTTTTAGCAGCAGATCATAGGAAGTGTGATAATTTTTTTGCATTGATGGAAGAAAAAGCTATGAAGTCACTTAGTGAAGCAAAAGAGGCATGTGAAGAGTTCGCAAAAGAGGCTGAGAGACATTTTCAGATGGAAGAGCGTGTGATGTTTGTGGAGTTTGAGAACAAAACAGGTATGACTGAAGGTCCAACTGCTATGATGAGACATGAGCATTCACAGATGAGAACTTTAATGAAGCAGATGTGTGAAGCGATAGATGCAGATGATAAAGATAAGTTTTTTGGCTTGAGCGAAACTTTGATGATTTTACTTCAGCAACATAATATGAAAGAGGAGCAGATGTTATATCCTATGGCACAACAACATTTAAGTGAAGAATCAGACAAAGTTGTTGAGATGATGAAATCTATGGTTGTTGAGTAGGGGTGGCATGTGAAATTAGCTGGACTCTCAACAGATCAAGCACCACCAATCTCTGCACCAGTTAGATTTTTTTTAACTGCTCCTTTGTTTGGTGTGTTGGCTGGTGCTTTTATGTTTTTTAGTGATAGTGCATCTTTGATGAATAGATTTTCTATGGATTCTATTGTTATTACACATGCCATAACTATTGGTTTTTTGGCATTTGTTATGCTTGGTGCTATGACACAGATGCTCCCTGTTTTAGCAGGTGCTAAGATGCCTCGTGTTATGTTTGTGACAAAATATTCATATCTCCTTTTGCTTATTGGAACACTTTGTTTATTGTTTGGTCTGTTTCTAGGCGATCACTCTTTGGAACTTGTGGGTTTTGTTGGTTTAGGTAGTGGTTTTTTAATGATTTTAGTTGCCATTGCACTTTCTTTAAAAACTGTTTCAAATTTTAATGCTACAATAAAGGCTATATCTACAAGTGTAATTTTTGCTTTTTTGATAGTTTTTATGGGGTTGTATCTTGTTTATGGTTATATCACTGATGACATAACCAAAGCACACTATATTGTCGCAAATATTCATAGCGTTTGGGCGATTTTTGGGTTTGGTGTTATTTTGATTATTGGTGTTGCCTTTCAGGTTTTACCTATGTTTTATGTTGCTCCAAAATTTAAACGATTTTGTAAAAGAAGGGTTGTTTGGCTTATCTCAACTGGGCTTGTTCTATGGTTGTTGTTTAGTGTCTTTTATGAAGAATATGCCATAATTGCCAAGATTTGGATAGCACTTTTTGTTTGGGCATTTGCTACAACGGTATGGTTAAAACTAGGTAAAAGGAAAAGACCTATTAGTGATGTAACTGTGTGGTATTGGAGAGCTGCAAGTATATTTTTAACACTTGGCTCATTTCTTTGGATATTTGATGAATATTTTAAGCATGAGTATATTGTGATGGTTGCCATCCTTATAGGTGGGGGTTTTATACTATCTATCATGATTGGGATGATGTATAAAATAATCCCTTTTTTGGTATGGTTTCATCTAAATGGTATGGGATATATGACTATTCCAACTATGAATGAGATGATAAACAAAAATCTTTCAAGATTGCAGTTTATACTTTTTATAGGCTCATTGGTTGGATTTATTTTTGCTTTTTATTACAGTTGGGTACTTCAAATTTCTGCTGTGAGTTTTATGGTAAGTATGATGATTTTAGAGTACAATATGGTTGAGCCTATGCTTATATATAGAAAAACAAGAAAGACAAAGCCTGATTTTGATATGAGTGCTTTTAGTATGCCAAAGGGATGATGTGAAAAATATTATTTTGATAGGATTTATGGGAGTAGGTAAGGGCAGTGTAGCTCGTGAAGTTACAAAACATTCTAAGTATATTGCCATAGATACCGATGACATTATAGAGAGTATGACAAACAAAAAGATAAAAGAAATTTTTTCTGATGAGGGTGAGAGCCATTTTAGAAAATTGGAAAAAGATATATCTTTTTGGCTTGAAAATAGTGTAAAAAGTACTTTAATCTCTACAGGAGGTGGTTTTTACAAGGTTGAAAATCTGAAGGAAATTGGTATAGTTGTGCTTTTGGATTCCCCTTTTGAAGCGATTATTAAAAGGATAAAAGAACATCCAAATGCAGAAAGAAAACTTAAAAAAAGACCACTTTTGCAAGATTTGAAAAAAGCAAAAGAACTTTATGAACAGCGAAGACCAGAGTATCTTAAACTTGCAGATATAGTTATAGATGTAACAAATAAAAGTGCAAAAGATTGCTCAAAAGAACTTCTTAAAAAGGTAAAAAAACATGCGTAAAATTTTAGTATATATGATGTTGCTAGTTGCTACATCTGTGATGGCGGCAAATGTGCAGTGGGCAAAAGATTATCAAACTGGTATAAAAATGGCAAAACAACAACATAAGCCAGTATTGTTTGTAGTTTCAAGAGATACTTGTAAATACTGTGTAATGCTAGATAAGCAAACACTAAGTAATCCAGTGGTTGCAAAGGCCTTAAATAGAGATTTTATAGCTATTAGATCTTGGTTGAATGAGGGTGACTATGTTCCTGAAGATTTATATGCACCAGGTCTTCCAACTATTTGGTTTTTACTTCCTGATGGGACACCTATGTATCAACCTCTTATGGGGATGATTAAATCTAAAAACTTCTTAGAAGCATTAGCAATTGTTAAAACTGAGTTTGATAAACTTAATAAAGGCAAAAAAAAGAATGATTTTTACAAATACGAAAAAAAATAGTTTTCAATTGGAGTTTGATGAACTCTTAGGTCGTGGCAAGATGGATATGAGTCGTGTTGGGGCTATTGTTGGCAATATTATTGATGAGATAAAAAAAGATAAAAACAAAGCACTTTTTGAGCATATTTCAAAGTTTGACAATTGGACTCCACATGCCGATGAAGAGTTAAAAATTTCAACTAGCCTGATGAGTGAAGCTTATGATAATCTTGATGAAAAATTAAAAGAGGCACTACATCTATCATATGATAGGATTAAATCTTACCATGAGAAATTAAAACCAAAATCTTGGTTTGATGATGAGAACAATGGAACTATTTTAGGGCAGAAAGTGACTGCTGTTGATATTGCTGGACTCTATATACCTGGTGGTAAGGCTGCTTATCCCTCATCACTATTGATGAATGTTATCCCTGCTCAGGTTGCTGGAGTTAATAAGATTATAGTTTGTACACCAACACCAGATAATGAACCAAATGAACTTTTACTTGCTGCTTGTCATCTTTGTGGTGTAAGTGAAGTTTATAAAGTTGGAGGGGCTAGTGCTATTGCTGCTATGGCTTATGGGACACAAAGTATTCCCAAAGTTGATGTTATAACTGGACCTGGAAATATTTTTGTAGCAACTGCTAAAAAGATGGTTTTTGGTGAAGTAAATATAGATATGATAGCAGGTCCTAGTGAGATAGGGATATTAGCCGATGAATCTGCAAATGCAAATCATATAGCGATAGATTTGTTATCTCAGGCTGAACATGATGAGATGGCAAGTTCAATTCTCATAACACCTTCGCAAAAATTAGCTGATGATGTAAAAGTTGAGATACAAAACTGGCTTGAAAAACTTCCAAGGAAAGAGATAGCGAGAAAATCTATAGAGGAAAGAGGAGCTATTATAATAACTCAAGATATGGATGAAGCCATAGAGTTGATGAATAAAATCGCTCCTGAACATCTTGAGGTTGCTACCATGTCACCTTTTGAGTTACTACCGTTTATAAAACATGCAGGTGCTATTTTCTTGGGTCACAACACGCCAGAAGCGATAGGTGATTATGTAGCAGGTCCAAATCATACTCTTCCAACTGGTGGAACTGCTAAGTTTTACTCCCCACTTGGAGTTGAAAACTTTATGAAAAAGACATCTATCATCTCTTTTAGTTCAAAAGCTATAAATGAGATTGGTGAGCAGTGTGCTTTGATTGCCAATACTGAGGGTTTAACTGCACATGAACAATCTGTTCGAGTTAGACTTATTTAGTTATATTTTTTTTGTTTTGTTAATCAGTTTGCTTCCAAAGCAAAATAAAAGACATTTTTAAGTATAATTCACGGATTTTAGAAATTATAAAAAGGTGTATCTATGACTAACAAACGAGTATTGGTTAAGTTTTCTGGTGAAGCACTTGCGGGTGAAGCAGGTCATGGAATTGACACACAGATTTTAAAGTATATTGCTCAAGAGATTAAATCTTTAGTAGATGCAGGTATTGAAGTTGGGATTGTTATCGGTGGTGGAAATATTATTCGTGGTGTAACAGCAGCACAAGATGGTATTATTAAAAGAACAAGTGGTGATTACATGGGAATGTTAGCTACTGTTATCAATGGAGTAGCAATGCAGGAAGCTTGTGAGCATACAGGTCTTCAAGTTCGTATGCAGACGGCTATCAAGATGGAACAGATTGCTGAACCTTATATTAATCGTAAAGCAGTTAGACATTTAGAAAAGGGTCGTGTTGTGATTTTTGCAGCAGGAACTGGAAACCCATTTTTTACAACAGATACAGCCGCAACTCTCAGAGCAGTTGAAATTGGTGCAGAAGTGATAATCAAAGCTACAAAAGTTGATGGAGTTTATGACAAAGATCCAGCTAAATATAGTGATGCAGTTAAATTATCAGAGTTAAGTTATGAACAAGCATTAAAAGATGATATTAAGGTTATGGATGATACTTCTATCGCTTTAGCAAAAGATAATTCCTTACCAATTATAGTGTGTGATATGTCTAAAGAGGGTAATCTTTTAGATATTTTAAATGGCAATATGCAAAACTGCTCAATCGTAAAATAATATAAAGGAAAATATATGAAAACAGAAGAATTAACAGCAAAAATTTTACAAGATAACCCAAATATGGATAATTATCAACTTGCAATTGCAGTTGCAAAAAGAAGTGATGAGCTTTTAAATGGTGCGCCAAGTAAATTGAATATAGATCCAAAAAGTATAAAAGCTGCTGATTTAGCTTTGATGGAAATTGCTGAAGGCCTTGTTACAATTAAAGGCTTTATAGATATAGAGGAATAATTTTTGGGACTTTCTCAGGTAGATATTGAAAAACTCAAGCATCTACATGATGAAAAGTTAGCAACAAAATATCTCTTCTCTCAGATAACACCTACCAAGGCTTTAAAAGAAGCCTTGTCTTATTCAACCCAAGCACATATAAATCAATTTAGAAAGAGTGGTGAACCTTATATTGTTCATCCCATTTTAGTCGCTAGTATTGTCGCTGCAATAACAAATGATGAATCTATGTCAATAGCCGCATTGTTGCATGATGTAGTTGAAGATACTGAAATTAAAATAGATGAAATTTCTAAATATTTTGGTGAAGATGTTTCTCACCTTGTAGAGGGATTGACTAAGATAGACTCCATAAGAGATAGCGAATTAATCCCTTCTCATTCAAGTGAAAAGTTGGTTGTTTCGGCATTGTCTTTTAGAAAAATGCTTTTAGCAAGTGTTGAAGATGTAAGGGTTTTAGTGGTTAAGCTTTGTGATAGGCTTCACAATATGCTTACTCTTGATTCTTTGCCTGAACACAAGCAACAAAGGATAGCAGAAGAAACTTTAGTTGTATATGCTCCGATTGCTCATCGTCTTGGTATCTCTTTTTTAAAAAATATCTTAGAAGATTTGAGTTTTAGCTATCTTTTTAAAGAGGAAAAACACCATATAGATAACTATCTTGATAAAAATTTTCATTCTATTGAGATGAAGCTTGAAGAATTTAAACAAGCCATAGAAAAAATATTTACAAGCAATGGTTTTTGTGAAGATGATTTTGAGATAATATCCCGTGTAAAACACCGTTATTCTATTTACTTGAAGATGCAAAGAAAGGGTGTTTCTATAGATGAGGTGTTAGACCTTCTAGCTGTTAGAATTTTAACAAAAGAGCCAGTTAAATGTTATAATATTTTGGGTTTAATTCATTTGCATTTTCAACCACTATCTTCAAGATTTAAAGATTATATCGCAGTTGCTAAAGATAATGGTTATCAGACTATTCATACAACTGTTTTTTATAATACTGCAATATTTGAAGTTCAGATTAGAACTTTTGAGATGCATAAAACTGCTGAACTTGGTGTAGCTGCTCATTGGAAATATAAAAGTGGTGGAAACAATATAAAACTTGATTGGTTAAATAATTTAGGTTATCAAAATGAATCGGTAGAAGATTTTTATGAACTTATAAAAAATGATTTATACAGTGATGATATAGTTGTTTTCTCACCTCAGGGGCAACCTTTTACTTTGCCTCGTGGAGCTGTTGTGCTTGATTATGCTTATGCAGTTCATACAGATATAGGTAACAAAGCCGAGTCTTCATTTATAAACAAAATAAAAGCACCTTTATTGACAGAGTTACACAATGGTGATATTGTCAAAATAGATACAACTGATAATATTATGACTAGGTGTAGTTGGATAGATGCTGTTAAAACATCTAAAGCAAAAACAAATATACGCTCAAACTGTAATGCTAGAATCCGTGATATAAATATAAAATCTAGTATAAATATAGTCTCAACTGCGATGAATCTTAATTATTCAAGAGTGGAAGAGTGGTTTGATACTATCAAGTGTGAAAGAAGAAGTATCTCTTGTGATATAGATAATTTTCGTGAAGTCATAAATAGATTTACAAAAAAAATAAGTCAAAATAGTAGATTTAAACAGTTTTTGACTAGACATAGATTTAAGTTAAAATCATCTATTATCTCTGGGGTAGAGGTTTTTAGTACCTCTAGTATATCAGATGTTGTATTTGATTATTGTTGCCATCCTAAGGTTGGTGATGAGATAGTTGCATTTTTAGAAAAAGGTAAAGCACATGTTCATCATAAGATGTGTAAAACAGCAGCTAAAAAAATAGACGCACATGAAAAAATGTTATTTGTAAGGTGGGAGAAGCAAAATATTTACCATTATAATATAATTGTTTCGTTACATAATGAAAAAGGTGCATTGGCAAACTTTTTGACATATTTAGTAAAACTAAATATAGATATAAGTTCTGTTCAATTGGGTAAAGAGAGTGGAGATTATATTCGTTATTGTGAGATAGGTTTTGAGTCTAACGAAGCAGATATTAACACTATTCGTGCTAAAATAGAGAGAAAAATAAAAGTTATACATTTTATAAGAACAGATGATGCTTATAAAAATTAAAAAATGTTGGGGATATAAAGATAGATGATAGATGAAGCATTAAGAGAGATAAGCAGAGGTAGTGCTGAGGTTATAGATGATGAAAGGATACACAAGCTTGTAAAAGCTTATGTTGAAGAGGGGAAAAACTATACTGTAAAATGTGGTTTTGATCCAACTGCACCAGATTTGCACCTTGGTCATACTGTACTTTTACACAAACTTGCGACATTTCAAAAGTATGGTGGGGTTGTACAGTTTCTTATTGGTAATTTTACAGCAACGATTGGTGATCCAACTGGTAAAAATGTAACAAGAAAAGTTTTATCGCAAGAAGATATAGAAAAAAACATAGTTAGTTATACAACTCAGGCATTTAAAATTTTGGATGAAAGTAAAACTAAAATAGTTTATAATAAAGAGTGGTTGGAAGAATTAGGTGCTATTGGTATGTTGTCTCTTGCTTCAAATCTAACAGTTGCTAGAATGTTGGAGAGAGATGATTTTTCTAAAAGATACTCTTCAAATACACCTATAGCTGTTAGTGAATTTATGTATCCTCTTCTTCAAGGATATGACAGTGTTCATCTTCAAAGTGACATCGAAATAGGTGGAACTGATCAAAAGTTTAATCTTTTGATGGGAAGACAACTTCAAAAAGCTTATGATATTAAAAAGCAACAAGCAGTGTTGATGATGCCTATATTAGAGGGTCTTGATGGTGTGCAGAAGATGAGTAAATCTTTAGGTAACTATATAGCTGTAGCAGATGAGTCAAACGATATGTTTGGAAAAGTTTTGAGTATCTCAGATGATCTTATGTGGAGATATTATGAACTTTTAAGTGATAAATCATTAGATGAGATTGCTACGATGAAAAACGGTGTAGAAGATGGTTCGCTTCACCCTAAAAAAGTTAAAGAAGATTTAGCACTGGAAATTACAGCGAGATTTCATTCGGCTGATGCTGCGCAAAATGCAAAAGCAGAGTTTGAGAGAGTTCATGCAAAAAGTCAGATACCAACAGATATAGCTGAATTTAGCTGTGATGGAGAGATTTGGATAGCAAAAGCATTAGTAGATTGTAACATTGAGCCATCAACTTCTCAAGCTAGGCGAGATATTAAGCAAGGTGCTGTTAAAATAAACCAAGAGAAGGTATCTGATATACAACTACAGCTTGGTGCTGGTGAGTATGTGCTTCAGGTTGGAAAAAGAAAATTTGCAAAATTAAAGGTTAAATAGATGAGTTTTGGGTCTTTAAAAATTGGAAAATATACGATTGAAAAACCTATTGTTCAAGGTGGTATGGGTGTTGGTATCAGTTGGGATAGACTAGCTGGGGCTGTATCAAAAGAGGGTGGATTAGGTGTGATTAGTTCAGTTGGAACTGGTTACTATGAAGATAAGAGGTACTCTAAAAAATTAGTTGATGGTAAGCCTTTGGGTGAGGCTAATTTTTATTCGCCAGAAGCTTTAAAAGCTATTGTAAATAATGCAAGAAAAGTTTGTGGGGATAAGCCCTTAGCTGCAAATGTTTTATATGCTATAAATGATTATGGTCGTGTTGTAAAAGATGCTTGTGAAGCTGGTGTAGATATTATTATAACCGGAGCAGGGCTTCCTACAAATATGCCAGAATTTACGGAGGGGTATCCTGATGTAGCACTTGTGCCTATTGTGTCATCTGCTAAAGCTTTAAAAATCATTTGTAAAAGATGGAAAGGTAGATATGACAGACTTCCAGATGCTGTGGTTTTAGAAGGTCCAAAGAGTGGTGGACATCAAGGATTTTCTTACGAAGATTGTAAAAAAGAGGAAAATCAGCTTGAAAATCTTGTAAAACCAGTGGTTGAAGAAGCTAAAAAATGGGGTGATATACCTGTTATAGCTGCGGGTGGTATTTGGGATAAAAAAGATATTGAAGAGATGATGTCACTTGGTGCGAGTGGCGTTCAGATGGGTACTAGATTTATTGGTACACACGAATGTGATGCACATGACAATTTTAAGCAAGTTCTTTTAAATGCCAAAGAAGAAGATATTGAACTTATGGGTTCACCTGTTGGTTATCCAGCTCAAGGGATTAGAACAAATTTAACAAGACTTGTTGAGAAAAGACAAGGTCCTGCTATTAAGTGTATATCAAATTGTGTTTCACCTTGTAAGCGTGGTGAGGAAGCTAAAGTTGTTGGTTTTTGTATAGCAGATAGACTAAGCGATGCTTATAATGGAAATCTTGAAACTGGTTTGTTCTTTTCTGGTACAAATGGATATAGATTAAAAGAGATAATTTCTGTAAAAGAGTTGATGGACAAACTGATAAAAGGCGAATAGCAGATATATGTTTCGCTTACTAATATTATTCTTATTTTTTATATGTTCACTTCATGCCCTAAGTGATAATCAAATCTTAAAGCGTGCTGATGGATTTATGAGGAATGGGGGTAAGAGTAGTCAGTTTCGTGCATATAATGATTATAAAAATCTGTATCTTCATGCTATTATTTCTGAAGATGAACATTTAAGAGTTCGTTCTTTGGAGGGGATAGTAAAAAGTGGAAAAAAACTTCATATTGACATTTCTCATTATTCCAAAGAGTTATTAAAAATTACCCATAAAACTTCAAAAAAAATATCTAAAAAAAAGAAAAAATCAAAACATAAAAATACTATTAAAATCAAATCAGCACATAAGCTTAAATTTGCTGGTTGGAGAAATTCACAATTAGTTTTAAAATTTGATAAAAAATTAACTTCAAGACAGATTAATTATTTTACTCTGTATGATTCAAAACATAAACAATATAAATATATATTTGATATAGACGCATCAATACTACTAAAATCTCAAACTTTGAGGAAGAAAGGTATTAAGAGGATTAGACTTGCTCAGTATAAGCCAAATGTTTTAAGATTAGCTATTGAAAATTCAACGAAACTCAAGATTTCATTTAAAAAAGATTCAACTCAGTTAATTATAAATATGAAAGTAATGCATAAAAAAAATGTGAGTAAAAAAGTTAAAACTAAATCAAATATACCTGTAAGGGTGGATAGAAATAAAATCATTGTTATAGATGCAGGTCATGGTGGTAAAGACCCTGGAGCTATTGGATATAGAGGTTATAGAGAAAAGATGATAGTTATTCAAATAGCACATCGGTTGAGAAAAATTTTAAACTCCCGTGGATATAAAATATATATGACTAGAAATGGTGATAGGTTTATTAAGTTGAGAAACAGAACAGCTTATGCAAACAAGAAGGATGCTGATATTTTTATCTCTATCCATGCAAACTCTGTAAGTAGAAAAAAAGCTTCTAAGGCATGTGGGATAGAGTGTTATTTTTTATCCCCATCTCGTTCTAAAAGAGCCGCAAAAGTTGCTGCAAAAGAGAATTCTGCTGATATGAGCGATATGAAAAAGTATGAACAAAATAACTTTTTAGGTCTTCTAAATCGTCATAAAATTATAGCATCAAATAAACTTGCTATAGACTTACAGCGAGGGATGTTAGGCTCATTAAATAGAAGTTATAAAAATGTGAAAGATGGTGGAGTCAGAGAGGGACCGTTTTGGGTTTTAGTTGGTGCGCAAATGCCAGCTGTATTGGTTGAAGTTGGTTTTGTGTCTAATCCAAAAGAAGCCAGAAGATTGGTAAATGCAAAATATCAAAAAAAGTTAGCTATTGGATTAGCTGATGGGATTGAAAGATATTTTGCCAATAACTAAAAATTATATTTAATTTTTTGGAAGTCCAAATTTTTGAGTAACTAACTCCCCTTCATCATTGAAAAATAGATAATAAAGCATATCTTTTTTAACACTAAGACCTGCTAAAAATCTAAGTGCTAGATTTGCTTGAAGTGAAGCTATGTGCATTACTATTGGGGTTGCAATGCCCTCTGGTGTTTTTTGAATAATCTTAAAAGCATCAGAAAATGAAGACGCTTCTATAAAAGCAACTTGTCCATGAAAAGCTTCGACACTTCCATATACCCAAGGTAGTTTTTGTTCTTTTGCATAGATATTTATCTCAGCTCTTGTTGGCAGATTGTCTGTTGCATCTATGATAAGGTCAACTTTTATACCTTTTTTACTCCACTCTTTAAAATCACATTCATGAGCAATTGCTTTGGCATGTGGAGATCTAAGCTCGATAAGTTTTGCATTGAGCATAGCTTTGTTTTTGCCTTCATCACCTATTTTAAAAGCGATTTGTCTGTGGATATTATGGTGGCTTACTTCATCAAAATCAACCATGTGAATCTCACCTATTCCACTTGAACCTAAAGCAAAAGCTAAAGAACTTCCAAGTCCACCAGAACCTATGATGGCAATTTTTTTGTTTTGCAAAAGGAGTTGAGTATCTTCCCCCCAAAGTTGAATTTGTCGGTGAAAATATCTCATCATAGCGAGTTTCTTTTGTTTAACATCTCTTTAAAGCCCCAAGAACGACGAGCTTGTATAACTTCTGTATGACTCATGTCAACTATCATTAACTCCTCTTTATTTCCTAAATGTTCCAAAAGTTCCCCATTTGGTGAGGCTAGTACCGAATCTCCATAAAATTTCCATGTGTACTCTTTGTCTTTATACTCCCCAATACGGTTTGCTCGTAATATGTAGCAGTTATGTGTAAAAGCACGAGTTGTTATAAGTGCTTTCCATCTTTGGTAAGATTCAAAAGTAGATACACTTGGAACTAAGATACAATCAACATTTTTATCTCTTAATTTTGCGAAAATCTCATCAAAATGGAGTTCAAATCCACTGACTACACCAAACTTAAAACCATTAATCTTAAAAACTAAGGGAGACTGTATTTTTTTTATTTCGTTTGCAAAAAATTTTTCTTCATTCCAATGTGAATAGTTTATGAGAATTTGTTGTTCATAGTATGAGGTGGAAGATGGGGCAAATTTTGCTATGGTTTTATAAACTTTTTTTTTCTTTACCATAACAAGTGGAGCAACTATTGTCATGTTGTATGTGGAGGATAACTCTTTTAGTATTTTACTTTGAAGAGTTGCTTGTTCTTTTATCATGCTTATGCTCATACTTTGTAATTCTTTGAAAAAAGGATTTAAAATATATTCTCCAAGGAGTAAAACTTTGACTCCTTTTTTATGTGCTATTCTAATATAGTTATATAATTTTGTAGAACTTAGACCTTGAGCAGATAGTTGAAGAGTTGCAGCTATCACTAACTAGCCTTTATCTCATTGATTTTTATTTGAGCATCTTGAAGTATTTTTTGAGCATCATTTAACTCGCTCATCCCTTTTTCATATGCTTTTACACTCTCTTGAAGTGTTATTTCAGGTTTCATAAGAGTATCTAATATTTGTTTTGCACTATCCAATTTTGTTTCAAAATCTTCTTTTTTTTTAGCCATTTAATGCTTCCTTTATATAGTTATCAAATTTATCAAGTTCTACTAAAAAGGCATCATGCCCATAATCACTATCTATATCTATATATGTGTGATTGTTATTACCTATCTCATCTAGTGTATCAGATATTTTTTTCATCTCTGTATTTTTAAAAAGTATATCATCTTTAAAGCTTATAAGATGAAGTTTTGCTTGTATCTTTTTCATAGCTTCGGCTAAAGAGTCAAATCCTCTTCCTAAATCAAAAATATTTATAGCTTTTGTGATGTATAGGTAAGCTAAAGGATCAAACCATTTTGTAAAATTATGTCCATTGTATTCTAAATATGATTCCACTTGAAATTTACCAAAAAGTTCATAAAGACCATCATCTCTTTTGTACTCTCGTCCAAATTTTTTTGCCATAGATTCGTGCGATAGAAAGCTTATGTGTCCTGCCATTCTACCTACTGCCATACCATTTAAACCTTGTTCTGTGATTATCTCAGGGTCATAATACCCTTGTTTAAAATCTGGGTCTTTTAGTATAGATTCTTGAGCTACTTTATTGAAAGCTATTGCCCATGGTTGTGTTGCATAAGTTGCAGCTAAAGAGATGATGTTTTTTGCAAAATTTGGGTAGTGGATAGCAAATTGAAGTGCTTGCATTCCACCCATGCTTCCACCAACTATGGCATGAACTCTATGGATGTCAAGTTTATCAAAAAGTATTCTTTGTGCTTTTATCATATCTTTTATGGTAATAACTGGAAATTTATAGCGATAATACTCTTGATATGGGTGTTGCATACTCATAGGGCCAGTTGAGCCAAAGCAACTTCCTATAACATTTGAGCATATTACAAAATATTTATCAGTATCTATCGCTTTGCCTGAACCTATAAGACCATCCCACCATCCAGCTTTATTCTCATCTTCATAAATTCCAGCTGCATGATGTGAACCTGTAAGGGCATGACAAACTACAACAACATTACTTTTGTCTTCATTTATTTCCCCATATGTCTCATAAGTGATGTCATAAGGTTCTAATATACGCCCACTTTCTAAGTAAAGAGGGTTGGTAAAATGTTGTGTATGTGTTTTTAGATTTAAGTCCAAGTTTGCTCTTTAAAAATAATTATGTCATTTTATCGAAAGTCTCTTAAAATTAAGTCTAGTTTTTAGATATTGTTTTAAGGTTGAACTTTGAATTTTGCTATGACAGGTAGGTGGTCTGAATAACCCTTGCCTTTATGTTTTTTTATTCTTCCTCTGCTCATTTGCCATCGATAGATATGATTTTTTTTAAAAAGGTATGCTTTTTTAAAGTTTGTTATAGAATGTTCCATATAGGAGACACCTTGTTTGTTTAGCAGGGATTGGGAGATTAAAATGTTGTCCATTGCCTCTTTTTTACCTCTAAAAATATATGAGTATCTATCTCTTTTTTTTGTATCGTACCAAAGGTTATAAAAATTATGCTTTTCATATTTTGTATTTTTGACGAGGTTGTTTTGCTTTATAGTTTTTAAAACATGATTTATCCCTGTTTTGCCATGTGTGTCATTATGTTTTCTTTTTCTTTTAAAGATTTTATACTCTTCATAGTCTGAATTGAAGTCTCCTAAAAGTATTATATTTTTATCATATCCTATCTCTTTGACTCTTTTTATGAGCTTTTTGGCAGAAACTATCCTCATGCTTTCAGGTCCAGATTTTGATTTCCAATGATTTACAAATATATATAAATCTTGAGAATTTATACGAAATTTTACTTCTAAAATATTTCTGTATTTGTATGAAGAGGTTACTTTTAATTCTTTTGTATAAACAAATGGTATTTTACTTAGTAAAGCTACTTTTATAGCTGTTGTTTTGTTATCTGCTATTGCATAGTAGGGATAGTATAGACCAGCTTGTTTAAGTGTGTATCGTAAATCTTTTAAGGCTTTGAGTGAACTTATCTCTTGCAGGGCTATGATGTCAGCATCTATATCTTTTATAACTTTTGCAATATTTTTTAATTTTATTTTATAGTTCTTTTTGTTCCAAAGCGATTTTGTATTTGGCTTATACTCTTTATATTTATAGCCATTTGGACTTAAATCAAATAGATTTTCTACATTGTATGTTGCTATTTTCAAAATCTTATCTCCAAAAGCTAAGGATACAAAAAGTAAAACTAAACTTAGTATCCTCACTGTTTAATCCCATTTAGTCTCAATAGATTATCTGGATTTACATCTCTTTGCATAAGTTGTTTAAAAAGCACTTCCATACTTTTTGAACCACCAGATTTAAGTATGATATTTAGGTAGTCTTTTGCTGTTTTTGAACTAAATATACCCTCATCAACAACGCTCATAAAAGTATCTGCACTTAAAACTTCAGCCCATTTGTAACTGTAATATCCAGCGGCGTATCCACCAGCAAATATATGTGCAAATCCGTTTTGAAATTTATTGTAACTTGGTGTTTTTATAAGTGCTGTTTCAACTCTTATCTCATCTAGGAGGTTTTGTACCTCTCTTGCTTGATAAAGTTTTGTGTGTAGTTTAAAATCAAATATGGAAAATTCAAGCTGTCTTAACATCCCCATAGCTGACATAAAGTTTTTACTATCTACTAGTTTTTGGATCATATCATCTGAAATAATTTCACCATTTTTATAGTGTGAAGCAAACATTTTTAAAACTTTTGGCTCATAAGCAAAGTTTTCTAAAAATTGAGATGGAAACTCTACTGCATCCCACTCAACTCCATTTACTCCACTAACTTCATTTTCATTAACACTACTTAGCATGTGGTGTATAGCATGTCCCATCTCATGAAAAAGTGTAACTACATCATCATGTCTTAGAAGTGACGGATTTTGTTTTGTTGATGGTGGAAAATTACAAACTATAAATGCAGAAGCTAGTTGCTCATTATCATTTTCATCTTTGCAGTGAGATTGCCAGTTGTGCATCCAAGCACCACCTCTTTTGCTATCTCTAGCTTCTAAATCAAGATATACTCTAGCTTGTAGTTTGTCATTTAGATAGAGGTTATATGAAGTTGCTTTTTCATCCCAAAGTTTTTCTTTGACTTTTTCAAATTTTATACCAAATAGTTTATGTAAAAACTCAAACATCCCAGCTACTACACTTTTTTGCTCAAAATATGGGCGATAAAGTTCCTCATCCAAGTCATAATTTTTCTTTTTTAATATTTCTGAGTAGTAAGCTGTATCAAAACTTTGTAGTTGTTTTGGTGCAATTTGTTGAAGCTCATCTAACTCTTTTTTTGCTTGTGCTTTTGAGTGTTTTAGTAAGGTTTCTAAAAAGTTTAAAACAGTTTTTTCATCTTTTGCCATTTTTGATGCGAGTGAATATGCTGCATAGCTTTCAAATCCAAGTAGTTTTGCCATCTCATTTTTTAATGCTAAAATTTTATCTATTATTTGTTCATTTTGTGGTGCGCGAGTTACATAAGCTTTATATAGTTCCTCTCTTATTTTTGCATTTTTACCATAGGTCATATAAGCTATATATGATGGCATGTGGAGTGTAAATTTATATTTTGTTTTACCATCTTCTTGAAAAGAAGCACTCTCTTTGTCACTGTGTGGAATCCCATCTACATCGGCTTCATCTGTGATTATATATTCATAAGCATTTGTTGCATCTAGCAGATTTTGGGAAAAGTTGTTTGATAATTCACTTAAAGATATATTTATCTCTTGTAGTTTTTCTTTTATTTTGTCATCTAAGTTCGCACCACTTAGTTCAAAATGTTGGATATTTAACTCTAAAACTCTTAACTGTTCATCATTTAAACTATCTTTTTCATTTTTTTGTATCTCTTTATAAGCATTATAAATATCTAAATTTTGAGATAGTTTTGTAGAATACTCCGTTATTATAGGAAGTGAATCGGCATAAATCTTTTGTGTTTCATCTGAGTTGTTAACACTGTTTATGTGTGAAAGTGGAGTGAAAAACTGTTCTAAGTACTCCTCCATCATTTCTAATGGTTTTACAAAAGAGGTATAAGTTTTTACTTTCATATCTAAAAGTTGTTGAATTTTTTTCTCATTATTGTCTAGTCTTATTTTTAATTCGTCAATAAAACTTTCTAAATCTATTTTAAATTCTAAAAATTGTTTTGGCATGTGGGATAATCCTTTTTTGTTTTATTCTTCTTCATCTCTTTTGAGTTTGATAGCACCAAATTCATTTATTAAGATGTCATCATACTTATCTGAGTTTTCTAAGAGTCTTTTTATAGCTAGTTGCCCTTCATTAAATGTTAAAGATGAATCTACAATAAGATATGAAAGATATATACTGTTTTCATTAATTGAAAATTGCAGATATGATAAATCTTTATTTTGACTAAGCATATAGTCATAGGTTTTTTCTATATTTTTATTTGGTATTGCACATAGTTTTGTATCACCTATGATGATTCCGTTTTCGTAGTAGTTTATATTTATTCTTGCACTACCTTTGTCGATTTTCCAAGAAGCTTGACTCCTTCTGGCTAATGTTACATTTATATTTAGTGAAGATAAAATATCTTCTAAAAGTTTTGTAGCACCAACTGGGTTATACCCTTTTCTTCTGAGTTTTGCAATCTCTAGTTTAACTCCACATTCTGGGCAATAATCATTTTTAATCTCTTTTTCCTCGATAAGATTTTTACATGATCTACATTTTATAATATTTTTTTTACCTGTTTTTTTAAAAGCAGTTATAGCCTCTTGTATATAAAAATATGGTAGAGCAAACCCTAAGTTATTTGCATTTTGGATAATAAAAGTATTTATTCCAATAATATCTCCGTCCATATTTAAAAGTGGACCACCACTATTTCCTGGATTTATGGCTGCATCTATTTGTATATATTCTAAGTCATCTTGAAGTCTTGACGCACGAGATACTATGCCCTCTGTTGCTGTATAGTTTAAACCGTAAGGGTGTCCTATGGCTATGGTGGTATCTCCATCTTCAACCATTTTAGTTGTGAATTTTAAAGGATTTTTTGGTGTGTTTATATCAAAATCAATAAAAGCTAAATCGTAGTATGGATCATCATATATAACTGGTGCTATAGCTCTTTTTATCTTCTTTGAACTGATTACAACCTCTTTTAAACCACTAGCTACATGAGAGTTTGTAATAATCATGTTGTCTATAATAAAGCCTGAGCCAGTGCCATAAGGTGTCATTATTTGGATAATATTCTCAATGTATGTTTCAAGGATTAATTGTGTGTTTAATGCCATCTAAATCTCCTCAAAATTTAAATCTTTTATTTGTAGGTAAAAACTATTGCTAAACTCATTTAAAGAGGTGAAGTTAAGTTTGTCTCCAAAAGGTTTGAGTAGTTTAAATCGACTTTGATACGGTGTTATGGTGTCTTCTATTTTTGAGATGATAACTCTTTTTGAAAAAGAGTTTTTTTCCTCATTGTAAAGTGTAGGATAGTTTAACTCTTTAAAAAACTGAGGATTTTGAATCTCTACAAGTGTATGTAACAACTCTTTTATGACAGGATGTAACCCATAATTATATAAGATATAAAAAGCTATATATTTGTAAATAGTTGGGATTATTTGATTGTATCTGTTATTTTTGTACCATCTTATTCTCAGTAATGATTCGCTTATAAAGTTATTTATCTCCTCAACAGAAGTTTTTTCAGTTGGGTTAAAAGTGTATTTAGCATTATAGAATTTTGTTTTAAATTCAGCAAAATCTATATTTTTTAATTTGATGATATACTCTCTTAGCTCTTCATTTTTTGTTTCAACAGTATTAGTTTCATCATTGAAATATTGCTGTATTTTTTTACTTATATCTTGATAAATTTCATATTTTGGTATCAATAAATAGTCTATTTTAAACAAAAGATTAAGATATATAAAAGCTTGCATTCCATCTTTATCATTTGATGGTAACATTGTGATTTTACTCTCTACCTCATCTATCCAGTTGCGTAAAAATTTATATTTTATATTTAGTTCATCATCACTTAACTTTTCTAAATGTTGTATATCTTCAAGAATTACATTTGGAAATTCAGATTTTATATACTCTTTGTCAAAATCTCCATTTAATGCTATCTCTCTTAGTGGAAAAAATATTTTATGTGGATTCATAGCTATGTTGTCATGAAAAAGTTTTAGTTTAATATACTTGTCATCACTAAAATAATAAGCATAAGTTAGTTGATAATTTCTCTCTAATATATATCTTTTTATAGCTACATTTATATTGTCTTTTTTTGTTATAATCACTTCAGCATATAGGTGTTCTTTTGTTATATGCCCTTTGATTTTTGCAGTTCCTTGGTAAATCTCAAAGATCAATATGTCATCTTGTAGCTTTGTTACAATGTTATTGTTAGCAGTTTCGTTTGTAAAATTTTGTAATGATGTCAAAAAATATTGATAAGCATTTAAAATATCACCATTTTCAAACGCTTCATATGACTTGTTAAAAAGTATCTCCTCATCTGGAGCAAGATTAGCATTTGTACCTCTTCCAAAAGGGTGGTTTATCTGTGTTTTAGTTTCAAAAAAGTTTAGCCAATTCAATTATTCTTATCCTTTTGTTTAACGAAGCATTTTTATAATTTTTATGTGTGAAGGTATCGTTTCTTGAAAATCATTATAACAGAAAAATATTTATACTTCAAAGCAAACTTATATATATTATTAGATAGAATTTAGAAAATCCAAAATAAGAAGTCTTATTATGAAACTAAAATGTTATCCGTCAAGGGAGGGTCTTTATGATCCTGAGTTTGAGCATGATGCTTGTGGTGTGGGGTTTGTTGCACATCTGAAGGGTGAAAAATCTCATGATATAGTTAGTAAAGGTTTAAAGCTTCTGGCAAATCTTGAACATCGTGGTGCTGTTGGAGCTGAGAAGAACTCAGGTGATGGTGCTGGGATACTTACTCAGATGCCAGATAAGTTTATGAGAAGGGTTGCAAAGGAGCAGGGGATAGAGTTGCCAGAATTTGGTTCTTATGGTGTTGGTGTTGTGTTTTTACCTCGAGATCCAAATGCTTATACGGAGTGTGAGAGTATAGTTGAAGAGTGTATAGAAGAACTTGGTCAAGAGTGTTTGGGATGGAGAAAAGTTCCAACATGCAATGAAACACTTGGAGATACAGTAAAAGCAGTTGAACCGATAGTTCGACATGTTTTTATAAAAAAGGCTCAGACAATAGACTCTGAAGCGTTTGAAAGAAAGCTTTTTGTTATAAGAAAGTACGCACAATCTCTTGTCACTGCATCACCAATTCAGGGGACAGGGTATTTTTATATGCCATCCATGAGTTATAAAACCATCTCGTACAAAGGTCAGCTCATCACTGAGCAGTTACCACTCTTTTTTGCAGATTTGAGTGAAGATGATTTTGAATCGGCTATCGCTTTGGTTCATAGTAGATTTTCAACTAACACTTTTCCGTCATGGGCATTGGCTCAACCATTTAGATATATTGCTCACAATGGGGAGATAAACACTCTTAGGGGAAATATTAATTGGATGAGAGCGAGAAAATCACTTTTAAAATCAAAACTTTTTAGTGATGATGAACTTGATAAAATCTATCCATATCTTATAAATGAAGACAAAGGGAGTGATAGTTCTGTTTTAGATAATGTTATAGAACTTTTAACTCTAGCTGGTAGAAAACTTCCACATGTTATGATGATGATGATACCTGAAGCTTGGCGTGATGATGAGATGGATGAGGCAAGAAAAGCTTTTTATGAGTACCATGCAACATTTATGGAGCCTTGGGATGGACCAGCTTCGGTTGCTTTTACTGATGGTAGATTTATAGGTGCTACACTTGATAGAAATGGTTTAAGACCTTCAAGATACTCATTAACAAAAGATAATATTTTAGTTATGGCAAGTGAGCAGGGTGCTTTGGAATTTCCTAGTGAAGATATAGTCTTAAAAGGGAGACTTCAACCTGGTAAAATGTTTTTGGCTGATTTGGAAAATGGAAGAATTATCAATGATACAGAGATAAAAGAACAGATTTCAAAAGCATATCCATATAAAGAGTGGATAGAAAATCAAAAGATAAACCTTGATGATTTACCACTAAATACAGAGGTAAAACAACCAAATCATAATACTATTTTACAAAGACAAAAATGTTTTGGTTATACTCAAGAAGATTTAAAAACTGTTTTGACACCAATGGCAAATGATGCTTATGAAGCAACTGGTTCTATGGGGAATGATGCTTCTTTGGCAGTTTTATCTCATAAATCTATAAATCTTTATAACTATTTTCACCAACTTTTTGCTCAAGTTACAAACCCACCAATAGACCCAATCAGAGAAGAATCTGTTATGAGTTTAACATCATATATAGGATCTCAAGGAAACCTTTTTCAAGAAGTGGATGAAAATAGAAATTTTATCAAACTATCTTCACCGATTTTAACAAATGTGCAACTTGAAAAACTAAGGGGTGTTAGTAAGTTTAATTTTAAAGCAAAAACTATTAATATCTTGTTTGATGCTACCAAAAAAGGATCTATGGAGAGTTCATTAGAGAGGATAAAAGAGGAAGCGTCTAAAGCACTTGAAGATGGCTATCAGGTTATTATCCTCTCAACTCGTGGAACTTCAAAAACAAAAGCGGCAATTCCAACACTTTTAGCTACAAGTGCAGTTCATCATCATCTTATAGCTAAAGGAACTAGAACAAACTGTGGTTTAGTTGTAGAAACTGCAGAGGCTAGAGAGATTCATCATTTTGCAACTCTTATTGGTTATGGTGCAAATGCTATCAACCCTTATTTAGCATTTGAAAGCATAGAAGATATGAGAAAAAGAAAGATGATAAAAGAGGACATATCTCCACAAACAGCTGAACAAAACTATATAATTGCCATAGGTAAAGGGATATATAAAATCATGTCTAAAATGGGTATCTCTACTATCCGTTCATACACTGGCGCTCAAATTTTTGAAGCAGTTGGTTTAGGTGATGAGCTTGTAGATAAATATTTTAAAGGGACACCATCAAGACTTGGTGGTATAGATGCCGATACTTTAGAAACAGAAACTCTTTTGTGTCATGCTATTGCTTATCCAAAACAGATTATAGAAGCAAATGACCTTGGCGTTGGTGGTCAGTACTCTTATAGACAAAGGGGTGAAAATCATCTTTTCTCACCTGAGGCTATTTTCTTACTTCAACAATCAACAAAAAATAATGACTATAACACTTTTAAACGATACACAAAAATTATAGATGAGCCACAAGAGGAGTTTGTGACGCTTAGAAGTTTGTTAGAGTTTACAAAACAACAGCCTATTCCTATTGATGAGGTTGAGCCAGTTGAAAACATTATGAAAAGGTTTGCAACAGGTGCTATGAGTTATGGCTCAATTAGTGAAGAGGCTCATACAACTTTGGCAATAGCTATGAACTCTATCGGTGCAAAAAGTAATACTGGCGAGGGTGGAGAAGATTCTAAGAGATTTGGTACAAATAAAAACTCAAAAATCAAGCAGGTTGCAAGTGGTAGATTTGGTGTAACTGCAAACTATCTTGTAAATGCAGAGGAGTTGCAGATAAAACTAGCTCAAGGTGCAAAACCTGGTGAGGGTGGACAACTTCCTGGTCATAAGGTGGATGAGATAATAGGTGCTATAAGGCATTCAACTCCAGGTGTAGGGCTTATCTCCCCACCACCACACCATGATATTTATTCTATTGAGGATTTAAAACAGCTTATACATGATTTGAAAAACTCAAACCCACATGCCAGAATAAATACTAAGCTGGTTTCAGAAGTGGGAGTTGGTACTATTGCAGCTGGTGTTGCAAAAGCTTATAGCGATGTTGTCCTTATCTCTGGTTTTGATGGTGGAACAGGTGCATCACCCCAAACATCTATAAAACATGCTGGGCTTCCTTGGGAACTTGGTTTGGCTGAGACACATCAAACACTTATAAAAAATGGTCTTAGAGGTCGTATAGTGGTTCAAACTGATGGACAGCTTAGAACTGGTAGAGACTTTGCAATCGCTACTCTTCTTGGTGCTGAAGAGTGGGGAATTGCTACGAGTGCTTTAGTTGTTGAGGGTTGTATAATGATGAGAAAATGTCATCTAAACACATGCCCAGTTGGAATTGCAACACAAGATAAAGATTTAAGAGCAAAATATACAGGTAAAGCTGAACATGTTGTGAACTTTGTAAGATTTTTAGCAACAGATTTAAGAGAGATTATGGCTGAACTTGGATTTAGAACTATTGATGAGATGGTTGGGCGAGTTGATAAGCTTAAAGCTAAAGAGGGTATTAATCACTTCAAAGCAAAACATCTACAACTTGATAAACTTTTACATAAGATGCATGTAAGAAGTGAAGATACGCCTTATAAAACCTCGCAGCAAGACCACGGTATAGATATGGCATTAGATAATGAGTTGATAAAACTTTCACAATCTGCCATAGATAATAAAACACCGATAAAAGAGTATATAAAACTAAGGAACATAAATAGAACTGTTGGAACTATGCTTTCATCTGTGATGACAAAAAAATATGGAGAAGTTGGATTACCTGAAGATACTATCTACTTTAAAGCAGATGGAAGTTGTGGTCAGAGTTTTGGGGCATTTGTAAATAGTGGTATAACATTTGAGATAGAGGGCGATGCAAATGACTACTTTGGTAAAGGTCTTTGTGGTGGTAAGTTGATACTTTATCCACCAAAAAATTCAACTTATGATGCAAACAGAACGACAATTCTTGGAAATGTAGCATTTTATGGTGCGACAAGTGGTGAAGCTTATATTTATGGTCAGGCCGGTGAGAGATTTTGTGTGAGAAACAGTGGTGCTAAAGTTGTTGTTGGTAGCATAGGCGATCATGGTTGTGAATATATGACAGGTGGTCGTGCTGTGATACTTGGAGATATTGGTAAAAATTTTGGTGCTGGTATGAGTGGGGGTATCGCTTATATTTATGATGAAAAAGGTAATCTAAAATCGAGAATAAATGGTGGTATGGTTGATTTGGATGCCATAGAGAGTGATGAAGATGAGACAGAAGTTAAATCAATGATAGAAAATTATGTAAAATACACATCATCAAAAGAGGCAAAAGAGATTTTAGATAGCTGGAAAGATGCAAAATCTAAGTTTATAAAAGTGATGCCACAAGATTATAAAAGAGTGTTAGCTCTTAAAAAAGAGGAGGTGTGAGATGGGAAAAATAACAGGATTTAAAGATTATGAGAGAAAAAATTTTACTCTTGAACCTCCACATGAGCGTGTAAAACATTATAATGAGTTTATAACACCATTGCCAAAAGAGGATATGGAGGAACAAGGTGCTAGATGTATGGAGTGTGGTGTACCGTTTTGCCATTCTAGTTATGGTTGTCCACTTGGTAACCTTATACCTCAGTTTAATGACCAAGTTTATCGTGGAAAATGGGAGGGTGCTTTTAGAACTCTTATGAGTACAAATAATTTTCCTGAGTTTACAGGAAGAATCTGCCCTGCCATCTGCGAGACGGCATGTGTACTTGGCATGAATGAGACTGCTGTTGGGATAAAAAATATAGAGTATTCCATCATAGAAAAAGCTTATAAAAAAGGGTGGATGAAACCACAAATACCAAAAAGACAAAGTGGTAAAAATGTAGCCATCATTGGTAGTGGTCCAGCAGGACTTGCCGCTGCAAATCAACTAAACAAAGCTGGACATAATGTAACTGTTTATGAAAAACAGAGCAGAATTGGTGGGCTTGTTAGATATGGAATACCTAACTTTAAACTAGATAAAAAAGATGTAGTTCAAAGAAGGGTTGATTTGATGAGTAAAGAGGGTGTGAAGTTTATAACTGATGCAAATATTGGTGTAGATATACCTCTTAGTGATATTCAAAAAAACAGTGATGCTGTGATAATCACAACAGGTGCAGGAAACCCTAGAGACTTACCTATAGAAAATCGTGATGCAAAAAATATCCATTTTGCAATGGAGTTTTTATCTCAGGCAAACAGTAGAGTTGAGGGTGAAGTGATACCAGAAGATAAAAGTATCTTGGCAACTGATAAACATGTAGTTGTGATAGGTGGGGGAGATACTGGTAGTGATTGTGTTGGTAACTCTATCCGTCAAGGGGCTAAGAGTGTAACTCAGATAGAGTTGATGCCAAAAGCACCATTAAAAAGAACTGCTGATATGCCTTGGCCAACATATCCAAGGATTTTTAAACTTTCAACTTCTCAAGAAGAGGGTTGCGAGATGGATTTTAATGTACTTTCAAAATCTTTTATCAAAGATGCAGATGATAAAGTTACAGGTATAAACTGTGTTAAAATCGAGTGGGAAGGTAGAGGTTTTAAAGAGATAGAAGGGAGTGAGTTTGTACTAAAAGCAGACTTGGTACTTTTGGCTATGGGCTTTTTAGGACCATTGCAAGATGATGTTATAAAAGAGCTTTCGTTAGAAACTGATGAGAGAAGCAATATAAAAACAAGTGGTTATAAAACTTCACTTGATGGTGTATTTAGTGCAGGTGATAGCAGAAGGGGACAATCTTTGGTTGTTTGGGCGATTTATGAGGGTAGAGAGTGTGCCATAGAAGTAGATGAGTATCTTAGTGGTCACAAAACTATGTTAAATGCAAGAAATAGTTCTTTGTGTGAAATCTAAGGATAATAATAAAAAAGGAAAATGATGTTGAAATTGATTAGTTTTGTTCTTTTGGTTGTGATAATGAGTGGTTGTGGGACAAATAATGATTTGAAAGTTAAGTCGAGTTTGTACCAATCAGTAACTCCAGATAAGGCTGTTTTACTTCAAAAAGGAAAAAATAAAAGATATTGTGCGAGATGTGGTATGAAACTAGCGAGATATTATAAGACAAATCATGCAGCTATTTATAAAGGTAAGCAGTATCAGTACTGTTCCATACATTGTTTAGAGGAGCATTTAGGAAAGGGTGTAACTCTTAAAAATCCTCAAGTGGTTGATGTAGCTTCTTTAAAATTTATTTCTGTTGGAGATGCTAAGTATGTGGTTGGTAGTAAAAAAAGAGGAACCATGAGTCGTGTTAGCAAGTATGCTTTTGCCTCTTTGGATGATGCAAAAAAATTTCAAGCTAAATATGGTGGTGAAATCATGAGTTTTAATGGTGCTAGAAAAGTAGCTGAGGAAGATTTTAAGTTTAAACGAAAATATTAAGTATCTATTAAAAAAACAACTATGATGTGAATCCGGGTTTGATGAATTTCTTCCCAATGGAGCTTAAGATTTATGGAGAGGTACTTATATTTTTTATGTTTATGTTGAACTCTACACCATTTTCAATATTTTCAGCCTTTAATTTACCATTATGATGTTCCTCTATCATAATCTTTGACATATAAAGCCCTAGTCCTGTACCATTTTTCTCATTTTTTGTACTAAAATATGGATCAAATATATTTGGCAATATATCTTGAGGTATCCCTCCACCATTATCTTTTATAGAGATAACATAATTATCATTTTGCTTGTATATAGTTATATCAATTTTACTATTTTGTATATTTTTTTCTATAAAATTATCTTCTGAATTTTTAAGTATATTTAGTATAACTTGCATTATCTCATTTTGATATAACTCTATTTGTTCATCTATTTGAAAATCACAATTCACTTCTATGCCTTTACTGTTCATAGAATTTTCTACTATTTTTAAAGCTCTATTTATCGGTTCTTGTAAATTTACAAGCTCTTTTTGTTTATCTGGTTTAAAAAAGTTTCTAAAGTCATCTATAGTTTCAGACAAGCCTTGCAAATATTCAATTATATTATTATATTTTTTATCTAAAAACTGTAAAAATTGTTCTCTATCATTTTTATCTGATAGATCAAATCTTTCTGATGCTGTTGTACATTGAATTGCTATAACTGAAGCATTAATAGCACTTAAAGGTTGTCTCCATTGATGAGCTATCATAGATATCATCTCACCCATTTGAGCAAGACTGCTTTGTCGTTGAAGCATTTTTTCTTTTTGGTTGTTTTTTTCAATCTCTTCATTTATTTTTTCTATCTTAGATTTAAGTGTTTTGTTTAATGTTTCTATCTCTTTTATATAGTGTTGTTTTTCTATTTCATTTGCTACTTGATTTGCAAACAGAGTTATTATAGAAGAAACAAAGTCTGGATTTTCTATTGGCTTACGATATAAAACTATTATGGCTCCAAATGTTTTATTTTTACTATTAAAAAGTGGAATTCCAGCATAGCCTTCAACTTTTAAATTTACTAAATCCTGATCTAGGGGGAAAATCTTAGTAACATTTTTTGGATAAACAACTACTTTTCCATCATATACAACTTCACAAGGTGAATTTTTCAATATATATTCAAGCCCATCTACAATTTTATTGTCCATACAGTATGAAAGTGTTTTGACTGAAAACTTATCTTCTTGCAATTCGCCAATAAAAACATGGTCTGCTTTTAAAGTTTTCGCAAGTTGCAAAACAACTGCATCCATAAAAAGAACACCAACTATCAGAAGCTCAAAAAAGTGACTAATGCAAGGCAAAAACTTGTAGGAGCTACTGGTAGCTTCAAGAGTTTTTAACGAAGTCAGTAGTTGCTTTTTTGAGCTTCCCTATGGGCGATAAGAAAACAGTCCTATTGTGTCGTTAGATTTTCTTGAATTAACCAGTTAGTTCTTCAAAAATCTGCCTATCACTAGAACTGTTTTCTTATCGCTGATAATTGGTGTTCTTTTTGGATAGGTACTTATATGAAGCCTAACGGCAAATTCCATTGCTCCGTGACATATTTTTAAGCCTAAAGAGTTAAATCTGTTATAACTTTCAAATGTGTAAACTTCAAGAGAGATCAGCTCATGACAAGAGTGATAGTGGTTAAAATGCAAATGCTACAAATAAAAATTCATACAAATAACATTCTCTCAAAACTTTCAATAATCACTTCATTGCTTAAAAATAGAAATAGCAACAAGTTGGCATTTAAAAGCAGTCAATACTTAAATAAAGCAGATGATTTTTCATCACAAAAGCAAATAATCGTAACTCAAAAACAGACTAAAATATCCAAATCCGCCCACAAACTCCATAGCCTACATTCGTTCATATAACAAGGCGTAGAAACAACATTTTAGCATTAGAATTATTTATGATGGATTAATGTGGTTGGTGCTAAAATGTTGATTAACTAATAGTTATCTGATAGGGTAAATTAACATAAAAAATTTAAAATATAAAGTTATATAAATCAAATTTAGATACAATGAATCTAATATTGTTTAGAGGTTGTTATGAAAACAAAACAAGAACTAATGCAAGAATTATTAAACAAATTAAATATTTCAATATCTATTGATTTATTTAACCCAGAAAATGGAACAATAACAAAAGATGGATTACTTGAAATAAGTCATGGAATTACAAAATATTTAAATAAAAATTCAGATAAACCAACAATAGTTAAACATATTAATAGTCAATTGGGGATACCACCAGATGATGAACATATAGGTAATAATGGACAAGTAAGTTCTAAACTAATTGATGATATTTTATTATTTTTAAAAGAGGATTAATTAGTGAATGCAATAACAACACAATATTTTAAAGAATATAGAAAAGAATTAGGTTTTACAAATCAAGGTACTAATAATGTAAATGCAGTTTTCAATAAACTAAAAGATAATAATATAATTCAAAGATTAAATAATCAAGGAAGAAGACCTGAACAAGTATATTTTTCATGGATGAGAGGTTATATCAT
>JAMOQK010000062.1 GCA_027064045.1 Sulfurimonas sp. | reverse complement strand
ACTTTTTTGCCATATCGTCTTCAACTTTGAAGTTAAGTGGATAATTTTTCATATTCATTCCTTCTTACTTCCTATTACTTGATTGTTTAGGAATTTGTTTTGTATCATTGTCTTGTAGGTAGGATTTGATGTCCCTCCAAGCTGAAACAGGGATACCAAATTCATCCTCAAGTTTAAACATTTTGTCGGCTGTTGGTTTTGTTAATCCACACAGCCATTGACTAACAGTAGAGTGAGATACACTTAATTTAATTTGTATTTCTTTTCTATTTATTTTTTTCATAGGCATATTGTAAGATATTCTTACTTTATTAAACTTTAAAACAGTAAGAAATACTTACTTTTTTTTAGTTAGTATAACTTACAAAAAAAAGGACTTGATATGAGTTTCGGAGAATTATTAAAAGACGCTAGAAAAAAAATGAAAATGTCACAAGATGATTTAGCCAAACATCTTTGTGTAAATAGAGTGTCCATATCAAATTATGAACAAAACAAAAACACTCCAACTTTAGAAAATCTTAGAAAAATAAGAGAAGTTTTAAAACTTGAGGCTGGATATTTTGAAGAAAACGAGGAGAAGCAAGTAAAATACATCCCACTAATAGGAGTGGCATCCTGTGGAGTTCCAAATATTTCTTATAATGATGATATAGAGTACATACCTGTAAACCCTGAACTTGCTCGTGAAGGCGTTTATGCTCTTAAAGCTGAAGGGGATAGTATGCTTCCTAAGATAAAAGAGGGTGATGTTATCATTTGCGATAAAAATATGGAGTGTAGCAACGGCGACATAGTACACTACACCACCATAGATGGAGAGAGTGGGCTTAAAAAGTATCTCATTGATGATAAAGGTGTGGTTACACTTATGCCTATAAACACAAACTTCCCACCGATTATGTGTGATGTAAGAGATGTGAAATGTGCCAGGGCTTTTAAGATTATAGGGGATTTGTGATATAATTCCAATATAAAAAAACTTAATAAAGGAGATGCTATGAGTGATACATTTTATGTTGACCCTGTGTTAGAAGCTCAAAAGTATGGTATTAATGTTGTAGCAGATTCCTATGACAGTCCTTTTTTAAATAGTGGTGAAAGTGGTGCTATAGTGAGAGATGACGATAATAATATTACCATCTATGTAAATCCTGATGATTCTCTTGAGAGACAGAGATTTACTATAGCTCACGAACTTGGACACTATGTAAACGGACACCTAGATGACTCTACAAAAATGCTAAGAGATAGCAATCAATCATATTCACAAGACAATTATGATTATAGAGAATATGAGGCGAACACTTATGCTGCTGAACTTATTATGCCAAAAAGTAAGCTTGTTTTTTTGCTTGAAAGTGAAGGGCTAAAAACAATAGAAGATTTAGCAAGAGTGCTTATTGTTTCAAAAAAGGCAATGGAAATAAGGCTAAAAAATCTAGGCTGGATAAGCTAATGGAAAACGCACCAGAATTAAAAAAACCATTCCTATTATACTGTCTCTTGCACTAATGCGATACATCTATGATGGTAAAAAATCAGACGAACCACAACCAACTCTTATGCTCAATGTCGGCAAAGAACTTGCTTCTGTCCTTGCTTCCATATTTAAGAAATAACAACACCTTAACCTATTTTAACAATTTTACTTACCATCTTTAAGATTTAAAGCTTTTTTAGCTCACAGTTTACATCATCTAACTTTATTAGTGTTTCTCTCTTTTTCAAAACCTTTCTAGTTTTTTCTCCTCTTCATCAAGTACATGCCAAACTATTAGCTTAACAGAAGCGTAAAAAAACCATCCACCTCCAAGCAGTAGAGCATATATGCTCACAATAAACACAATAGTATCTACATCTTTTGTAATTCCATAGGTGATTATACTTGCAAATAAACACATTCTACACCAAAGTTTAGTTATCCATAAATCTTTCATGTATTAGCCTTTTTTCTAAATTTTAAAGAATTATAGCATAAAAGTAAGAATATCTTACATAATTTATCTTAGATTAAGTAAGTATATCTTACAATACTCCTAACAAAACGAAAACAGCTTTTAAAAGTTGGCTTTGTTTAGAAAATAGGAAAAAGGAAATAAGATGCAAGATGTTTTAAATTCTGAGATACAGGCTTTTATAGATGCCTTTAGAACTGTTGGAAATGGAGATATTGCAGATGAGACCGCAAGAAAACTAAAGTCATGCGTAAAAGCAACTATGCTTCAAGAGAAAAAATCAACTTTAACCATAAAGCTTGAAATTGCAAAAGTTGCAGATGACCAAATAACAATGACTGGTACAGTATCAGCAAAGATACCAGAGACTCAAATAAAAACAGGCTTCTTCGTAAACGATAGAACATTCCTTCCGTCAAGAAATAGACCTGAACAACAAATCTTACCACACTCAAGGGGATAAAAAAATGAAAGAAATTATAAATAAAATAGTAGATACATTTAGACCAATTTCGCAAGATTTAGGAAATGGCGTTAAAGCTGTTCATCAAGATTATAAGTATGAGACAACTGATGTTAAACAACACTTTAAACCTGGTATTGCTCGTCATGTACTAAATCAATCAATAGTAGATAAAAATGATTTTATCGCTTTTGTAAGTGAGTACAAAACAAACGCTACTAAACTTTTTTATAACAACAACATTGTAAAAGCAGTGTTTAACTATTCGACAGTAGAGAATGCCGACTATGGTGACAGTGTTTGCAAAATGGATTTAATTTTAACTGAGGACTTTGTTGAGTTTAAAAATAACCAAGAACAATTAACTCAAAAACAGTTCGTTAGATTTTTAAAAAAGATGGAGCCTTATATTGTTGCACTTGACAATAAAAAAGCTGATGATATGGATATTGTAGAGATGGCTGAACATTTACAAGCTATAAAAACTATAGATTCCGTACAAAGGAATGCACAACAAAAATTTCATCTTGATGTAAACATTAGCACTGGTAAATCATCAATGACGCTTCCAAAAATTATCGCTTTTGAATTTCCTATCTTTAAAAATGATAGAGCGATTATGACACGATTTGAAACAGAGTTGTTTTTGAGTGCCGATGATGGTGCCTTAACTGCTGAACTAATATGCTACAACATTAATCAGCTACAAGAGGAGACAACAAGAGAACTTACAACTTCAATATTGCAAGGTCTTGATGGTGTGAGTGCTTTTCAAGCCTAAACCCTCATAGAGTCCACATCATGGCATGTGGGTTTTATTGAGCCTTTAGGTTCGTGTTCTAACAAGTTCGATTATGAAGAATGAAGTAAGAGTGTGCTTATGCGTTAAGTCTCTTTGCTTGTTGGGACTGTTTATTGTTGCTAGTGGTAGATACCCACTTTAAAAAAGACCAGTTGAGTAGCTATCTGTGAAAGCCACCTACGCTGAAATACCCTTAGGAACAGTGGTGAAAAAAATGGTATTACTAAAATCATAAATGAAGTATAGTTGAGAGTAGCAGACATAAAAAGGTGATTAGTCTTTTATGTCTGCTATGTAATTAGTAAGCTTACTAATTAGTGAATGTTACAAATACCTGCTATTGCAAGTAGTATATAACCAAGAGCAAGACAGATTTTACCAACGAGAATGATGAAAACCATTTTAGCACCTCCTTTGTAATGTCCTTGCTTAGCCTACATTCCCACAAGTAAAACCTGCAGTATTATCGGTGTGTATAGTCTTTACTTCTGTATTCGGAATGGGTACAGGTGGCTACTACACACTAAAAAACAAGCAAAAAAAAAGCCCAGCCACCGAAGTAACTGAGCTTTTTTATCAACAAAAGGATGTGGGTAATCAATCCACATGCTAATGATTTTCTTCTCGTTGGTTTTTTTCTGGCTCCACAACTGGAGGTTAAAAAATGGATAAACTCAAGAACTTATCCGTGCAAGTATTATACCACAAAAGTACAAATAGTACACTTTTTATATACAGCTATTCTCAACTATACTTCATAATGAAACACAAAAAAGTTTAACAAAATCAAGCAAACAAAAGCACTACTATTTTTTACATTTATATAATTTAAGTGTGAGGCGTCTATTCACTGATGGTTTTTTTGTTGGGGTGCGTGTTTGAGCCATGCTTGGTTTTGTTGAGCTTTTAAAAAGCTAAAAATAAAAAAGGAAATAAGACAATGACAAGAAGAGGATTAATGGCATCTTTAGTAGGTATGCTTGGATTAATTAATAGTGATTGCTCAGGGAGATTGCCAGTATTAAAATCAAAAGAGAATAGTGGTTTTTCAAACTCAAAAAATAGAGCTTTTACAAAAGGTAAACGGCATAAATCTTTGAAAGTTCGAGCGAACAGAAGAAAAGCTAAAAAATAGAGTGAAGTCGTGAGCTATTAGAGTAGCCCACAGTGTTAAATCATAAGGAAAAACACAGATGAAAGTATATCGTAAAAAATATGGGATTAAAAGAGTGTCGTTGCATGTGAAGCACTTACATGTAAGAAGAGTATACAAAAATGTAAACGCGGCTACGGCTTGGGACTTGGATTTTAAAGGAGTGGATTATGTGCAACCCTGCAATAGATAGTGCATCGCTAATAACTACTATCGGAACAATCACAGCGATTTGTGTTATTGCTCTTACGCTTATAGATGCAAAAGAATTTTTATGAGTGAAAAAGAGATAATAAAGGCATTTGAGAAAGCATACAAAGAGGCTTTAGAGATAGAAATAGCATTGCGTAAGCTAAGGTTAAAAGAGAGAGGTATTTATGTTTTTAAGTAACTTAAAATTTGAAACAAAAATGATGATGTGGAAGTTTAAAAACTTGGTTACATTTTATAGATTGAGGTTTATGATATGGAGGAATAAATTATGAATAATTTACAAATAGAAGTAGTAGCTCCTAAAATAGTTGCTAACTTTGAGGACTTTAAAAGTAACTTGGAAGTTTATACAAAGAAATTTGAAATAGATGTTACAAGTGAAAATATTAAAGAGGCTAAAGAGAGTGGTGCTAACTTAAATAAGTTAAAAGCAAATATAAAAAGTGAGGCTAAAAAATATTTGCTTGAAGTTGAAGCTCCTATTAAAGAGTTTAAATCAAAGTTAAAAGATATTGAAAACTTGCTTGATACAAAGAGATTAAAAATAGTTGATGGTATTTCAGTATTTGAAGATGCAAAAAGATTAGAACATACTCAAAAGATGAGAGATTATCTTGATAATGCTCTTGAAAATGTCTCACTTAGAGATGAGTTTAAAAACTTTATGCTACCTGCTCCCTCTGTGTCTGGTCTCACTTCAAAAGGAGATTTGTCAAAGAAGTTTAAAGATGAGCTTGATAATCTTGTGAGTAGTGCTATTGAGAGACAAAGGTTAGCAGATATAGAGATAGAAAATCAAAGATTAAAAGATGAGGCGAGAGCTAATGAAATATTGAGACAGAGGGAGGCATTTGAAAAACAAAAAAAAGAAGAGACACCAAAGCCTGAACCAAAGCCTGAACCTGAACCAAAGCCTACTGTAAAAAGTTCCAACAATAAAAGCACTTATGAAATTACATTAAAATATAGAGTAAGTGCTACTGCAGGGGTTGAAAGTGATGCAATGCTTAATAAAATTATTCCTATGATTGAAAAAAAGCAAATTCCAATTTTTAGTTCTAATTGTTTGGAAATTTCTTATGAGTAAATTAATAGAGATTGACTTTGATGAAGTCGAGGAAGATAAGAGTATTAAATTTAATACTTTTATCCATCCTGATAACTTAACAAATGAAGAGTATCATAATATTGAGGGAATTAGTGCAAGTGGATTAAAACAAGCGTATAAAGACCCTAAACTGTATATAAAAAAAAGCAAACTTATGCGTTTGTATAGCCCTGCGTTAGATATGGGGACTGCAACTCACGAGGCACTTTTAGAGCCTAAAAAATTTGATATTAGCAACTATAAATTAACTAAATCGAATTTAGAAAAACTCGAGGTAATGATAAATAACGGGCATATAATGTTTGATTATATTACTACTAAAACACAAAACGAAATGAGCTTATTTGTAAAAGATAATGGCTTTATTAGAAAAGTAAGAGTTGATGCTTACGATGAAAATTTAGGTGTTATTTATGATGTAAAAACTACGAGATACAATTCTCCGAACAAATTTATAAAAGATGCTTATGAACTCGGTTATCATTTACAAGCTGCTTTTTATATAGATACTTTGCGAATGGCTGGGGTTAAAGCTGATTACTTTGCTTTTTTATGTGTTCCAAGTGAAAGCCCTTGTGAGCCTTTTGCGGTACAAATTACAAATAGGTTTATTGAAGATGGTAGAAGTGCTTATACAGAAGTTATTGAAAATATTAACAACTATAAAAGAAGTAATAATAGTGTTTTTTTTAGACAGATGGACTTGCCAAAGTGGCGTTTAGAACAATTAGGAGCATAAAATGCAAAATCAAAACTTAATACAAAGAGAACAACAAATTAAAAGCGGTCTTATAGCTCAACAAAGAGTAATTAAATCTCTTTTTGGGGACAAGAAAAAATCTGATAAGTTCTTAGCAACTGCATCAAAAGTTGCTAATGATTATAAATTAGCAAATTGTAGGGTAGATAGCATTATAGATGCTTGTGTTACAGTAGCTCAACTCAACTTGGATTTAAGTCCTGCTCTATCTCATGCTTATATTGTACCTTTTAAGAGTAGCGTACAGTTAATCGTTTCGGCTCGTGGTTATACTGCTTTATTAGCTCGTACTGGGTGGAAACTAAAATCGTATATCGTAAATGAAGAGGATGAGTTTGATTATACGATTGATGGCTTTGATGAAAATATCAAATTTAAAAAGAATATTGATAGTGAAACAGAAACTTTTAAATATGCTGTTGCCCTTGCACTTAGCCCAGATGGAATGCTTTACATAGAGATAATGAATAAAAAACAGATTGATAAGCATAGAATGGTATCAAGTAATCAAAAAGGTGCTAAGCCTACTGGTGTATGGGCTGATTGGTTTGAAGAGATGGCTACTAAAACAGTTATTAAAAAACTTGTTAAAAAATTGCCTATCGGTGAAGATGTTGCTAATGTTGTAGAGGCTGACGACAAGCCTATTGATGCTGAAATTGTAGAAGATAAAAAAGATGATGTAGATTTAAACAGTATGGTAAAACAAAAAGCAC
>JAMOQK010000061.1 GCA_027064045.1 Sulfurimonas sp. | reverse complement strand
TCTTCAATGCCAGTGAAAATAGGCTTAGTACCAAAGAGCTTGCAACTTTAAAGAGTGTTGTAAAAGATATCACACAGATAAAATCTCTCCTGCAAACCTATGCCAAACAGCACATTACAGACCAAACACAATTGCTTGAAACGCTCATGCAATTAGAGAACACTATTTGCTTATGCAATGATAAATCTTGTGAAATGCGTGCGTTGATTTTTCATAACTATACACGCTTTATCTACCCTTATATCTTTGATCTGTGCAACACAAAAGAGATTAATATAAAAAAAGAAATTTCAAAGATTTATGCAACTATCATCACAACTTTGAAAGATATTGCAAAAGAGTTAGAGACAAAACTAAAGGGATAAGATGCACGATATTAATGCCATCGTAACAAAAAATTTTAATGACAACATAGCCTATATAGAACAACACCATCCAGAACTCTTTGCCAAACTCTCAGAGTATGATGCGGCAGTGAGTAACGGGCACTACAAAGAAAGATATGAGCTTGTTTTTGAAAATGGAAATTTTGATGTATTTGAACCTTCTACACAAAAATATCTTTATAATAAAAATGCACAAAAACATATTAAACTATCTTTTGAAAATACAAACACAAAACTAGACAACAATGTTTTTGAAGGATTTATCAGAAGTAGTTATGATGATGCCACTGCCAAATTTTATAAAAAAGAGAAAAATCTAAACTCTCATTTAAACTTTACAGCAGAAATTATTAACTATATACAAAAAAAACAGACAGCAACACATACATCTATTGGTAAATATATTTTCTTTGGCGTAGGATTAGGTTTGCATATAACTCCAATTACCACAAGACTAAACCCCTCTCTTTTGTTAATTGTAGAAGATGATTTAGAGCTTTTTAGACTCTCTTTATTCTGTGTCAATTATAAAAAAATAGCACAATCTACAAATATTATCTTCAGTATATTTCAATCAAAAGAAGAATTTACACAAACTACTGATGACTTTTTAAATACAAAATTTTATCTAAATCACTATATTAAATACTTTGAGCTGTTAAGCCATAACGAAGAAAAAAACAATCTTTTTTATCTTCGCTTGACAAATCAATCTCATTTACGTTTTTTATTTCATGATACAGCTTCTACATACATAAAACCGCTGAAACATTTTTCAAATAAGAATAACGTTGTTCAAACATCCATAAATATTTCATCTTTAAATATGCCCTTTCTACTTCTATGTAGTGGTCCATCTTTACAGCACAAAATAGAGTGGGTAAAACAACACCAAAATAATTTTATAATTGTAGCTGTCTCCTCAGCACTCAGTTATTTAGAGAAAAATAATGTAAAAGTAGATATTATCACTCACTTAGATCCATTTGAAGCAAGTATGAATTCATTTAAACGAATTAGTAAAATCAGCTACTTTGATGATGCTCTAAAACTTTTTGCCATCACATCGCCGGATGAAGTCTTAAATCTTTTTCAGGGGAACAATCTCTTTGTTTTTGAAGTAGGAAGCTCATATCAGAAAAATTCAATTAAGCTATCCTCACCTTGCGTTGGTTCTTGGAGTCTCTTAATGCTTTTAGCACTTCAAGCAAAAGAGATTTATCTTTTAGGTCTTGATTTGGCTCTTGATACAAAAACAGGAAAAAATCATATTGATGATCATCAAGACCACCAGACCCTTGTTCTTAATGATGGTATACAACAAGATACAACACTTAAATATAAAGAGTCTTCTTTGGCGATTGATGGAAATCTTCAAGAAAAAGTTTATACTACTCCTCACTTTTACTCTTCAATAGAAATTATAAACAGATACTTTTCCAAGATAAAAAAAGGATTTCAACATATTTATAATCTAAGTGAAGGAGCTCTTTTACAAGTAGCAAAACCTACAAAAACAAATGAGATAAATCCAACAAAACAAAATAAAGAAGAAGTAATGAATTTACTTAAAAAATCATTACTATCCAATTCAAAAAGTCAATTATCAACAGAAGATATAAATGAGCTTTTCAAAAAACTCCAGCATTCCAAAAGTTTAAAAGACAAAATTCAATCGTATAAACTTCAAAGTCCATTCAATCCAGAGGAGTATATGCAATACCTGATAGACTCAGTTGCTTCTAAAGAAAATCTTTTTATTTATGAACTTAGTCGTATTTTAGAAGATTATATGAAATATATATCTCACTATGTATACGAATTTCTCATATCTGAGAGTAGTACCCAAAGTACAAAAGAACTAGATACTATCTTTCGATACAATATCATTAAATTAATAGATATTTACATAAAAGCTTTAGAAGCAATACTACAAAAGGACAATTGATGCAAAATGTTGAACAAACTGCAATCTCTAATTACAACAAAAATATGGAGTTTCTAAAAAAATATCATAATGAAACATTTCACAAAATAGATATTTTACAAAATAATATCTCCTCTGCGCGTGTAAAAGAAAAATATGCTCTTGAATTTTTAGAAGATGGTTATTTTGATATTAAAGAGTTAAGCAGTCAAAGATTTTTATATGCAGACAACTCCATAAATATTTCAAAACAGCTAAGTGATAATATTAACTTTAAAAAGAATAGTTATAGTTTTGAAGGTTTCAGACTTGTTCACAATTATGAAAATGCTCAACTTAGTGATACAGCACAAAGCCATGAAGGCATCTACCCAATTATGAGTTTCTATCTAGACAACTATCCTTATGAAACAACAATGAAACAGATTGAAAAATTTATCTTCATTGGAGCTGGTCTTGGTTTACATATAGAACAAATTCATAAAAAAATAGAGGCTGAACACTATATTGTTATAGAAGATGATTTGGAACTCTTTAGACTTTCACTCTTTACAACTCCATACTATAAATTTTTTGCTGAAAAACAAGTAATATTTTCAATAGCTACAAATGAACTTGATTTCAACAGAGATTTCAATACATTTTTAGAAACCAGTTTCTATCTCAACAGACTCATAAAATACTCTTATTTTCCAGCACACTCAGATAAGAAAATACAACTTATAAAAAACATTCTGGCATCACAGAATTTTTTAACATTTGGATACAATACAGTTCTTAAAAAATACCTCAAACCTCTTGATTTTATTAATCATAACTACAAGGTTATCAATTTATCCAAACAACTACAACTGAATTCTTTAGCAAAGAAACCTGTTCTTATAATCGGCGCAGGGCCGTCTCTTCAAAAAAACATACAATGGCTTAAAAACAATCAGGACAAATTTATAATCTTTGCAGTAGCAACCTCACTAAAACTTCTATATAAACATAATATCAAGCCAGATATCGTCTCCCACATTGACGGATTTCAGGCAGGATATAAAAATTTTGAAGGTTTTGATATTCAAGAGTTTGTAAAAGAGAGTATTGCAATACTTGGTTCATTTGTTGAACAGAGAGTAATTGATATTTTTAATAAAGAACTCACTTTTATGGTTGAAGAAGACACATTTTACTGTAAAGACTTCTCTTCTGTTGCTGCTCCTTGCATTGGTTCAACAAGTGTTGCAAATGCTCTCTTACTTGGATTTAAAGATATATATCTTCTAGGAATTGACCTAGCTCTAAGTAGCGAGGGGGAAACTCATTCAGATGAACATGAGAGTAACAACGGTAAATATGATTTGGATAAACACTCAACCCTGCTTGACAATCAAATTTCACTGCGTGGTGATATTTTTGATGTAAAAGGAAACTTCCGAGATAAAGTACAAACTACCCCTCTCTTTTATTCATCCATAGTTTCTATAGATAACTCCATCAAACAACTCAAATCAGACATACATACAATCTATAATCTAAGTGATGGAGCTTATATAAAAAATTCACTTAGTACAGAAACTAAAAATATACAAAATCTCTCTTTAATAGATAAAAAAGAAACTTTAATACAACTGAACAAAGAAATGAGCAAATTAAGTAAAAAATTTTTAGATATAGATGATATTAACTCATTAAAAAAGAGACTCTCTTATACATCTGAAGCTGAAGCAATTGTCAAAAAATATGAAAAGAGTGTGGCATATACAGATGTAAACAAATATCTTTATAATTTATATGGACTTGTTATCGCTCTTTATCCTGATGAAACACGTGAAAATCGCAATTTAACAAAAGTTTTTGATGCATTTTTTCAATACACAATTCCTATAATTTATGATATGAGCAACACAGAAGAAAAAAAAGAGACAATAAATAAAAATATTCAACACGTTGACAAACTTATAATAAAAGAAATGAAAAACATCATCAAACAATATAAAGAAAGTATCAGAAAATTTTTAAAAGAGAGATGCTAACTATCTGAAGCTAAATAGAATAGCTTCAGATATAGAAATTCTAAAGAAACAATCTTAAACTATTGTAATAGTCTAAGAACGTTTTGTTGTACAGCATTCGCTTGACTCATAGCATAAGAACCAGATTGAGCAAGAATGTTATGTTTTGCAAAGTTTGCAGACTCAGCAGCAAAGTCAACATCACGAATTTGAGATTCAGCAGCTGTAACATTTACTTGAGTTACCGAGATATTTCTAACGGTTGATTCAAGTTTGTTTTGAGCAGCACCCAAAGTAGCTCTTTTACTATTTAAGTTATTAAGGGCAGTATCCATTTTAGAGATAGTAGCCTCAGCTGATGCTTGGTTTGTTACAACAATAGTTGAAATAGCTCCACCCACAATAGCAGTTACGGTATTTGTACCAATTTTTGCTGTTTGTGTCTCATTTGCATAAGCACCAACATGGAATGCAAAACCACCACTTTTATCACTACCACTTGTACCATCTAGCAGTGTAACACCATTAAATTTAGTCGTACTAGCAATATCAGAAGCTTCTTGTAAAAGGGCAGTAACCTCTTTTTGGATATGTGTACGAGATGTAGTATCTTGTGTATCATTGGCCGCTTCAGTTGCAAGAACACGAACTCTTTTAAGAATATTTGTATATTCGTCAAGAGCACCATCAGCAGTTTGGATAAGACCAATACCATCATTTGAGTTACGAATAGCTTGACCCAGACCTTGAGACTGTGCTGAAAGTTTATCAGCAATAGCAAGACCAGCTGAATCATCAGCAGCTTTATTAATACGAAGACCTGAACTTAAAGAGTTAAGACTTTTATCAAGTCCAACATTATTCATTACCGCATTTCTGTGTGCATTCATTGCACCAATGTTTGTGTTAATTCTAAAACCCATAATAAATCCTTTTCTATGGAAGAGCCTTTCGCTCTTGTGTTTTTTATTTTATCTTTAGGCTTCCTTGCCCGAGACTGTAACAATATCGTCACTCAAAAAAATAACTTTAGCTTTTTTTGTAAATTTTTTTCTCTCCTCTATGGTCCAGACTAAAATTTAGGTTCCATAATACCTCGGAACCGGTACTTCAGTGCCGGCTGTTATTACTTCTTTGCCCTTCTCAGCCCAGACTGAAGTCTCAATGCCATTAAGTTAAGCGGCTTTTTCGGAACCCGTACTTCAGTGCGGGCTTTGCGTCTTTAAAGACTAAGGCCTAGGTTAAAACCTAGGTTCCGAGAAAACATCAAGCTTTTTTCTTAACTTAATAGCATTGAGACTAAAGTCTGGGTTCCGACAACCTTCTCGGAACCGGTACTTTAGTGCCGGCTAAAAAGATATTTCGTAATTTTATTCTTTTTTCGCTACACTTCCAAAATCAAAAACCAAATCACTATACTTAAAGTGTATAATATAGTATAGAGTATAGAGTATATTCAACATTTTTTAAAAGGTTTAGATTCAAGACAAACTTGATTTTGCGATACAGGTATCGTTAAATTAAGTTTAACGCAGGAAATGAGCCTTTTAAAAATTGCCCATAGGGTAAATAAAGAAACTACAATCTGCTTCGTTAAAATCTTTTGAAGTGCAATAAGCACATCTACAAGATTTTGCCTTACATCTTATAGTTTCTTTATTTATTGAATTATACTCTATACTATATTATACACTTGCAATAGGAAAACTATTTGAACTTAATAATCGTCGAATCACCCGCAAAAGCGCGTACTATCAAGAATTTTTTAGGCAAAGACTATGATGTTATAGCATCCAAAGGACACATCAGAGATTTACCAAAATCTCGTTTTGGAATTACTCTAGATGAAGAAACTCATGAGCTTGTTCCCAAATACTCAGTAGCAAAAGAGAATGCACCAACCGTTAAAGAGATCAAAGAAAAAGCCAAAAAGGCCGACACTATTTACATCGCGACCGATGAAGATCGCGAGGGGGAAGCTATAGGCTGGCATATAGCCCATGCTATAAAAAAAGATCCGCTTGAACTGCCACGTATTGTTTTTCACGAAATTACAAAAACGGCTATAAAACATGCGCTTGAGTCTGCTAGAAAAATAGACATGGACATGGTTAATGCACAACAGGCACGCCGTTTGCTTGACCGTATAGTCGGGTATAAACTCTCTCCGCTGCTTGCTTCAAAAATTCAAAAAGGTCTTTCCGGCGGACGTGTGCAAAGTTCGACACTCAAACTGGTTGTGGACCGTGAACGCGAAATTAAAGCCTTTGTTCCTCAAGAATATTGGAGCATTGACACGCTTTTCAAGCCAAATATTGAAGCAAACCTTATAAAGCACAAAGAAGAAAAAATTTCAAAACTCTCCATAGAGAACAAAGAAAAAGCAGAAGCAATTGTCCAAAGCGTTAAAAATGACAATTTCACTATTGCAAAAATAGAAACAAAGAAAAGAAAATCATCAACACCACCGCCATTTATGACATCAACACTGCAACAAACGGCTTCAGGCAAGCTCGGATTTACTCCAAAACGTACTATGATGATAGCCCAAACTCTCTATGAGGGCGTAAAAACACCTGATGGAACTTCGGGTGTCATCACGTATATGAGAACAGATTCACTCAATCTCGCACAAGAAGCGGTAGGTGCTGTTCGCGGCATCATAGAGAGCCGTTTTGGAAAAAAATACCTGCCAAAAGAGCCAAAAGTTTATACTAAAAAAGCTAAAGGTGCACAAGAAGCTCACGAGGCTATACGCCCTACCATGCTGCAATTTACTCCCGAAGTAGCGCAAAAATTTTTAAAAGCTGATGAAATCAAACTCTACCGTCTTATTTATGAGCGTTTTATGGCATGTCAGATGGAAGATGCAATATTTGAGCAGCAGAGCATCATCTTTAAAGGCAAGGAAAATGAATATCGTGCAAGCGGCAGAAAACTCATCTTTGACGGTTTTTATGCGGTAACAGGCACGGAAGACAAAGACAAATTACTTCCGACACTCAAAGAGGG
>JAMOQK010000060.1 GCA_027064045.1 Sulfurimonas sp. | reverse complement strand
AAAAATATCATACCTTGAGATAAAAAAATAAAAAAATGATTTTAAAGAGAGAGATTCCCCAAGCCAAAGCTTGAGGAAAGTGTCTTAGCGACAGTGTAGTTTTATTAACTACTAGAATTTATAACGAGCTACGATACGAATTCTATCATCTTGTTCAGTATTAGCAGTAACTAGACCCATGTTACCACCTTTATCGATGTTACGATTCATATAAGCAACTAAATAATTAACACCAGCAGCTTTAACTTTATAAATTAAATCAAATTCACTGTAGTCTTTATCAGCACCCATCATACTAGATTTACCAACAGTTGAACCAGCATATTGTGCAATGATTTTACCATAAGCACCAGTATTATAAACACCTTTAACCATATATGTATCTGAATCTAATTTAATAGCGTTTTGATTAAGAATCATTTGAGTATACAGTGGAGTTTTAACACCTGTACCAACATTTGACATTGTTACATTTGCTTTGTTGTCATCGCCATCAACTGATGTGTATGCTACACATAACGCAAGAGCGTTAATTGGTTTAAGACCAACTTTGACACCATAAGCAGTTGTATCATCCCAACCATTTGTATCAGTTGTAATTGTACCACCTTGAACTCCAAGTTTAAGACCCATTGGTAAATCTTTACCAGCTACAGCAACATCACCCCATATAACATTGACACCATCTGCACCAGCTACACCACCAGCACCAATAACTTTAGCTACATCATAATAAGAAGCAGTAATTGTAGTCATTGGAACAGACTTGTTTTGTACAGTTGCTAAATAAGCACCACCACTACCAGCAATACCAAGATTACCAAGATTATTAAATGTAGTTATATCACCAATTGAACCATTGCTTGCACTAACATAAGCACCAACTAAAGTAGTATCTGGAATATCTGTATTCACAACCAAAATAGCTTCAAAAGTATTTTTAAATACATTCCAACCCTCTGAGAAAGCAAAAGGAGAAAGTGACTTAGGAAGTTCTTGGCGACCTACTTTAATTGTAGTATTAGCAATTTTCTTAGCAATAAAAATCTTAGTTAATGCTATTTCATCATTAAGATCAGTATGACTAACACCAGTTCCCCATGCATTAGAATGTTGTCTTGTTCCACTTACTAAATTATGTTCAAGACCAGCTGTACCTAAATAAGTAAGTTGAGAACCAAAAGTAAAATTGTTTTTAAGATCAGCACTCAAATTTAATTGAATACCAACATTTGCAGCTGAACTATCTTTATCAAAAAGAGAAGTATCACGCTTTTGTACGCCCATACCATCACCGTCATCCGCATGTGTTTCATAGTAAACCACTGCTTGACCAGTTGTTACAATATCGATACCTTTATCAGCCGCCATTGCACCTGTTGTTAGAGCAGCTACTGCCGCTAAAGAAACTAAAGTTTTTTTCATTTTCATTCTCCTGTTTTTTATGTTTGAATTTACCACCCTTATGGAAGTGATAGCAAAATGACAAAATGTCACTTCACTATCACTTCACATAGTGTAGTAATATTACGAGACCTAATATTATATATCTACAAAATTGAATTTAAGTTTAAAGTTGGTTTATAACTGGCTTTATTTGATAAAATGTGCTTATTTAGAGATAGTTTTTTATATTTTCACCATAAAAAGTATAAAAAATATCACAATCTTATCACTAATTATTAGATTTTATCACTACTGTTCGAGCTATCAAATCATGTAAAGTTCTATTGTCTTTTCTAAAAAGTTGTATAAAAAGACCGACTAAGACAGTAGCAGAAAATAAAAAAGCTATAAACCTTAAAAATGCTCTAACAAAAGAGATATTTTCACCACTCTTTAGATCCACAACTTTTATCTCATACGCTTTTTTCCCTGGAGTTTGACCTGACCTTGAGAGAAGTAAGGCATAAATAATTCCATAAAGCAGTACGCCACTAAGTTGAGCTACTTGAGACGACTGAAAATCATTTTTTCCATTTAGCACAATATAAGTTATAACATAAAGTATAGGTGCATATATCATAAACATATCTGTTATAAGTGCTTTTACTCTATCTACAAAACGAGCATAATGATACTTTTGTTTTAAATCTTGTTTGATTTTGTCTAGTTGTTTTGATTGTTTTTTTAGGTTTCTAAATCTCATGTAGAAATTATAGCAGATGATGTTTAATCAGAGGGATGATTATATCGGAAAGCTAAAGCTTAGAAAAGCTTTAGCCTAATACTGTACGACTGAAGTCGTAGTTCCTTGATAGAAAGGCTTAGTGTAACTCTTTCCAAACTTGTTTTTTCCAAAGAAGTGCAAAGATAGCAAAGATAACGATATAAATCATCACATTTTTACCAACACTTTCTCTTTCATGTCTTTTTAAATCACCTGAATCTTCAAGATACTCTAAAACTTTATCAGCAGATTCAGCATTTACACCAACTCTAGGCATTGCTGTACCTTTTAGATACTGTTGAGGATTTTCAACAAAAGTTTTGATAAAGTGTTCACCACGAGAACGGATATAGATACTTAAATCTGGTGGTAATTTACCCATATATTTTGTTAAAGATTTTTGATACTCTAGCACTTTTATATCAAATGCTAATTCATCTTTTTTGTATTTGAACTTAGGTTTTTCACCAATCTGTGTCCAGTTTTCATAATGAACAGCGTGACATCTACCACAAGCAGTTTCAAAAGCCATTGCAGGAGTTAAATCCTCAGCTTTTGGAGCTATCGACTGTAGGTAAGCTACGATATCAGCTACTTCTTGATCTATGTCTCCACCAGCACCGTAAAAAGGTACCATTGGGTGCATTTGACCTTTACTTGCATCAAACTTATGCTCAACCATCAAGGCATGAGCAGGATTTTTGATAAGATCAGCTAAAAATCTTGCACTATAAACTGCACCTGCATTACTCAAGTCAGGTGGATTTACACCGTAACTAGCAGCAGCATCTTGTGGCTCCATAGCAGCTGGTACACCAGCTTTTTCAATAGAGTGACAACCAACACAAGCAGCCGCACCCATAACAAGTTCTTGACCTTTAGTCGCATCACCTTTTTTAGTCAATGCAGGTAAATCTTTATACTCAAATCCTTCACTCTCGTGATGCTTATGCATCTGTGAGTGTGCAAACGGTTCTACTAGATAATATGTTAATAGTGAAAAAAGTACTACTACTACTAATATTAATGGTTCTTTATTTTTCATCTCTTCTCCCTATACCTTTTTTTCCATTTTGGTAATAAATGGAAGTGCTATCCATAAACCAATAAATGTTAGTGCCGCATATAAACCAATAGTACTAAATATACCAGACGGTGGAACTTTACCCATCGAAGTAAGCACAATCATATCTATAAGCATAGCCCAGAACCAAATACGAAATAATCCACGACGACTTGCAGGGACAGTATTTGGACTTCTATCTAAAAATGGAAGAAGAACAAAAATAACCTGTGCAAATGCAAATGCTATTAGACCAACATTGGTTGAGAATGGACGAAGAATCTCATAAGACCATAGGAAATACCACTCAGGGTAGATATGCGCCGGTGTTTTAAGACCATCAGCAGGGTCGAAGTTTACAGGATCCATTGCAAAATCATAATGGAAAAAAACTAAATAGAAGAAAAATATAAGATAGATACCAACAACCATCATATCTTTAGACATGAAGTCATTTGCAAATCTCATAACTTTACTACCAGCTTTATCACCAGCTAAATATTTTTTAGATTCAACATCAAAATCAATCTCTTCACCATCTTGGTTGTTAACATGTGGAATTCTTAAAGCACCAAAGTGTAAACCAATAAGTCCCATAATTGCCAATGGAACAAGAAGTACATGAAGCATAAAGAAACGGTTAAGGAATGCTTGAGCAGGAACATAATCCCCACGAATCCATTCAACTAAACCATCTGCATGTAATGAACCACCACTAAATAAGTTAGTGATAACCATACCAGCCCAGTAACTCATTTGACCCCATGGTAACATATATCCTGAAAATGCTTCTGCTGAAAATGCAACAAAAAGAAGCATACCAGAGATCCAAATCAGCTCACGACCTTTTTTATAAGAACCGTAATAGATACCTGTAAACATGTGAATATAGATAATCAAGAAAACAACAGATGCTGCAACACCATGAACATGTCTCCATAGCCAACCAAAATCAACCTCTCTCATGATTGTGTAGTTTACACTGTCAAATGCTAAATTAACATTTGGTTGATAATACATCAATAAAAAGATACCTGAGACTAATAATAATGTAAATGTGATTACAAGAACCATACCCATCGCCCATAAAAAGTTGATGTTTTTTGGAATCCAATATTCCGACATCATAACTTTTTCTACTTTTTCAACTGCTAATCTTTGGTTTAACCAATCTTTAACACTTGTCGCTTTTGTAAAATGTGCCATTCTTTCCCTTTCCTATACTTTAAGAGTTGTGCCAGATTCTAGCATCTTTTTATACTCTGGTCCTTCTTCACCTAAAACCAATTTATTGCCATCAATTTTGAATGGAGGAATATCAAGACCACGAGGAGGTGGAGCTTTTGTAACATCACCAGAAAAGTCATACATACCACCATGACATGCACACAAAAAACTCTCATCATCAGGATTATACCCAGGGATACAACCTAGATGTGTACAAAGACCTACGCAAACCATGAAATAACTATCACCAATTTTGATGAGTCTATCCATCTCTTTAGGATTTGCCTTAGCTTTTGTTAGCATCTCTTCGTTTTGTTTTAAAACAAAGATAGGCTTACCTCTCCATTTTTCAGTAACTAACTCATTTTCTTTATATCCTGACATGTCAAGAGTTGCAAAACCAGCTGCTTTTACACTTGGAAGTGGATCCCAAGATTTTTTCATTGCATACAATGAAGCTACTGCACCAACGCCAGCAACAGCACCAAACGCTTTACCCATAAAACCTCTACGGCTACTATTTTTCATATTTGCTCACTTTCTTGTGAATTTTAAGCCCTTATTATATACCAAAGTTGTTTTAATTAATTATAAATTTAAGCTATCTTTTATAAATTTTATCAATTTGTCACTATTTTTCCCTATTTGACCATAATTACGCTCAGGTAGAGTTTCAAATAGTTCAAAAAATAATTTTTTATTATAATTATCCACTATAGGAATATTAAGTTTTTCAAATATTGCTCTAAATCCTCTTGTATAATCTTCCCTTTGAATATAGATAGGTCTTCCACCTGCTGATAAATTTTCTAAAACTGCTTGTGGAGATGAAGTGACTAATATGTCTGTTTTTGTAATCATTTCATCGTAATCCTCAAACTCATGGTAATTTTTAAATCTTTTTTTCAACATATCTTCATAATCTAAAAAATAGTAAAATCCAAGTTGTAAATCCAAATCTAGACCATCAAAAAAATCAAGATGTTTTTCTAAATCTTTTTCATAATCATCATCACCAAAAAATAAAACTTTTTTTATAGTTTTAGGTTCATTAACAAAGTATTTATCGTCAACAACAATCTCATTTTCTTTTAAATGGATAAATGATGAGAAAAACTGTTCCATATCTTCAAGCATGATTGGATTTGCCTCATCTGAGTCAAAAATGATTTTATCACCATGATGAGCTATATATGGTATATTTCTAACTACATCTACACCAACACTTGTTTTTATACCAAAACTTTTAGCTTCACTTGCTATACGAAAGTCTGAACACAACAGTGTTATCTCTATATCTTTTTGCAACTCCCGTACAATAGTAGTTGCTCTTCTAAATCTATCTAAACCTATACGGTGTCCTGTATGGACATAATAATATGTTTTCATTTTCTCTCTTTTTAAATCTAAAACGGTTTATGAACCATTTTTTTACTTGCCATTCTAATATATATATGAAGTATCTCAATAGCTGCTGGGGTTATACCACTTATATTCATCGCTGCTTGTAGTGTTGGTGGATTAAACTGCTCTAGTTTTTCCACTATCTCATTTGATAAACCACTCACTTTTTTAAACTCAAAACCATCTGGAATACTTACTTTTAAATATTTTTTCATTCTAGCTATCTCTTGAGTTTGTTTGTCTATATATCTTGCATATTTGCCCTCTACTAAAATCTCATCTTTTATATAGTTATTGTACTTATCTAACTGAGGTACAAGCTTTATCATCTTATCAACATCAAAACTTTTTCTAGCTACTAACTGTTGTGCAGTTGAGACATCTTTTAGGGGTTGTTCATCCATAGACTCTAAAAAAGCATTAAACTCTTTGTTTGGTGTAAATTTTATATCTTCAAGCAGTTTTGCACCCTCTTTTATCTCTTTATCTTTTTTCTTCACTTTTTCATAGAGTTCATCATCAACAAGCCCTAACTGATGTCCATAGTGAGCTAACCTTGTATCTGCACTCTCCTCACGAAGTAAAAGTCTGTACTCTGCTCTGCTTGTAAACATTCTATAAGGCTCATTTGTCCCTTTTGTCACCAAATCATCTATCAACACACCAATATACGCTTCATCTCGCCTAAGGATTAAAGGCTCTTTATTTTGTAAACTCAAAGAGGCATTTATACCAGCCATAATCCCCTGAGCCGCCGCCTCTTCATAACCTGTTGTACCATTGATTTGTCCAGCTAGATAAAGCCCTTTTATCTTTTTAGTTTCAAGTGAATGTTTAAGCTCTCTGGGATCTACAAAATCATACTCTATTGCATAACCATAACGAACTATTTTTGCATTTTCCATCCCCTCAACTGAGTGAATCATATCTCGCTGAACATCTGGTGGAAGAGATGTACTTAAACCATTTATATAGCACTCCGTATTATCTACTGTTTGTGGTTCAATAAAAAGATGGTGTCTGTCTTTATCTGCAAATTTACTTATCTTATCTTCAATAGAGGGGCAGTATCTTGGACTTTTACCTGCAATCTGCCCTGTAAAAAGTGGCGCTCTGTAAAAGTTGCCTTCTATGATGTCATGTGTAGTTTTGTTAGTATAAGCTATAAAACATGGAAGTTGTTTTTTGGTGGCTCTAAACTCCTCTCTGTCTGTTCTAAAACTAAAAGGGTTTGGCAACTCATCACCACCTTGCTCCTCCATCACTGAAAAATCAATAGTTGAACTGTCTATTCTCGCACAAGTTCCAGTTTTTAGTCTGGCTATGCTTAGATTACAATCATCTTTTAGAGATTTGCTAAGGTTTATGCTCGTTTGTTCACCAAATCTTCCACCAACTTGTTGCACCTCCCCTATATGAATAATTCCATTTAAAAATGTTCCACTGGTGATGATAACTTTTGAAGCACTATATTCATTTAAAAGATCTGTTTTTACACCTTTTATCTCCCCATTTTTAACAACTAATGACTCTGCCATTTCCTGAGTCAAGTCGAGATTTTTAGTGCTTAACAATCTGTTTCTAGCGACAATACGATACCTATCCATATCTATTTGCGCACGACTTCCACGAACTGCTGGACCTTTTGTCTGATTGAGAATACGAAACTGTATCCCTGCCTCATCTGTTAAAAGCCCCATCTCTCCACCAAGAGCATCTATCTCTCTTACTAAATGACCTTTTGCCAAACCACCTATGGCAGGATTACAACTTGTTGCTCCAATATTTTCAGCAAGCATTGAAATCATCAAAGTTTTATTACCCATCCTAGCAGATGAAAGAGCTGCTTCTACACCTGCATGACCACCACCTACTACTATTACATCATAATTCATTTAATTACCTATTTTTTATTAATCGAATTTTATCATTTTTATGTATAATTTGTGTAAGTAAAACAAAAGATGTTAGGAAAAGATGATAAAAAAGCAAACAAAGATGGTATTTTAAAATGTTTACAGGGCTTATAAGAGAGATAGCAACAGTAAAAAGTTTCGTTGGTAGCACACTCAGTATAAAATCATCCTACAAAGCAAAAGTTGGAGATTCTATCGCAATAAACGGTGCATGTTTAACAGTTATAAAAGTGAACAATGATGGTTTTAGCGTGGAGTTGTCACCAGAAAGCCAAAAACTTTTAGCTATACAAAACTATAAAAATAAAGTTCATATAGAACCTGCTATGATGATGGGCGATAAATTTGAAGGACATGTAGTTCAAGGGCATGTGGATTGTGTAGGGGAGATAAAAGAGATAAAAAACAATGGCAATTCTTATGATATTTTTATAACTATACCTACAAATTTTATAGCTTTTGTGATACCTAAAGGCTCTATAACCATTGATGGAGTGAGTCTTACTGTAAATGATGTTTTTAATGATAGTTTTCGTTTAACAATTATCCCACATACCATGAAAGAGACACTGTTTAAAAACTATAAAAAAGGCACAAAAGTAAATATTGAGACAGATATGTTTGCTAGATATGTGGCTCACATCATAAAACACCAAAACAAAGTATCTCTTAGTTGGGATGAAGTTGATGCTATCAATGCAACTTTTTGAAAGCTTTAATCATCAAAAATAAAGTTTTAAAAGATAACTTCGGACACAATAGCTTTAGACCTCTTCAAGAGGAGGGAGTTGATGCTATACTAAATGGCAAAGACCTCCTTATGATACTGCCAACAGGTGGTGGAAAAAGCCTTGTTTTTCAACTTCCAACACTTATGAAAGATGGTGTCAGTGTTGTTATTTCACCACTCATAGCACTCATGCAAGATCAAGTTTCAGCACTAAAAGCACAACAAATTCCTGCAGATATGATAAACTCTTCACAAACAAAAGATGAGATAGATGAAGTGGTATATAAACTTCGCATGGGGGAGTTAAAATTTTTATATTTATCCCCTGAGAGACTAAATACTCAATGGAGTTATGATCTGCTAAAGAGTTTAAAAATCAATTTTTTTGTGATTGATGAAGCTCACTGCATAAGTCAATGGGGACATGAGTTTCGTGAAGATTACAGGGCTTTGGGGAACTTAAAACACAACTTCCCACATGCCAATATCTGTGCATTTACAGCGACAAGCACAAATCATGTAAAAGATGATATTTTAAGGGAACTAAAACTAGAAAATCCACTTGTTCTAAAAGGTAAAATCTTTCGTAAAAATATCTACATCTCAACACAAAGACGAATTACAAACGGTTACGCACAACTTAAAAACTTTTTATCTAGGCATGTGCAAGAGAGTGGTATCATATATGTAAGTAGTCGTAAAAAAGCAGAGGATTTAAGTGCCTATCTTAATCAAAATGGCTATAAATCATTACCTTATCATGCTGGACTTCCACAACACACAAGGGAACAAAACTTTAAAATTTTTGTAAATGACAAAGTAAATATAATGGTCGCAACCATAGCTTTTGGGATGGGAATAGATAAGAGTGATATAAGATTTGTTGTACATATGAGTTTACCAAAAACGATTGAAAATTATTATCAAGAGATTGGTCGTTCTGGCAGAGATGGGGAAAACAGCGAAGTATTATTGCTTTTTAATGCTGGAGACATGGTACTTCAAAAACAGTTTTTAAAAGCTATAACAGACAAAGAGTACGCTCAACATCTTGAATCTAAAATCAATGGCATATATAAATTTGCGACAAGTGAAGTTTGCTATCATCAACAGTTGGCTCACTATTTTGATGATGAGATGGATGAATGTGGGGAGAGATGTGATAACTGCCTGCATAAAGATGATGAGAGAAAAGATATAACCAAAGAGGCTCAAATGCTCCTTAGCACCATCTACAAAACAGGTCAAAACTTTGGAAAAAACTACATCATAGATATTTTAAGAGGATCAAAAGAACAAAAACTTTTAACAAATAAAGCTGACAAACTTTCTGTTTATGGGATTGGAACTTACTTGAGTAAAAAAGAGTGGTTTATTGTGCTTGAGAGACTCATGGAGACTAGAGTTTTAGAAGTTGGTGATTTTAGTTCGTTAAAACTTACGAATGATGCAATAAAGATTTTAAAATCACAAAAAACGATAGATATAAAATCTTCAAGATTAGAAATTAATACAAAAGAAAAAAGAGTAAAAAGTGTTGATAGTTTTGAATATGACTCAGAATTGTTTGAAAAGTTACGGGTAAAACGCTCAGAGTTAGCCAGTGAACTTGGTGTTCCTGCATATATTATTTTTAGTGATAAAACCCTAAAACACTTAGCCAATGACAAACCTTATGACAAAGCAACTATGCTTGAAGTAAATGGCATAGGGGAGAAAAAATTTGAACAATTTGGAGAAGAATTTTTAGAAATTATCAATCCATAAGAGGTTTGGCATGTGAGTTACAGCTGATTTTATGAATCATATCAACAATTTTAAAGTCATCTAGGTGTGATGGGGAAGCTATGGTAGCATCTCTAAACTCCTTGCCAGAATTTATATATAGATTAAATCCGTTTTCATACAAAGCTAACCTTGTTGCTAAAGCTATGGAATAAGTTGTTACAACTCCATCTTCTTTTATAATCTTTCTAATATCCGAAAAATACTCTTTTGTCCAAAGAATTGGATTTGTACTCGGAGAAAAAGCATCTTGATATACTATGTCAAATTTGGCTTGTGGAAATGTTTTTATATATTTTCTAGCATCGCCTAAAAATAACTCCACATGCCATAATTCATCATCATAAACACCATTTTCAACCAATGCTAAAACAATATGTTTAAACTCATCAAACTCTTTTGGATATTTAAAATCTTTTAATGATTGAACAAGCTCTTCATCTAATTCTGGGGAATAGATATTGATTTTAGTTTGTCCAAGATATTGTTTTGCATGATAAAAAGTTGCTAAAGTATTAAACCCCAAACCAAAACAAATATCTAGTATATCTATCTCTTGTTTATGTTTTTGAGTTTTAAAAGCTGGTTGAATATGTTTAAGCAGAGACTCATGTAAAGCACCATCTCTAGTTGAATGATAATGTTCATCATACTCTTTTGAGTAAGCAGTATATGAGCCATCTTCACTCAAAACCATTTTATGAGATTTTGTATCAAACTTCACAACCCTATTCCCAACATTTAAGTATCTCTCTAAAATGCTAAATCGTGAAGTTCTTTAAAAAGGTATGCTTCTACAATTTCATCTATAGTTTTTTGTGTATGAGCAACTAATACGAGCATAGAAAGTTCCATAAAAGGCCAAACATACTCGTTATCATTCTCTACAACCACACACTCACTAAAGTTTTTAAAATCATCTTTATCTTTAGCGTGATTTACTTCTGAAAGTTCACCATCTTTAACTAAAAGTTGAGTCCAAACTTTTACATCTTCAAGTTTAGTAAGTTTTGCTTCTTGAGCATTATCACTATCCATTGGTAAAAGTATATACATTGTTTAGTTACCTAGTTTTTTTAAAATTTTATCACTAAGTTTTAACTCTTCATTATCCATGATACCAATCTTATTGCTAAGTATATCATTTGCTATCTTTTTAGCATTTTTTAATGAGTGCATTTTATATGTTCCACATTGATACTTATTAAGTTCTGGAATATCTTTTTCTTTTTTAACTTTTAGAACATCTTGCATAGATTTTTTCCAAGCTGAAGCAACTTTTTTCTCACTTGGCTCACCAAGAACTGACATATAAAAACCTGTACGACAACCCATAGGTGAAAGGTCAATTATCTCTACATTTTTAGAATTTAGATGATCTCTCATAAAACCAGCAAAAAGATGTTCTAGTGTATGGATACCTTTACCATCCATTTTATCAACATTTGGTTTATAAAATCTCAAATCATAAACTGTGATAGTATCACCACCTGGAGATTTCATCCCCTTTGCTTTTCTAACCGCAGGAGCAGGCATACGAGTGTGATCAACTGTGAAAGAGTCTAATAATGGCATGTGGAAATTCCTTAATTTTAATTGTTAAGGTATTTTAGCAAAAAATTTTGATTTTAAGTTGAAAGTTTAAATCTAAAAAAGCAACAAAGCCTTATAGATTTAGTGAAGATTGTGCAAAAATCCAATAAAGACTAGGCTATAAGCCTGTCGCATTGGATTTTTGTGCAAAATTTGTCGAAGCTATAAAACGACTAAACTCTAGCTTCTTCTCTTCTTTGTAAGTATGCCCAATTAGCATCTACTCTTGTCTGCCACTCTTTGATTAAGTATTTATACTCATCTTTAAACAGGTGTTTAAAACGACCTTGAGCAGCTAAATATTCCTCAACTGGAACTATATTTTTAGGTCTGTAAGTTATATTTAACTCATGCCCATCTATGATTTCATAAAGTGGGAACACTAAAGAGTCAGTTGATAAATCAGCTAAATGCATAGTATCTTTAGGGTCAAATTTCCACTCAGTTGTACATGGTGAAACTGCATTGATAAATACAGCACCTTCAACATTCATACCATGTTGAATCTTTTTAACCATATCTTTCCATTTGTTTGGAGCAACTTGTGCAGAATATGGGATATTATGAGAAGCCATAATAGCTACCATATCTTTTTTATTTCTCTTTTCACCATAAGAAACACTTCCTGCTGGAGTTGTAGTTGCTGATGCACCAATAGGTGTAGAAGAAGATCTTTGTCCACCAGTATTTGCATAAACTTCATTATCCAAAACAATATACATCATATTGTGATTTCTTTCCATACATCCTGAAATCCACTGAAAACCAATATCATAAGATGAACCATCACCACCAAAAGCCACAAACTTAGGATTACGATCAGGTTGCTTTAGACGACCTTTAGTTTTAAGTGCCTTGTACATCGCTTCAGCACCAGAAACTGCTGTTGAACCATTTTCAAAACCGATATGAATCCAAGAAGCATCCCAAGATGTATATGGATAAACAGCCGTACATACTTCAAGACAACCAGTAGAAGCAGCAAGTACTAAATCATCATTAGTTGCATTTAAAACTTCACGAACGATAATAGAGTGCGCACACCCAGGACATAAAAGGTGCGCCCCCTCAAATCTATCAGCTGATGTTGAAAACTCTTTTAAATTTTTAATTTTTTTAATTTCACTCATACCAATATCCTATAAAAAAGCTAGTTTCGGTCCACGAACACCGATAAACTGTTGTTGTTGTGTAAGTAACTTACCAGCATCAGCATTTGCCTGAAGCTCAGTATATAAATCTACTAAATGTTTTTTAGTCAAATCACGACCACCAAGTCCATATATATAACCACTAAGCAATACTTTTGTATCAGTATTTATCAATGATCCTGCAATCTCATTAAATAATGCACCTGCAGCACCACCTGGAGCTGAACGATCTAACACTGCTACAGCTTTTAAATCTTTTAAAGCCTCTGAAATATCAGCAAATGGGAATGGACGGAAAACACGGATACCGATAACACCAGCCTTAATCCCTTTTTCTCTCATCTCTTTTGCTACTTCACGAGCAGTTTCAACCGAAGTACCCATACAAACAACACATACTTCTGCATCATCCATGTCATATTTTTCAATATGATTATATTTACGACCACTAATTCTCTCAAACTCTGCAAATGCTTCATCAATCTTAGCTGGAACTATATTCATAGTATCTGCATGTTGACGAGCTTTGTGTTCAAAGTGCCAGTCTTCTTCTGTTTGAATACCATGACTAACAGGATGCTCAAAATCAAGCATATCATTCATCGGTTTATATTCACCAACAAAGTTATAGGCATCATCATCACTTAAAGGGTGAAGCCCTTGAGCAGTATGAGAAGTTAAAAAACCATCTTGATTTACAACTACTGGAAGTCTTACATCATGATCTTCACCAACTTTAAAAGCGATAAGGTTTAAATCGTAAGCTTCTTGTGCATTAAACGCATCAAACTGAATCCAACCACTATCACGAACCATATACATATCTGAATGGTCACAGTTAACATTTAGTGGAGCAGCCAAAGCACGGTTTACAAGATTTAAAACGATAGGAAGTCTCATACCACTTGCTTGGTAAAGCGTCTCAGCCATAAGTGCTAAACCTTGAGATGCAGTTGCAGTTGCAACACGACCACCAGCAGCAGCAGCACCGATACAACCACTCATAGCAGCATGTTCTGACTCTACCATAACAACTTCACCCTCTACCAAATTATCTGCCTTAAACTTAGCATAGCCCTCAACAACTGCTGTTGATGGTGTAATAGGGTAAGCAGATACAACATCCACCTGTGCTTGTCTTAAAGCCTGTGCAGCAGCATGATTACCATCCCAAACTTCTATTTCATTTAACTCTAACTTATCAAATGCCATCTATTCTTCCTTCTCATCTTTAGTTGGCCACGAAGCTATCTCCGTTTCCTCATCTGCTTGTTCTGGGAACATTAAAAGTGATTTAGGGTTTGTAGGACAAACCTCAACACAAACACCACAACCTTTACAATGATCCATATCTATACCAATCATCTTTTTATCTCTTGAGATGATAGAAACATCTGGACAATAAACCCAACAAAATTGACAATCAATACAATAATCTTTATTATATACTGGCTTAATCAATCTCCAATCAGCAACACTTGCCACATGAGAGCTATTCTGTGAGTAGTTTCTATCTCTTTGTGGTGTAAAAGCTGGACACTCATCTATCTTACCATCGAACGAGCGAAGCATAGCTCCAATTTCAAATTCGTCCCATCCTTGTTGTTTACTCATTACGACCCCTTTACTTTACTTCATCATAAGCTCGTTGAATAGCAATCATATTTGCATCAACAATCTTTTGTGGTAATTTTTTAAGAATTCTTTTCATACTCTCTTTAAAAAACTCTATATCATACATCTCTGAAATCTTCATAAATGCACCTAGCATCGGTGTATTTGGGATAGGACGACCAATAGTTTCATTTGCAATAGTAATACAGTCAACTGTATAAACTTCTTTACCTTCTAACTTTGGTTGAGCTTTTATCAATTCATCTTTAGGTAGATGAGTTGTGATAATATATTTAGTATTATCTTTACCGTTAACTGTAACATCAGATGTGTAAACCAAAGCAGGATCAATTACAAAAACATAATCTGGTTCCATATATTTCTCGTGATTCAAAACAGGTTTATCATCCACGCGATTATAAGCTGTCATTGCAGCTCCCCTTTTTGCAGATCCATAAAATGCAAATGCTTGTACATGTTTACCTGTTGTAGAAATAACATCCGCCAAACCCTTAGCACCAGTTACAGCACCCTGTCCAGCACGACTATGCCATCTAATTTCTAGCATAAATTCTCCTTCAATTTTTTCAAGTATATCTTAAAGAGTATCTCTAAATCTATAATCTACTGTATTTTATGCAACTTGATCTTAAAAATAGCTTGAAGTAATTAGATAATTTTACAACCGTGGCATATGTGTTATTTTTTCCTACTCTTTAAAAAATTTACAGCTTGAAGTGTATTATCAAAAATAATATCGGTAAAATTTCTCAAATCATCCTCACTACCATAGCCACTAAGCACACCAATCGAGTTTATACCAGCATTTTGTGCAGAGATTAAATCAAGTTTGGTGTCACCTATCATCCAAATCTCTTTAGTACCAATCTCCAACTTATCCATAGCTTTTAATATAGGCTCGGCATGTGGCTTTGGATGTTCAACATCCTCTCGTCCTATCAAAACATCAAAATACTTCATCAAACCAAAATACTCCATTAAAACCTCAGAATATCGTCCCGTTTTCGTTGTTACAATCCCCAAAGTAGCGAACTCTTTAGCACTTAATATGCTCTCGTTTGCCCCCTCTAAAAGTGTAGTTTTTTGAGTTGAAATTTTTCTATATTCTTCTTTATAACTAGCTACAAAATCCCAAACTTTATCATCACTAACACCAACACTTTTAAACATAATATCCAAAGGATAACCAATCAGAGCCATAATTTTCTCATCTGTTACTTTTTGAAACTTTTGCATATCACAAGCATAGTGAAATGTACTTACTATTGCATCTGTAGAATCTATAAGCGTTCCATCTAAATCGAACAATATTATCATTTTAATTCAACCTTTTCCCATCTAATATAATCATACCAAATCCCACTCAAACTTGGCTGTATATGTTTGATTTTTTTATTTGCCGCAGTTATAGAAGATGGTATATATAAAAACAAGTAAGGATTATCATCTGCTATCATTTTAAACATCTCTCTCCACATGCCATATAGTTTCTCTCTATCAACAATACTTTGTGATTTTTCTATGAGTTTATCAAGTTTTTTATTGTGATAACCAACAAAGTTAAATCCACCTTTTTTATCATTGTCTGAATGCCATAACATATATGGATCAGGTGTGGGTGACAACCCCCAGCCTAAAAGTACACTATCAAACTTTCTTGGAAATACAACCATATTTAAAAATGCCTGCCACTCCATCACTCTAAGTTTTACAACCACACCAATTTTTTTTAACTGATACTGAAGTATCTGTGCCGCATATGGTCTAATGGCACTACTGTTTGATGTTGCTATCTCAAAACTAAATGGATGCTCTTCATCATAACCAACCTCTTTTAAAAGTTGTTTTGCCCTTTTTATATTTTGTTTTGGTGCTTTTACATCAGGATTAAAAGCTTTTGTACTTGGTAAAAATGGACCTGTGCAAACTTTGGCATGTTTAAAAAAAAGTATTTTTACTAATTCATCTCTATCTATCCCAAGAGACAAAGCCTCTCTTACTTTTGGATTTTTAAACTTCTCTCTTTTTAGATTAAATCCTAGATATGTGTAAGAAAAAGAGATGTTTTCATATATTTGAAACTTTTTAAAGAAATCATTTTTTAATTGCCTCTCAAATTGCATTGGTTCAACAGAGCCAATATCAAGCTCACCAGATTTTAGCATCAAAAAACGGGTCATTGGATCTGATATAACATGAAAAGATATTTTATCTATCTTTGGTCTGCCTTTAAAATAACTATCATTTGCCATCAAAATAATATTTTTAGAATGTTCTAACTGAAAAAGTTTATAAGCACCTGTACCTATGGGATGAGTATTAAACTTAGAATTCATAAGATTTTTTTCATCTTTTAAGATATGCTTAGGGAGTATCCCCATCATCCAAATTTCTAATGCTTTGAAATATGCTTTCTTATACCTTACCTCTATAGTGTGTCTATCAATCACCCTAACATATTTTACAAACCTAAAATCAGAACTATATGGAGATATTACCTTAGAAGATATGATTGTCTCGTATGTAAACAAAACATCATCAGCGCTAAATTCAACCCCATCGCTCCATTTGGCATGTGGGTTTAGTTTAAAGATTAGAGTTGTATCATCTTTGAAATAAAACTCATCTGCTAAATCACCAATGATATTTGAAGAATTTTTATTAAATTTTACAAGACCGTTAAAAATATAACCAGCAATCTCAGAAGAACTTGAATCTGTAGCTAAGATTGGATTTATCCTTGATGGATTTGCCGAAATAGCAAGTTGCAGTGTTGAGGCATAAATACAAGAGCTAAAAAATAAAATTTGACATAAATATTTTAAAATAATTTTCATAGATAGACTTTAACATAAAATTTAAAAAATAGGTGAAGATATGGAGAAATATCCAGAAAAAATCTGGATATTGGAAAAAAGGAGATTAACGCTTAGAGAACTGGCGAGAACGACGAGCTTTTCTCTTACCTGGTTTCTTACGCTCAACTACACGAGCATCACGAGTCATCATACCCTCTGGTTTAAGGATAGCTTTTATCGCTGGATCAAAAGCAACTAAAGCTCTTGAGATACCATGACGAAGTGCATCAGCCTGACCACCAAAACCACCACCTAAAGTAGTAGCTACAATATCAACTGAAGAATCTTGTTTAGATAAAACTAAAGGTTGTTTAACACGAAGTTTTTTCGCTTCAAGTCCACCTAACCATGCATCCAATGAAAGACCATTGATTGTAATTTTACCACTACCTGGAGTTAACCATACTTTTGCTATAGACGCTTTACGACGACCTGTTGCATATATTTTTGTTGCCATAAACTATCCTTACTTTGAAAGCTGTGCAGTGTGTGGATGTTCAGCACCTGCATAGATTTTTAATTTTTTAAGCATTTTAGCACCAAGCTTAGTTTTAGGAAGCATACCACGAGTCGCTAATTTATATAGTTTCTCTGGATTTTTTTCTAAAAGCTCAGTCATTTTAACACTTTTAGTGCTACCGAAGTAACCTGAATGTGAAAAATATTCTTTATTTGCTATTTTACCAAGACCGTTAAATTTAGCCTTAGAAGCGTTGATGATAACTACAAAGTCACCACAGTCAATATTTGGAGTAAAACATGGCTTGTTTTTACCACGAAGTATAGTAGCTACTTCTGTAATCATACGACCAAATGTTTTACCCTCAGCATCAATCAAAACCCATTTTTGATCGATTTGTTCAGGAGTTGCAATTTTTGTAAATTTCACTTTAGAACCCTTCAAGTAATTTATTTGATGGAAGTATAACTGTATAAACTTATAACTTACTTAAATTCAGGTATTTATAAGTTTTAAACTTTGACTATCTTTATCTCATCTTTCAACAAATAACAAAGACAACCATTAACTTTCTCTCCTGTTATTGCTTTAACTGCATTTATATAATATTTTACTTGCTTTATATGCTCTTTAATAAAACTCATAGAACTTTTATAATCAACTACCTCCCACATGCCATCTTTACTTACAAGTAAATCAAGATAACGCAAGTTATTTTTATATCTTAAAGCTTTTTCTTTATAAAATACTCCATCTACCAAACTCATAAACTCTTTTGAAGCTAAAAGCATCTCAACACGATTTTGTATATCTTTTATCTCTTCATCATCTAAAATATACCCATATTTATTTAACATCATCGTTTTGGCATGTGGGATTGATTTGGAAGTAAAACTCTCTAACATCTCAAGCATATAGTGCATAGCTAAACCAAAATTTATAGACTTTAAGTCCTCGTCTTTTTCATTTTCTAGTTTTAAAATATCACTTTGAGTTCCATAATACATCTCTTTATATTCTAAATTCTTATCTTCTGAGCCGACAATTTTAGTACTACTCTCAAGTGACGAGCATATCAAAACTCCTCTGTTCCCACATGCCAAATCTAAAATCTCAAATACAGAATCTTTTGGCTTCATAACAACAAATAGATTTCTTTTAGCTCTTGTAAAAGCAACATATAAAGCATTTAAATTATCTTCTTTTTGAAGTTGTTTATCTTTAGCTATGGCATATGCATACTCGTCATCTAAGACATCTCTACCTTTTATCCTTAGATATAGGTTTTTAAGAGTTATATTGTCATATTCATATATTATGGTATCTCTTGAAGGTGGTGCCTTTTTAAGTCTATCCATAACTATAACATGCTCATATTCAAGCCCTTTTGACTTATGGATAGTCAAAACCCTAACACCAACTAAATCTGAAGCAGCTGCCTCGGTGTCTAACCTTTCATACTCAAACAAAAATGCTTCAATATCTTTATATCTCACAACTACATTTAAAAATCGCATCAAATGAAAATCATCATTAAAAAGCTTGTATTCTTCTATAATTTTTTGCACCAATTCAAAAAGAGTATATCTACTTATATCAAACTTTTTCATCTCCCCTAACTCTTCATCAAGAAGTGCAAAAAAGTTATACTTGTAAATCTCTTCACAAAAGTATAAATATTTCAAGTACTCTACAACTGCTTTGACACTTTTTTGATTTATAAGCTTTGTTGTTGTCTCAGTTACTACCTCTATATTTTCATTTTCTAAAGCCTCTTTGACACTTTCCCCATCGCCATTTGTAGCACAAAGTATAGCTATCTCATTTAGATTTGCACCCAAAGAGATAAGTTGCTTCACACATTTTATGCTTTGCCTAATCAGTTCATCACTCTCTTTTACCTCTACAAAACCACCATCTGCTTCATCTCTTACTCTTTGTGGTGTATAGTTTTTGATTTTATCTATAAAAGTAGTATTTACAAATTCTATAACCTCTTTTTGTGAACGATAGTTTGTTAAAAGTTGTTCCACAGTTGTATTTTGCTCTTTTAAAACCGCACTAAATAAAGCACTAACGCCACCACGAAAACGATAAATAGACTGTTTAACATCCCCCACAAAAAAGAAACTTCCATTTTCAAAAATCCCCTCTCCTGAAGTTATCTCATTTATAAGTGGACGAAGTATCTCATACTGAAGAATACTCGTGTCTTGAAACTCATCTAAAAGCATATGCTCTATCTCAGCATCAAGTCTAAAGTATAAAAACTCACTATCAGCTATCTCTCGGAGTATAAAATGTACTAAAGTTGTAACATCTGAAAAACTAAGCTCACTATCTTCCATATATAGTGCTTTTTTTGATTTTTCATATATATCTACAAGTTCATTTAGTGCATAAAAGAAGTTTTGCTCCTTTGCTCTATTTTGATTTTTTATACTCTCTTTTATTTGATGTAAAAGGGTATCCATCTGAGGCGTATAACACTTTCTAAAAGTGCTGTAATCAAAACTATCTCTGCTTAACCATGCTTTTTTCGTAAGCTCCTCAAAATTCTCAGCTACAACACCTTTTTTAGCAGTAGCTGAAGCTTTATCGCAACTATGTACAATATTTTTAAGCTCTTCTAAATACCCTAAAGCCTCATCCTCGAACACTTTAAAATTAACTTTAGTAAATTTAAGATGTGCTATCTCTTGCTTTTTTATATAAAATTCATCAAGTAGATTAAAAATATTTTCAAGCCTCTTATTTGACTCCAGTGAAAGTGAAATAAGTATATCTTTTTTACCAGCAACACTTACCTCTTTTAAAAATCTTGAAAGTAATTTGACCTCATGTTGCGAAGCAGAAGTTGTAAAATCTGGCATAAGTGAAGCATAAAGTGAAAATTTACGAAGTATCTGAGTAAAAAAACTATCAATAGTCATAATCTTAGAATTTGTATCTAAAAATTGTTCTAAAAGTTTCTCTCTAGCACCCAAAATCTCACTTTTTGAAAGATTTGTTACTTTGATTATCTCATCAAGTTCACCTCTGTTTTGTAACTCTTCTAAAGTTTCAACCACCCTCTCTTGCATCTCTTTTGCAGCTTTATTTGTAAAAGTAAGTGCAAGTATTTTAGATGGCAAAGCACCCATAAACAACAGTGAAAGATAACGAACAACAAGCATAAAAGTTTTACCACTTCCAGCACTCGCCTCATAAGCTAAATTGTTTTTAAACATCAAAATCCTTTATGAATGGTAACAAAATATCCTTAGTTTTAAAAGCTCTTTTAGTATAATTAACCTTAATCTAACCAATATTTGCCTAAAATTCGTTTACTTAAACAAAAGGCTTTTACATGGTTGTTACCCGTTTCGCTCCATCTCCTACTGGATATTTACATATTGGTGGTCTCAGAACTGCTCTTTTTTCTTACCTTTGGGCTAAAAAAAATGGTGGAAAATTTGTTCTTCGTATAGAAGATACTGATAAAGCTAGAAACTCTGATGAGGCTACAAAAGCTATTCTTGAAGCGTTTAAATGGCTAGGACTTGAGCATGATGGGGAGATTCAATACCAATCTAAAAGAGGTGAAATTTATGCAAAATATATCAATCAACTTTTAGATGAGGGAAAAGCATACAAATGTTACATGTCAAAAGAGGAGCTTACACAACTTCGTGAAACTCAAATGGCAAATAAACAACGAACAAAATATGATGGGAAATATCGTGATTTCAATGCAACACCACCAGAGGGAATAGAACCTGTAATACGCATCAAAGCACCATTAACTGGGGAGATAATCGTTAAAGATGGTGTAAAGGGTGATGTTAGTTTTCAAGCTGAAGATATTTTAGATGATTTTGTAATCGCAAGAGCTGACGGAAGTCCAACTTATAACTTTGTTGTAGCTATTGATGATGCTTTAATGGGTATCAATGAAGTTATCCGTGGAGATGACCACCTCTCAAATACACCAAAACAAATAGTGGTTTATGAAGCGTTAGGTTTTGATATACCTAAGTTTTATCATGTGCCAATGATTCATAATCAACAAGGTAAAAAACTAAGCAAACGAGACGGTGCAACAGATGTTATGGAGTATAAAACGATGGGTTACACTCCACAAGCACTACTAAACTTTTTAGTTCGTCTTGGTTGGAGTCATGGAGACCAAGAGATATTTTCTCTACAAGAGATGAAAAATCTTTTTGATCCAAAAGATATTAACAAGTCTGCATCCATATACAATACAGAAAAACTTGACTGGTTAAATGCACACTACATTAAAAATACACCAAATGACGAACTAGCCCAACTTCTTTTGGAATTTGATATTGTTCTTACTTCACATGACAAAAAAGAGATAATTCTTGATGCCATAAAAGAGAGAGCAAAAACACTAAAAGAGATGGTTTCCCTTATCAAAGAGATTTTACAAACACCAACAAGCTATGATGAAAAAGCTGTTAAAAAAGCTTTTAAAGGTGATGCAATAGAGATTTTAAATGCTTTTGGTGCAAAAGTTGCAACATGTAAAAATTGTCATCTTCCAAGTGATTATCATATACTTATGGAAGATATAGTTAAGGAAAAAGAGATTGGTTTTGGTAAAATTGGTCAACCACTAAGAGTTGCACTCCTTGGAAAGATGTCAGGGGTTGGACTCGATACAGTTATGGCTATAATAGGTAAAGATGAAACTATGCTTAGAATTGCAAATGCAATTACAGCCTTAGTCTCTTCTGATAAAACTGTATCCTAAAAAACAACACCTAAAACCATCGCTAAAACACTAAGATACTCTTTTTGTTTTTCCTTGGTATTTTTAAACTCTTCTAAAAATAATAATTTTATTTGGAAAGTTCCCTTAATTGTTCCTGTCTAATCTGATGCTTTTCATGCGCTACTTGTGCTTCTAAAGACTTTTGCATTGCCTCTTGTTTCAACCTGTCATTTCTTCTTAAGCGTTGAATCCTAGCTTTTTGAATCTCCTCTTTACTCAGACCAATCTTTTTCTTGGATACCTCCTTCAACTCCTTAGACTTCTTTTTTTCTTGTAAAAATTTATCGATAATTCCTGTACTGTCCATCATATCGCTATGTTTAAAATAATAATCTAAAATCTCATCTTTATATTTTTGTGTATCCATCAAACCAGAATTAATCATCTTGGATAAAAGCCAACTATCTTCATTTTTAAGTGATTCTTTGTAAAGCTTATACACCCTTCTAACAAACAAATCATTTATCTTTGAAAGTTGTCTAAGTCTGATTAAGTATCCCTTTGCATCTGTGGTTTTATCCCCAGATTCAAGCTTAAAACCAAGTTCTTTTGTTTTTTTTACATCTAGCAAATATTTATCTATCATGATACTTGAGGGACTATACTCATCTATAGTTCTTAATTTTTCTATTTTAACAGCATTATCATATATAACATCACCTAATGTTGCATACACAGCTGGATTATTAGCCATCAAAAAAGTTACTAAAACAGATAAAAAAATAATTAGTTTCATATTTAACACCATAAAATTTGTTTTTATAATTATAACAAAATTTAATTAAACTAGATACAATAGGATTAAGATATATTAAGAGAGGGGGAGATGGTTATTCTCTCCAGAAGGAGAGAAATTATTAACCGTTTCTTTTTTTCTGAATCTCTTCAGATACATTTTTAGGAACTTCTTCATAGTGATCAAATTCCATAGAGTATGTAGCTCTACCTTGAGTTGCAGAACGAAGGTCAGTTGAGTAACCAAACATCTCAGCAAGTGGTACAAAAGCATCAACAATTTTGTTTCCACTTCTGTCACCCATAGAGTTAACTTGTCCACGACGACGGTTAAGGTCACCGATAACATCACCCATATTTTCTTCAGGAACTTCAACTTCAACTTTCATCATTGGCTCTAAAATTGAAGGTTTTGCCTTACGACAAGCTTCTTTAAATCCCATAGATGCAGCAAGTTTAAATGCCATCTCATTTGAATCCACATCATGATAAGAACCATCATAAAGTGTAACATCAACATCTTCCATTGGATAACCTGCAAGAACACCATTTTGCATAGCTTCTTGACAACCTTTTTCAACAGCAGGAATATATTCTCTAGGAACAGATCCACCTTTGATTTCATTATGGAAAACAAAACCACTATCAGGCTCACCTGGCTTAACAGTAAGATAAACATGACCAAATTGACCACGACCACCAGATTGTTTAGCATATTTGTACTCTTGCTGAACCTCTTCTTTGATAGACTCACGGTAAGAAACTTGAGGCGCACCAACTTCAGCATCAACAGCAAATTCTCTTTTCATTCTATCTACAAGAATCTCAAGGTGTAACTCACCCATTCCAGAGATAATAGTTTGACCAGTCTCTTCATCTGTATGAACTCTAAATGATGGATCTTCAGCAGCTAGTTTGCCTAGAGCTATACCCATTTTCTCTTGGTCAGCTTTAGTTTTTGGTTCAACTGCAACAGAAATAACCGGATCTGGGAAATCCATTCTTTCAAGTACAACTTTTTCTTCACCAGTACAAAGAGTATCGCCTGTAGTAGTTGATTTAAGACCAACAACTGCACCGATTTCACCAGCATAAATCTCTTTAACTTCTTCTCTTTTGATAGCATGCATCTTAACAATACGACCAACTCTCTCTTTTTTATCTTTAGTAGAGTTGTGAACAAAAGAACCAGCTTCAAGAGAACCACGGTAAACACGGATAAATGTAAGAACACCAACAAATGGATCAGTCATAATTTTAAATGCAAGTGCAGCGAAATCACCATCGTCAGTTGATGGTACTACTACTTCAACTTCTTCATCATCCATCAATGTACCCATAATTGGAGCAGATTCAACTGGTGAAGGTAAGTAATCAACAACAGCATCAAGTAAAGTTTGAACACCTTTGTTTTTAAATGCAGTACCTGGAGTCATAGGAACGATAGCCATACCAAGTGTTGCAGCTTTAATTGCAGCTTTAACTTCTTCTTGAGTAAATTCTTCACCCTCTAAGAATTTTTCAGCAAAATCATCATTACCATCAACTTCACTTAAAGTTTCAAGCATTTTTTCTCTGTATTCTTCAGAGATCTCTTTTAATGAATCACGAATATCTTGTTCATGATATGCAGAACCCATTGCTGCATCTTCATCCCAAACAATCTCTTTCATTTTAACTAAATCAACAACACCTTCAAACTCAGCTTCAGCACCAATAGGTAGTTGAAAAGGCATTGGATTACCTTTTAGTCTATCACGAATTTGTCTTTCAACTTCATAAAAATCTGCACCAGTTCTATCCATTTTATTAACAAAAACAATAGATGGAACTTTATAACGGTTTCTTTGTCTCCAAACTGTTTCTGATTGAGGTTGAACACCACCAACAGCACAGAAAACACTAACAGCACCATCAAGAACACGCATTGAACGCTCAACTTCAATAGTAAAGTCAACATGACCCGGAGTATCGATAATATTTATCTGTTTACCTCGCCATTCACAAGTTGTTGCAGCAGAAGTAATTGTAATACCTCTTTCTTGCTCTTGCTCCATCCAGTCCATAGTAGCTGCACCATCATGAACCTCACCGATTTTATGTTCAACACCAGTATAAAAAAGTATTCTTTCTGTTGTTGTTGTTTTACCTGCATCAATGTGAGCAGCAATACCGATGTTTCTTACATCATTAAGTTTGTGACTTCTTGCCATATTTTATCCTATTACCAACGGTAGTGAGCAAATGCTTTATTAGCTTCTGCCATACGATATGTATCTTCTTTTTTCTTAAATGCTGAACCTTTATCAGATGATGCATCCATAAACTCATTAGCCAATCTCTCAGCCATTGTTCTTTCATTTCTTTTACGAGCAGCATCAATCAACCAACGAATAGCCAAAGATTGCTGACGCACTGGGCGTACTTCTACTGGAACTTGATAAGTAGCACCACCAACACGGCGACTTTTTACTTCTATAATTGGTTTAATATTCTCGATAGCTTCATTAAATGTATCTATACCAGTTTTTTCACCACGAGAGCTAATGATATCCATTGCACTGTAGATAATTTTTTCTGCTGTAGATTTTTTACCATCTAACATTACTTTGTTTATAAATTTCGTCAGTATTTTGCTTCCATAAACTGGATCTGGCATAACTGGACGAACGGGAGCTTTTCTTCTTCTCATTACGAATTTCCTTCTTCTTCAATTTGTTTTTTCTTCAAATTTACTCAAAACTTACCTAAAACTAATCGTGTAAGTCCTGTAGCTAGCTTGAATATCAATATGTTAGAATTTTTTCTAACCTTTATTTTTACTATTTTAAGATAAAACTAGTTTCATGGGTTTTTCACCGAAAAAAACTTAGTATTAAAACAGTGGTACTAAAAAAATAATCCTAGATTATTTTTTTGGTCTTTTTGTTCCATATTTAGAACGAGCAACCATACGGTTTGCAACACCAGCAGTATCTAATGCACCACGAACGATATGATACTTAACACCTGGTAAATCTTTAATACGACCACCACGAACAAGAACGATTGAGTGTTCTTGAAGGTTATGACCCTCACCACCGATATATGAGATAACCTCAAAACCTGAAGTTAATCTAACTTTTGCAACTTTTCTTAAAGCCGAGTTAGGTTTTTTAGGTGTAGTTGTGTAAACACGAGTACATACACCACGACGCTGTGGACATGATACAAGAGCTGGTGATTTCGATTTTTTAATCACTCTTTTACGCTCTTTGCGAATCAATTGATTGATTGTAGGCATACAATTCCTTTTACTTAAATTTTTCCAGTAGAATTTAATTCACTATTTACAATAGAGAATTATAGACACGAGATAATACTCAAAAAGTGATTAAAGTTAGCTTATTTTAAGAAAGAATTAATATTTAATTTTTATAGTGGGAAGTATCGGCATGTGGGTTTTAATATCCCACATGCCAAGAAGACTACTCTTCTTCTGTATTGAACTGTATCTCTTGACCTTTGTAAATACCTGTTCCAACAGGGATAGTACGACCAATAATTACATTTTCTTTTAAATCATTCAAGTCATCTACTTTAGCACTAACTGCTGCTTCAGTAAGAACTTTAGTTGTATCTTGGAAAGATGCAGCTGAGATAATACTATCAGCACTAACAGCAGCTCTTGTGATACCAACCAAGAATGGCTCAGCAATCGCAGGACGACCACCTAGACGGATAATTTTCTCATTTTCTTGAGCAAATTTAGTTTTAGAGATTAAATCACCTTGAATAAACTTAGTATCTCCAGATTTAACAATCTTAATCTGTCTAAGCATCTGAGTAAAGATAACTTCAATATGTTTATCAGCAATATTTACCCCTTGAGAACGATAAACTTGTTGAACTTCAGATACCAAATAGTTATAAAGTGCTTTCACACCCATAATTCTCAGTAGCTCATGAGAAGATATGATACCAGAAGTAAGTCTCTCACCAGCATGAACAAAGTCACCAGCCGCTACAACTGCAACATGAGATTTATCAACAAAATACTCTTTAACAATTCCATTTTCTGATGTAACAACTATACGAACTTTACCACGAAGCATTTTACCAAAACTAACAACACCATCTATCTCAGATATGAGTGCTGTTGCTTTTGGACGACGACCCTCAAAAAGTTCACTTACACGAGGAAGACCCCCTGTAATATCTGATGATTTTTGAAGTGCTTTTGGAGTTTTTGCTATGATATCTGCAACTTTAACAGTAGCACCATCTTCAACATAGATAGAAGATTTAGGATCAATTGCATATCTTAAAAGTTCACCATCTTCCGTAGCTAAAACAACTGCTGGCTTGTACTCAGCAGGAACATGCTCATTTATCATTAAACGAGTTTTCCCCGTAAGTTCATCCACTTGTTCACTAGCAGTTGTACCAACTATAACATCTTCATAACTAATTACACCATTTGCTTCAGAAATAACAGGATTTGAGTATGGATCCCATTCAGCAATAACAACAGACTCATCTGTCGCAGGTTTAGCTATAAGACTATTTGCCTCAACTACCTCATTATCATCAGCAACAATAACACTTCCACGAGCTATATAATGTCTTACTGCTTCACGATTATTGCTATCAACAACAGTAGCAAAAAGACCTTTTTCTACAACATCATATCCAGATTTTAGACCTTCAAATCTTTCAAGATAATCACCTTTTAGGTGAAAATACTTAACCGTTCCAGCTTCTTTTGAGAAAGTTTTTTGTGTAACAGGAGCGCCATTTTCAACTAATAATTCACTTGCATAAGGGATACGGCTTGGAACATTCCAACCATCTTTAATAGTCTCAACAATAGACTCTCCCTCTTTTACTTCTTGCCCATTTTCATATGGGAAATAGTATTTACCCTCTATTTGACCACTTACACCTGCAAGTTCATTTGGTTTAGCAATCTCATTTTTACGCAAAGAATAACGAACTGTATCATCTTTTGAAACAACACTAATAATAACTTCATCATGTATAGTTTGTATCTCAATTTTACCATCCATTAAAGCTTTAATTTTTGGTTCAACAAGTAATACACCTGCATTTCTACGGTTAGCAACAATATTTTTACCCTCTTTTGAAGAGTATGTTTTAAGGTTGTAATAACGGATAAAACCTTCTTTCTCTGCTACAACTTGACGCTCTTGAGCTGTACTTGATGCAGTACCACCAACATGGAATGTACGAAGTGTAAGCTGAGTACCAGGTTCACCAATTGACTGAGCAGCAATGATACCAACAGCCTCACCAGTACGAACGATATGACCAGTTGCAAGGTTAACGCCATAACATAACGCACAGACTCCACCCTTACTTTTACAAGTTGTAGGAGTTCTGATATGTGCAGTTTTTATACCTGCTTCAGCTATAACTTTAGCACTTACTTCATCAAGTAATGTACCTTCGGCAAAAAGAATCTCATTGCTTATAGGATCGATTATATCATCAGCCAATACACGACCATTGAGTCTATCTTCTAATGACTCAATTAAAGTATTTTGATCTTGAATATCAGATATTTCAATACCTTCATGTGTATGACAATCATGCTCAACAACCTTAACATTTTGAGCAACATCAACCAATTTACGAGTTAAGTAACCAGCATTTGCTGTTTTTAGTGCCGTATCGGCAAGACCTTTTCTAGCACCGTGAGTAGAGATAAAGTACTCAATTACATTTAGACCCTCTTTAAAGTTAGAGATAATCGGCGTTTCGATAATATCTCCACTAGGTTTTGCCATAAGACCCCTCATACCAGCAAGTTGTCTAATCTGCGCAGCAGAACCCCTAGCTCCTGAATCTGCCATCATATGAATAGAGTTAAATCCATCTTTATCATTTTCAACCAAATCCATCATCTGAGTTGCTAGAGTATTGTTTGTATCTGTCCAAACATCAATAATTTTATTGTATCTTTCTTGCTCTGTTAAAAGACCAGCTTCAAACTGTTTTTGAATCTCTAAAACTCTTGTTTTAGACTCTTCAATCTTAGCAGCTTTAGTATCAGGAATTTTAATATCATCAATAGAGATTGAAACACCAGCTTCTGTTGCATGTTTGAAACCTAAATCTTTAAGACGATCTAAGAAACCTGCAGTTACACCGATACCGCCATGTTTTTGAACATAATCAACTATCGTATTGATAGCTTTTTTCTTCATGATTTTATTCCATAGTTCTGCTGGAACAAAATCTGGTAAAATTGCTTTTAAAAGCATACGACCAGCTGTAGTATGAATGATACGACCATCAATACGGGTTCTAATTTTTGCATGTAAGTCTAGTGCATCATGTTCTAAGGCAATTCTAATCTCATCAACATTTGCAAAAAGTTTATTGCTCCCTTTTACACCATTTTTCTCTAATGTAATGTAGTAGATACCAAGTACCATATCTTGTGATGGTGTAGCTATCGCTTTACCTGATGCTGGAAGCAAGATATTCATAGATGCAAGCATTAGCACTTTTGCTTCTGCAATAGCAGCAGAACTTAGAGGCACATGCACAGCCATCTGATCCCCATCAAAGTCGGCATTAAATGCTGCACAAACTAAAGGATGAAGTTGAATAGCTTTACCCTCAATCAATTTTGGGTGAAATGCTTGAATAGAAAGCTTATGAAGTGTTGGCGCACGGTTAAGCATGATTGGATAACCATCAACAATTTCAGCAAGACATTCCCAAACTTCGTTCGTTTTATCTTCTATCATCTTTTTAGCAGCTTTTACAGTTGTTGCATAACCTTTATCTTCAAGTTTGGCAATCAAATGTGGTTTAAATAATTCAAGTGCCATTTTCTTAGGTAATCCACACTCATCCATTCTTAAAGATGGACCAACAACAATTACACTCCTACCAGAGAAGTCAACACGCTTACCAAGTAAGTTTTGTCTAAAACGACCCTGTTTACCCTTAATAACTTCACTTAAAGATTTAAGTGGTCTTTTGTTAGCACCTTTTACAGCATTTGCTCTTCTACCATTATCAAAAAGTGCATCTACAGACTCTTGAAGCATACGCTTTTCATTTCTAACAATAATCTCAGGTGCTTCAAGTTCTACAAGTCTTTTAAGTCTTTGGTTACGGTTAATAACTCTTCTATAAAGATCATTAACATCACTAACTGCAAATTTACCACCGTCTAAAGATACAAGTGGTCTTAAATCTGGTGGAAGAACAGGTAAGACTGTAAGCATCATCCAAGCAGGATTGTTTCCACTGTTTAAAAATGACTCAATAACTTTAAGTCGTTTAGCAATAGTTTTTCTTTTTGCTTCACTTTTAGTTTCTTCAATAGCCTCTTTTAGGTTTGTAAAAAGATCAACAAGGTCAATGCTATCAAGCAAATCTCTTACAACTTCACCACCCATACGAGCTTTAAAGCCAAGTTCACCAAATCTTTGAACAAGTGTACGGTACTGTTCCTCATTTAAAACATCATATTGTAAAACTGGAGTTTTTGCTTCAGCATCATAGTATGCTTCACCACCACTCTCAACAATATATGCTTCATAGTAAAGCACCCTCTCTAAATCTTTCATCTTGATACCAAGAAGTGTACCAATACGAGAAGGAAGAGATGAAACATACCAAATATGTGCAACAGGTGTTACAAGTTCAATATGACCCATACGAACACGACGAACCTTAGTTGATGTTACTTCAACACCACATTTCTCACACACTACACCTTTGTAACGCATCTTTTTATATTTACCACAAAGACATTCATAATCTCTTACAGGACCAAAGATTTTTGCACAAAATAAGCCATCTCTCTCAGGTTTAAGAGTTCGATAGTTAATTGTTTCTGGCTTTTTAACTTCACCATGACTCCAAGACATAATTTTCTCAGGAGATGCAAGGCGAAATTGCAATTGCTTAATATCTTTTGGTCTTTTATCTTCAGTTACTTCAATAGGTACTAATTTACGCATCGTCTTCAACCTCGTCAAATATTTCTACATCAAGAGCTAGTGATTGTAACTCTTTTGTTAATACAAATAGTGTTTCAGGAATACCAGAAGCTGGTATCAATTCACCTTTTGTAAGTGCTTTATATGCACGAACACGACCATCAACATCATCTGATTTGATAGTTAACATCTCTTTAAGCACCGCACTAGCTCCATAAGCCTCAAGCGCCCAAACTTCCATCTCACCAAATCTCTGACCACCAAACAGTGCTTTACCACCAACTGGTTGTTGTGTTACAAGAGAATATGGTCCAGTTGAACGAGCATGAATTTTTTCATCAACAAGGTGATGAAGTTTAAGAACATACATATAACCAACATTTACACGCTCTTTAATCTTCTCACCAGTTAAACCGTTATAAAGAACAGATTTACCATCTACATCCATTTTTGCAAGTTCAAAAAGTTTTTCAAATTCTTGAGCATTTACACCCTCAAAAATTGGTGTTGCAAATCTAACACCTTTTGACCAATCTCTAGCATATTTTAGGAATTTTTCATCACTCATCTCACCAATAACAACTTTAGCATTCATCATACCAGCAACATCTGCTATATCTATCATTTTATTTCTAAGATTATCTATAAAATCTTTTTGCTTACTCTCAAACTGTTCTAAAATCTGATTACCAAGCTCACGACCAACCATACCAAGGTGCATCTCTAAGATTTGTCCAATATTCATACGAGATGGAACACCAAGTGGATTTAAACAAACATCAACACTTCTTCCATCTTCCATATATGGCATATCAACTTCAGGTACGATTGTAGAAACGATACCTTTATTTCCATGACGACCTGCCATTTTATCCCCAACTTTTAGTTGGCGTTTTGTAGCTATATAAACTTTTACATATTTAACAACACCATTTGGAAGGATGTCATCTTTTTCCAAAATAGTAAGTTTTTCCTCATGTTCATCTCTAAAAACTCTTTTTTGTTTTTGGAAATAGTTTTTAGTTTTAGTATATTCATCTTGAATTTCACTAGAAAATGATTTAACAATAGCATTCATAGCAAAACGGTTAACTTCTACTAAGTCATCACCATTAATTATGCTTCCTGCTTTATATTCAGTCTCACCAATCTTAATATCTTTTTCTAAAGGTTCTCTTGTTAAAAGTTTTGTAACTCTTAACATCTCCTCTTTATCAATCATAAGAAGTCTATCATAGTGTTCTCTCTCAAGATAGTCTCTTTCTTCTTTTTCAAGTTCTAAAGCTCTTGGATCTTTGTCATAACCTTTTTTAGTAAAGATTTTAACATCAACTACAACACCTTCCATACTTGGCGCACAATAGAGTGATTTATTGGCAACATGTCCAGCTTTTTCACCAAAAATTGCTCTTAAAAGTCTCTCTTCAGGAGTTGGTTTAACTTCACCTTTAGGGCTTACTTTACCAACTAAAATCATACCACCACTTACATGTGTACCAATC
>JAMOQK010000059.1 GCA_027064045.1 Sulfurimonas sp. | reverse complement strand
ATTTCAGTTTCTAAATCATTCAAATCATCTAGCAGATATTGATCTATTTCAAACTCTTTTAAAAAATCTTCTGCACTTATCTTATGTTCATCTTTATAGTGCATACTATCTATAATACTTTTATCTACGGTTGTTTCTTTTATAATTGTTTTTTCAACTTTTTTGATTTCAGAATCAGGTGATTTTAGAGACAATATAATTTCATTATTTTCTTTCATTTCTATGATAAACTTGTCAGTTGATAAAAGCTTAGACTCTATATATTCCTCAAATATACTATTTGTAGCTCCAAAGAGTTTTATATGCACCTCTATTTGTGTGTCTGAAAAATTTACAACTGTATATACTTCCATATAATCCACTTTAGAGAGAGCATCTATTAAAAGTTTACAAATCAAAACAATAGCATGATCTAAAACATCTACACTCTCTTTGTTATTACATTTTTCTACTATAGCTATTTCTTGTTGTTCCCAAAAATAATTTACATCTTGATGAGACATAATAACTGTTGCTTTTGTATCATAAATATTTTGAATTTCATCAATAAAACTCTTTTCTATATCTTTCATATTGATTTGTTCTACATATCTTTGAGTATCTTCATCTTGAAACATCAGTAGCAATATAGCTATAATGTTTTGTTGAAAACTTTTTGGATGCGTATATGTTTTATAGAGTGCATCTATCTCTTTAGATTCTATCATTATATGGACTGTTTTTGAAATTTTTAAAATATTGTTTTTTTTGAATGCTATATAGAGGCTAAAAAATACCAAGTGGATATTTGAAATATCAAGTGGATTTATATTATATTTATAAGATAAAAAAGATAACAGATAATTTACTTGTTTGCCTATTTTTTCTAAATTATAATAGTTTAAAAATGCTTTTATAAAACGGTTGTCTAATGTAGGCATATGTAAATTTGCTTTGGTAATCATATAATCAAGTATCTTTTTTTGATTTTTTGATTTGTCTTCAATAACCGCTCCAACTTCCAAGGCATGAAGCTTTGTTTTTAGCGTTTGGGAAATATTTTCTCCGTAGGCTGTAACTAAAAGATATTTATGATCTAATAACTCTTTTTTAAAATAACTAAATTTTTTACCTTTGAGCTTAGCAATATCAATGATGTAGAGCGACCTATTGTCATTTTTTGTATGAGAGAGTATATCTAAAAACTCATCATAATCTTTTATCTTTACATAGTTATAAGAATTATCTAAAACTTTCCATAATTGTGCACTATCTTCAAGATATGCATATATATTTATACTCTTTTTCAAAAGAAATCTACCTCACTTTTGTTCTCTTCAATACCTTGTAATTGATTTTTCATAAACTCTATATTATTTTGCAGCGAATGTTCAAATATATAAACATCTTTAAAAATTCTATCTACAAACATATCCATTAAGTAAACACTTACATCACTCAAAATTTCAGAGAGATATGTAAAACCTTTTAAATTCTGAGGTTCTATCGCTTCTAAATCCAAATCTCTAAGATATGATGCCAAATCTTCATAAATAGGTGTTACTGATTTTGTTTGCTCGGCTTTTGAAAATATATTTGCAACTTTATCTAATTGTTCAGCAATGTTTACCATAAATTGGTGTGATATATTTCCGGCTTTAAGTGCATTTACCATCTCAATCAAATCATCAGCTATAAAAAGAGAACTCCCCTCATATGTGTCAAAAAATCTATCAATAGACTCCTCTTGTATAACATTGTTTTGTTTTAAAACTATCTCTCTTCTGCCAATTGAATTTATGGCATAATAGCTACTTAGTAAAGTAAATAATCTTTTATGAAAAATATCTTTGTCAATGGGATAGCTTACCGTTGCATCAACAAGTGGAACTATTGTAAAAAGCTTTTTGTATTCCTTTGGATTAAACATAAGCAAAATCAATATCTCATCATCAAAAGCTCTTATTCGCTTATAGAAATCAACTGCCAGTTTATTATTGTCTTTTACATCAATTACAACAACTTTTATATGTCGTTTTGTCAGTATTGCTTCTATCTTTTGTAATATATAACTGTTAATATCTACTTTTGATGAAGACATAAAATAAGCAGCTGTTTCATCATATATATCTTCACTGTCTTTTCCGATATATAAAATATTGTATTCACTTGCTAAAAACTGTAAATATGTACTGTAATCTCTACGCATCTTCTTCTCCTTCTAAGATAGCATCTATCTTGCTAAATGCTGTTTGTAAAACATCTTGTTCGTATGCTTTTGCACTTTTTGAAACATAATTTTTAAAACTTAATAATTTCATCTCTTCTTCTTTGGAAATATTATTATAAGAATTTTTCAACTCTTTGGTAAAGTCTCTGTCTTGTTTGGCTATTTCATAGATAGTCAGACCAAATCTTCTACTGTATTTAATAATCTCTGCATCAGGCATAAGTACATATTTCTCTTTATCTTCAGGAAATAAATTATCACTAACAGAATGAATACTTGTAAAAATTCCTCTTACATCACCAAAATAATTTTCAAATTGGTATTTTACATAATCAATATCTTTTACACGATTAAGCACAAATAAAAATTTCATATCTTTACGGTAACCTTTTAAAACACTGTATATAAAACTTGCATTGATACCATCTTGCTCGCCATCCAAAATAGGAATAACAATCAAATCTAAAAAATGAATCATTCCACTTGAATGAAGCGCTTCAATAAGCGTCATAGTTGTTTTGTTTGCCCCAATATCCAAACAAATAGATTCATCTTTGGAAAAGATTTCAGGAAGCACCTCTCTGAGTAACGGTGATGCAACATTTACCTGATGCCTTTTGCTTAAATAACTTGCTCCAAAGCTGGAGCTATCACTGTTTTCATCATCAAATTCATAATGGTGTACCACTTCTTGATTATTTCTTTCAAAAAGATACGGTGTTATAAGTTGCATAGAAATAGTACTTTTTCCTACACCGCCCTTACTTGAAATAATAGCAATTTTTAATTTTTTATTCATATTTTTACTTTATTTTTTGGTAGACAGATGTTGCTACACTTTTTAATGATGGTGTCTTTATCATGTTTAAATTTTCTGTCAATGAAATAAAAAAATAACCGCCAACTTTTAAATTTTGAAGCACATTGTCAACAACCATCTGCTTTGTTTCATCATCAAAATATATTAAGACATTTCTTAAAAAGATAACATCAAACTTTCCGACTTCAGTGTTATATTTCATAAGATTTCCCACTCTAAAATCCATATTTTCAACTAATCCTCTATCTATAAGAAACTGCCCCTCATGTTTGCCCTTTCCTTTTAAACAATATGCTTTTTTTAACTCTATGGGTATCTTATCTGCCCATTTTTGAGGATATAAGCCAATACGGGCTTTTTTAATGACATCTGTATTTATGTCGGTGCCAACAATCTCCCAATCACTTCTTGCCATTGTTTTATCAAGAAGCATAGCTGTTGAATATGCCTCTGCACCAACACTCGCAGCTGCACTCCAAAAACGAAAGATCTTTTTAAAAGGATGATTTGGAATTATTTTATTTTGCAAAAATTCAAAATGATCAATCTCTCTAAAAAAATATGTCTCATTGGTTGTGATAAGATTAATCATTTCAATCCGTTCAGTACTGTTTATTTGCACTAAACGAATATAGTCAATATAAGAATCAAATTTATAAAAAAGTAATCTTTTTAGGAGACGACTCTGCACAAGAAGTTTTTTGGATGCCTGCAAATCAATACCAACCTCTCTAAAAATCAGCTTTTGAATGGTAACAAATTCACTATCACTTAATAATATAGCCATTTTTATACTATCAATGCTTTGATTGCTTCACCCAAAGCAAACATATTTACCTTACCTATGATCTTTTGTGCTCCTGCACTTATAAGAGAATCTCCCATATTGTCATTGGACATATTTGTATGCACTATAATGTTTATGCCATCATATTTTTTATCTGCACGAATGTTATCTATAACATCTCTACCACCCATAACAGGCATCTCTAAGTCTGTTATAAAAAGTGCGATTTCTTCAGGTGCTATATTTTTTAAATCATCAATGAGAAGCTGACCATTTTCATACATTCTGTATTTCAGCCCCATTTTTGTAAAAAGACTTTCTGCCATTTTTCTTATAAATTTACTATCATCGGCAAATAAAACCATCTTGTCCGTATCTACTTTTTGTATGGTTTTTGTATCTTCCATGGCTTTTGTATCAATGGTATCAAAAATATCCAGAAGCATTTTATCACTATCAAAAATTATACACATTTTACTCTTTTGTCCAATATTTACTTTTGTAATAAAGGATGTTTTTTCGTCATTTTCAGAGTTATCTGTCATAGTGTTAGGCGGAATATTTACTATTAATTCTACCCTCTTTACCACGATGCCAAGTCTATGCCCTCCATAATGTGCTAAAACAATAAGCTCATACTCACTCTCATCTAAAACTTCATTGCCAAACCATTTATCAAAGTTAACGATTGTCGTCATATTGCCACGGATATCAGCAGTACCTACGATCAAATTATTGCCGTGCGTTCTTGCTATGTCTATATCTTTATAAACTAACAGCTCCTCAATTTTAGAGACATTTTTAGCATACAGTTGCGTATCACTCCCCTCAAATATAAGGTATTGACTTGTATCATTTGCATTTGCAGTTACAAGAGCGACAAGGTCTAGCTCCTCATCATCATCTTCATCTACGATATCTTCTGTTTCGTTATTATATTCTTCCATTACTCCCTCTTTTAAACAAGTAGTTTTGACAATTCATCTACATCTAAAATAGTGTCAGTATTTAAAATGGGGATGTACTTTTTATCATATTTCCCCATATTGAGTATAAATTTTGCATTAATCTTTGAGCCAAATTCAGGTGCTTTTTTAATATCTGATGGATCTATATTATCTACCTCATACACTTCATCGATAATAATGCCTATTTGCATAGGAGTTTCACCTTTGTTATAGTTTACGACCACTATTGATGTTTTATCACTTTTTTGAGTATCACCTAGTTCAAATCTTTTTAAAAGGTCAATTACCGGTACGATATTTCCCCTTATGTTTGTAACACCTTTTACATAAGAGTTCATCATGGGAACCTTTGTTATGCTGGTATATTCTACTATCTCACTTGCCTTCAAAGCTTCAATAGCATAAAGTACACCACCCACTAAAAAAAGCAGATACTTATTTTCTGCACTAGAATCCCCAAATTCTAATGCATCTTCTTGTGCATTTTTCATAAATATCTCTTTTAATATCTATCGAAATCACGCAAATCTAAACCGGCTGATGTGGTCGGTTTGTTTGAAGAAGTTTGTGTATGTTGTACAGGAGCTAATGTGTTGGCAACGTCATTAAACGAATCCCCCTGATTTACCTTAAAAAAGCTCATCATTTGTGCTAAAGAGTTTGCCTGTCCGTTTAACTCTTCACTTGCACTTGCTACCTCTTGGGATGATGCAGCATTGGTTTGCGTGACCTGATCAAGTTGCGTCATGGCAGTGTTAATTTGTCCAAGACCGATATCTTGTTCTTTTGCAGCATTGGCTATATCTTTTATCAACTCTGCTGTCTCTTGAATCTTAGGTACAACACCGCTGATGAGTTCCCCTGCTTTTTTACTTATGTTCACACTGTCACCTGTGATGGTACTAATCTCTTGTGCTGCTACTTGGCTTCTTTTTGCCAGTTTTCTTACTTCTGCGGCAACAACGGCAAATCCTTTTCCGTGCTCACCGGCACGTGCTGCTTCAATAGCAGCATTAAGAGCTAGAAGGTTTGTTTGGTAAACAATATCTTCAATAATAGAGATTTTTTCCGAGATAAGCACCATAGCATCTACTGTTTTGGTAACAGCTTCTCCTCCATCTATTGCCATAGTTGAAGCTTCTTCTGCGAGATCATTTGTTTTTTGTGCATTTTTAGCACTCTCCGCTACACTTCCACTCATCTCCTCAAGTGCCGCACTTGTCTCTTCTAGTGATGAAGCCTGCTCGGTTGCACCTTGAGAGAGAGATTGTGAAGTAGCACTCAGCTGTGTTGAAGCGGAACTAATCTCTGTCACTCCGCTGTTTATTTTTCCTACTAATGTTTGAAGCTTGTCTGCCATAGTGTTCAAAGAAGTTTTAATCAATTCCGTTTGACCGACGAAATCACCAGTAATCCTTGATGTCATATCACCATTTGCCATTTTAGATGCAACATCACTTATTCCTTGTATAATTGCTTGTAACTTTGAAGCCGTGTTGTTTGCAGCCTGTTTTACTACATCAAAATCACCTTGATACTCTGTGGTAATTCTTTTGTCAAATTCACCATTTTGTAGAGCATTAAGACCAAAAATAGTATCGGCAAATACACCATCAACAACATTTAGTAAATCGTTTGTTGCTTCTGCTATAGTTTTAAATCCGCCTTCCATTTCTTCTGCATTTAGTCTTGCTTTGATATCACCAGCTGAAATTGCACTCATCACCGTTTCAAAATTATTTGTAAAATTTTGGAAATCTAATTCCAATTTCTGAGCTGCTTTTTCAGCTTCTCTTGTCTTTTCTGCTACATCTGTTTGATCAAGTACATATTCAAAAGAACCAGTTATATTGCCATCTAAATCTTTTAAAGGTACGCCAAAGTATTTAATATCTAAAGTTTTGTTTAAACCATTTGGTTCAGCTTGACATGTGCTATCACACATCTTATCTGTTCTCATAGCCATATCACATGCACAACTGGATGTTTTACAATCTTTTGCATGGAATTGATCATAACATTTTGTTCCAACCATACCGTTTTTTCTATTATTGGTAATCTGTTCTGCTAAATCATTACCCCATTGTATTGTAAAGTTTTTGTCAAAAGCTATTACAGGAATTGGTAATTTATCCATAAATCCACAATATGTATCATTCATACGATTTATATTTTCAACTATATTTTTAAACACTCCGTCATATTTCGTACTATCTAACTTTGCATCTAATGCACCGCTTAATACACGGTTTGTAGTATCTTTTATATCATTCTCCAGCTCTTTTAACTTCGCTTCACTCTCTAAGCCTAATTTTATATACGAAACAACTTCATCTTCTTTTATGCCCAGTTCTTTTAAATTTATTTTCACTTTTGCCATTTTCTATCCTTTTTTTTAGTTTATTTCTCTAATCTTATGTTCCATAAGTTTAGGTATGTCAAATATAAGAGCAATCTCTCCACTTCCAAGTATGGTTCCGCCACTTATACCCGGAACATTGCTAAACACTTCTCCAAGAGGCTTGATGACTGTTTGAAACTCTCCAAACAACTCATCTACTCTCATTCCTACTTTATAATCACCATAACGAACAACAACAACATTTTCTCTCTTGCTTTGTG
>JAMOQK010000058.1 GCA_027064045.1 Sulfurimonas sp. | reverse complement strand
GTATTCATAATATAAAGTTTGCTATCTCTTCATTATCACAAAAAACTTTAAATTTATTATTGTCTCTTTCATAAATTAAAGTTTGATTTGGTCTGGCTGTTTTTAAAAACTTAGCTTTTTTTATCTTTGTGATTTTTATATTAAACACATCCGATACTATTTCAAAATTAACAAAACCCGGCAAAATAGGCATTTGTGGAAAATGTGCCTTAAAAACAGGATGATTTACATCACTTAACTTCACTATAGCTTTATTCTCATCTTTATATTCAACGGTGTATAAATTATCTATAAACATATCGGTCTCTTTAATTGACTATAAACATATAGCCATCAGATATTTTTTTCTTTTTAAATACATATTGACCATCTAGCCTAATTACAACTCTATAATATCCTGCATGATTTCCTATATTTATCTTGGTAAAAATTGTATCTTTATTTTTTTTCATATAACTTCTAAAGTTTGCATCTCTTTTAAAATCTATAACAATTCTATGTGGATTAACAAGTAAAAAATCTCTTATGATTTTGTCTTTTGTTATGATTTTTATGCTCTTTGCACGACTAAAAAAAGAGGCATATTTAAATGAAAACAGTTTTTTAAATTTCTCTTTTTTTATTGGATTATATACATTTTTTTTATAATTTTGTAAAATAAAAATAGGTAGATGCCAATCAACAGAATTTTGTAAATTTATACTTTTTTTTCCTATGGAACCATCAAGAGATTTATATTCTACAGTTATTTTTTGAATAATTCTCGCTTGAGTTGGCAAAAAAACAGTAGCTTTTTTCAAAGGGGGCAAAGTTCTGTTTTCGTTTGAAGTATAGGGCATATCTTTTTCCCCTTTTACTGCAAAAAAAGGATTCTCACGAGCATATAAAACACCAAGTAGTAAAAGTAAAACTAATAAAACCCTAATCAAGCCTACTCCTAAATTTTTATACCATTATATCATCTATTGTGCAGAAATCTCTTTTAGTTCAAAATACTCCCGTTGAAGTTCTGCATTTTCATCTTTTAACCTGTGAATTTCACTATGAAGATAATCCTCATAATCGTTAAGACCAAAAAGCACTTCTAAAGAGTTTGTTCCATAAAGTAAAATCCCAAGATAAACCCCAAGGACTAAAACCGTCCCCAAAAGTAAAAAGAACTTTGAAAGAGAAAGACCAAGGTATTTTTGAGTAATGCTTTGAGTATTATCTATCTCTTCATAAAGTTCTTCTTTATTCATGTAAACATCTTAGTTAAAAAGTGCTGAGCCTAAGTATTCACCATATAGCGTTTCATTTTCTATCTCTAAAAGACGATTGTATTTAGCAGTTCTTTCACCTCTAGCGGTTGAACCTGTTTTAATTTGACCACAATTTAATGCTACAGCAAAATCAGCTATAAAAGCATCCTCGCTTTCTCCTGAACGGTGACTCATAACACAAGTATAACCATTTCTCTGAGCCAATCTTACAGTAAGCATAGTTTCACTTACTGAACCGATTTGATTTGGTTTAATCAAAATAGAGTTTGCTATCCCTTTTTGGATACCTTCATTTAAAATATTTACATTTGTAACAAAAAGGTCATCTCCAACAATTTGGATTTTATCTCCAAGTTTTTCTGTCATAAGTTTAAACCCATCCCAGTCATCTTCAGCTAAACCATCTTCAATAGATACAATAGGGTATTTATCACACAATGCAGCATAGTAATCTACCATCTCTGCACTTGTTAGTGATTTTCCTTCTCCTTTTAATTCATAAAGACCATTTTCATAAAATTCACTACTTGCAGGATCCATAGCAATAGCTATATCTGCTCCAGCTTTATACCCAGCTTTTTCTATTGCCTCAATAATAATTTGAATAGGTTCTTCATTTGAAGAAAGATTTGGTGCAAAACCACCCTCATCACCAAGTGCAGTTGAGTGACCTTTAGCATGTAAAATACTTTTTAGATTATGATAAACTTCACTAGACGCACGAAGTCCCTCTGCAAAATCTTCAAAACCAACAGGCATAATCATATATTCTTGAAAATCAACAGAGTTATCAGCATGGCTTCCACCATTTATAATGTTTAACATTGGTGTAGGAATAACCATCGCATTTGCACCACCAAGGTAACGATAAAGAGGAACACCAAGAGATTTTGCTGATGCTCTAGCTACTGCCATAGAAACACCAAGAACTGAATTTGCACCTAAATTACCATAATTTTCAGTTCCATCAACCTCTTTCATTGTAGCATCAATAATAGCTTGGTTAAATGGAGATAAACCAATAATAGCATCAGCTATTTGAGAATTTACATTTTCAACGGCTTTAAGTACACCTTTTCCCATATATCTGCTATCGCCATCACGAAGCTCCAATGCTTCACGCTTACCAGTACTTGCACCAGAAGGAACTATTGCACTTGCAGTTGTCCCATCACTTAAAACCACCGTTGCCTTTACTGTTGGGTTTCCACGAGAATCTAAAACTTCTATTGCACTAACATTATCTATAAACATAAAATTACCCTTTAAATTTAAATTAGCCAATTCTATCTAAATTTGATTAAAAATTGGTTTATCTTTATTGATCTGCACTATCTATCTTTGAAGTGTCCATGGTCATCAATGAACTCATCCCCATAGCAACTTTAATTTTTTCCTCTATCTCTGCTGCTAATTCTGGTTCATCTTTAAATTTAATCTTAACATTTTCACGACCTTGACCAAGTTTTGTTTCACCATAACTAAACCATGCTCCACTTTTATCTACAATATCTAATTTAACACCATAATCAACAAGCTCACCCTCTTTTGAAATACCCTCACCAAACATTATGTCAAATTCAGCCTGACGGAACGGTGGTGCCACTTTATTTTTAATAACTTTTGCTTTAACACGGTTACCAATCTGGCTTTCTCCCTGTTTTAAAGAAGCTATTCTTCTAACATCTATCCTAACAGAAGCATAAAATTTCAGAGCATTTCCACCTGTTGTTGTCTCAGGAGAACCATATCCCATCATCCCAATTTTCATACGAATCTGATTGATAAAAATTACAGTACAGTTCATTTTACTTAAAACACCTGTAAGTTTACGAAGAGCTTTTGACATCAAACGAGCTTGAACACCAACATTTTGATCGCTCATCTCACCCTCTATCTCAGATTTCGGTGTAAGTGCTGCAACAGAATCAATAACTATTAAATCAACTGCACCACTTCTAGCAACAGTTTCAACAATATCAAGGGCTTGTTCCCCATAATCTGGCTGAGACACCAAAAGATTATCTATATCTACTCCAAGATTTTTAGCATAAACAACATCAAGAGCATGTTCTGCATCTATAAATGCACAAACACCACCCTCTCTTTGACACTCTGCTGTAATTTGTAATGCTAAAGTTGTTTTACCTGAACTCTCTGGTCCATAAATTTCAACAACTCTTCCCTGAGGAATACCACCTATTCCAAGAGCTAAATCAAGTCCTAAAGAACCTGTGCTGATAGATTTTATAGGTTCTATCTCTTTATCACCTAGCCTCATTAAAGCACCTTTACCAAAGGCTTTATCTATTTGTTTGATTGCTAAGTCTAATGATTTTTGTTTATTTGCATCCATCTTTTGGCTCACTTATATTAAATTTTCACTAATTATATGGCAAAAATATATTTTTAGACAAAAATATTGCAATTTGTCATATTTTTATAAATTTTTCTATATTTTCATAAATTGATTAGAATTTTACTCTTATTTAGTTAAAATCTCATCATGAAAACAACTTTAATCGCACACTCACCAGACGCTGATGATATTTTTATGTACTATGCCATTAAATTTGGCTGGGTAGGGATGAAAAATATCCGTTTTGACAACATCGCAAAAGATATACAAACGCTAAATGAAGATGCACTCAAAGGGGTGTATGATATAGTAGCCATTAGCTTTGCCCTTTATCCACATATAAAAGAAGATTATGCACCACTCAGAACAGCTGTAAGTTTTGGAGAGGGGTATGGACCTAAAGTTATAAAGAAAAAAGGTTCCACTCTAAAGAAAAATTTTAAAGTAGCACTTAGTGGAGAACACACTACAAATGCAATGCTCTTTCGTATAAAGTTCCCACATGCCAAAGTAACTTATATGAATTTTTTAGAAATTGAACAAGCTGTACTTGATGGTATTGTAGATGCAGGAGTTTTAATCCACGAGTCAATTTTAACTTATAATGATAAACTTGAAGTTGAGATAGAATTGTGGGATATTTGGCAAGAATTAGCAGGAGACAACCTTCCTCTTCCCCTAGGAGGAATGGCAATTCGTCGCTCATTACCATTAAACAAAGCGATAGATTATGAAAAAACTCTTACAAAAGCAGTTCAAGTTGCAAGAGACCACAAAGATAGACTCTCAAAAATGCTTATAGAAAGAAATCTCGTTCGTATAGATGCTCCAACACTTGATAAATATCTCGAACTTTATGCAAATGATGAGTCTATAACTCTAAGTGACATTCAGTACGAAGCTATAAATAAACTCTTTGAAATTGGGTACAAGCATGGTTTTTATGATACACTCGTAAAAATAGAAGACTATCTTATACCAACAGAATATGAAAGTCTCAGAAAAGGGTAGTTGTGGAAGCAAAACTTATAGCACTTGGAGTTGAAACATTTAAAATGGCTATATTTTTGGCATTACCTGGTCTTTTAACTGGTATGTTTTTGGGGTTAGCTGTAAGTATTTTTCAAGCAACAACTCAGATAAACGAAATGACATTATCTTTTATACCAAAGATTTTAGGTGTTGTAATTGTAATTGTTCTAACTATGCCTTGGATGCTAAATTCTATGATAGATTTTTCTACACATATTTTTAGTCTAATTCCAGAATTTATAGAATAATGAAGACCAAACAAATAGATTTCTCAAAATTTTCATCTATGAAACTTGGTAGAGTTTGTGATGTTATGATTATTGAATCTCTATCTGAAATTGATTCAAACAGATACCTGATTGGCTCTTGTAACAATATTCTTATGGGAGACAATCCCCCACCACTTATGATGCTTGGCAAAAAATTTGACTATATAAAAATAGAAGACAATGTTTTAAAAATAGGTGCTGCAACACCATCTGGTAAAGTATTGTCCTTTTGTAAAAAGCACAATATCGCAAATTTTGAGTTTATTTCCCATCTTCCAGGCAAGGTTGGTGGACTTCTCAAAATGAATGCAGGATTAAAAGAGTATGAAATATTTAACAATCTTATCTCAATATCCACATGCCAAGGCATTATTCAAAAAGATGAGATAGATTATGGATATAGATTTACAAATATAAATTCCACCATCCTAGAAGCAACTTTTCATCTTAACTATGGATTTGATAAAAGCAAAGTTGATATATTTAAAAAGATGAGAGCAAATCAGCCAAACACACCAAGTGCAGGGAGTTGTTTTAAAAACCCAGAAAACGACTATGCAGGGAGACTTATAGAAGCTGTTGGTTTAAAAGGATTCAGGGTTGGAGAGATGGAGTTTAGTCAAAAACATGCAAATTTTTTAGTAAATCATGGTGGTGGAACTTTTAAAGATGCTATTTTTTTAATAAAAGAAGCACAAAGAAGAGTTTACGAAAAATTTCATATATCACTTAAATCTGAAATAATAATTTTAGAATCTGGGGAATTAAACCCAGATTCTTAGGATAAGTAGTTATTACTTAACTAACTGCAGCAATAGCAGCATCGTAGTTTGGTTCTTCTGTAACTTCTTCAACGATTTCTTTATAAGTTACAACACCATCTTCGTTTACAACAAAGATAGCACGACAAGTAATACCAGCTAAAACTGAGCCACCAAGTAAAACGCCATAAGCATTTGCAAAATCTTTGTTTCTAAAATCAGATGTAACAGTTAATTTATCAATACCTTCAGCTGAACAAAATCTACCAGCAGCAAATGGTAAGTCAAGAGAAACAATAGTAGCTTTAACACCATCAAGTCCTGCAACTTTTGCATTAAAATTACGAGTTTCAGTAGCACATACACCAGTATCTAATGAAGGAACAACGATAATAAGTTGTTTTTCCCCTTGAGCGCCACCAACTCTAACATCACCTAAACCATCTGAATTTACTACTGTTACCTCTGGAGCTTTATCTCCAACATTTACTTCGTTTCCTAGAAGTTCTACTTCTGTACCTTTAAATTTTGTTGTTGCCATTATGACCCCTTTTTCTTTTTTATTTTAATTTTATACTTCAGGGCTTCTAAGCAAAAAGCCAACCACTTTATGTGTGCTTTGTTAATTGGACGAGGAAATTATATATAAATCGGATAATATTTATCTTATTTAAAAAATAATACATTTTGGTTAAGTGACAATTAAGATTAAAGTAAACTTCTCGGTGCTACATCTAACTCTTCTAAAGTACAAAACATATTTTTTTCATACATCTCAACCCCTACCCTACCAATCATAGCCGCATTATCTGAGCAGTATTTCAACTCACTTAAAAATAGTTTTGCACAAAAAGGATTTAATAATTCCTCTATCTGCCCTCTTAAATACAGATTAGCACTAGCCCCACCAACTATGGCAAAATTTTTAGGTATAGATGTTTGAAAATATTTTTTAAGTTTATGGGTAAGATGTTTAGTAGCAATATGTTCAAAGGAAGCAGCAATATCTTTATAGTCATCTTTATCTGCTTTTTCAACAGCCAAACGAACAGCATTTTTAAGTCCAGAGTAACTAAAAGCCAATTTTTTATTTTGTAAAAGTGGTACAGTAAAATTAAACTTTTTTCTATCTCCATCTTTTGCTAACTTTTCTATGATTGGACCACCAGGATAACCAAGTCCCATCATCTTAGCCACTTTATCAAAACTCTCTCCAAAACTATCATCCATACTTTTTGCAACTGTTTTTATGTTAGTTAAACTTTTTACTTCCATAACTTGAGTATGTCCACCCGATACAAGCAAAACAGTTAAAGGAAAAATGGTTTTTTTCTCTATAAATAAAGAATATATATGTCCTATAAGATGATTTACACCAATAAGAGGGATACCAAGTGCTACAGATATTGCCTTCGCCATAGTTACACCTTCTATCAAAGTGACAGCAAGACCGGGGGTTGAAGTAACTGCAACAGCTTTTAAGTCTTTAAAATATGGTTTTGTCTGCTCAAGTATCTTAGGCAACGCTTCAGCATGAAGTCGTGCGGCCAATTCTGGTACAACACCACCATAAACAGAATGTTCCAACTCCTGACTTATCTTTTTATGAAAAAGTAACTTTTTTGTTTTTATCTCTGTAATTGCTATGGCACTATCATCACAAGAACTTTCTATACTTAATATCATTCTATTTCTCAACTCTCCATTAATTTCTTATTAACTTTTTTATATTGAGTATTGTATCTTTTTTTAGATATATTTTGTAAATTTTCAACACTCTCTAAACAATAAAATAACCTTGTGACTTTATATTTTGGATTAAATCTCTTGAGGTTTTAGCTCTTAATCGTTTTATAAAAGTTCTAACCCTTTCATCACTTACATCTTCATCTTTCCATAAATTCTCTTTTATAACTTCATATCCAACTATCTCATTTTGATGATGCCCCAACAACAACTCAAAAAACTGTATCTCTTTTTTTGTAAGAGAGATATATCTACCGTCTTTATATAAACTTTTTTTTATCTTATTAAAACTAAAACCATCGCCAAGGTCTATGATTTTGGATTGAATCAACTCTTGAAGTGAATTTATATACTCCAAAAGCTCATCTGGATCAAACGGTTTTATAAAATACTTAATCACTCCAACATCTATAGCACCTAAAAACTTATCTGCCTCGCTAAAAGCACTTAAAATAATAACAGGTATGGATTTGTCTATCTTTTTTATCTCTTTTGCCATCTCTAATCCTGTCATATTTGGCATCATAATATCTGTAATCACTATATCTGGAGATATTTTTTTAAACATTTCCAACCCTTTTACCCCATCATCAGCGACACTAAAACTATAAAAACTATCACCAATAGCATTTTTCAAAAGTGAAGATAAGTTTTTTTCATCCTCTGCAAGTAAAATTTTCAACCCTTTTAAAAATTTATTTCTCATCTTTTTCTTCTAATGGTATTTTTATACTAAAAGTGGTTGTACCCTTTTTTGTTTTCACATTTATAGCACCATTTAGTCCCTGTTCACAAATCATTTTAGACATAAAAAGACCGAGTCCCGTCCCTTGTGTTGTATGTTTTGTTGTGTAATACGGCTCAAATATTTTATATGGATTTTTATTTTTTATCCCACCTGCATTATCCATAACCTCTATAAGTGCCACTTTATCACATCTCTTTACACTGATATTTATCTCTCTTATTAAGATACTATTGTCAACAAACGCATCTTTAGCATTTTTAATCAAGTTTACAACCACTTGAGAAAGTTCATTTGGCACTCCCAAAACCTCAACATCTTCAAACTCTGTTTTTATATTTATCATCTCATCACTTATCAGTTTTTCTAAGATATGTAGTGCTTCAGATATACTTTTACCTACATTAAAAGGTTGTTTCTCTTTTTCTGGTTTAAAAAAGTTAGTAAAATCTTCTATGGTATTTGACATGTTTTTTATAATCTTTTTACTATCTCCATAAAGCTTTTGAACCTCATCACCATCACCATTTAAGGCAGATTTTTTAAGCGTAAAGATGGTTAAGTTCAGTTCAGTTAATGGTTGCCTCCATTGATGAGCAATATTTGCAAGCATCTCACCCAAGGAAGCTAATCTCGACTGCCAAAACATAACCTGTTGTTTTTGCTCATTTTTAGAAATCTCCTCTTTTACCCGTTTCTCAAGTGTTTGATTTAACTCCTGAAGTTCTTTTGTCTTCTCCTGTACCCTTTTTTCCAATGAGGCATTTAGCTCTTGAAGTTCCAACTCTTTTTTTTGTAGTTTATGTTTATAAAAAACCTCATTTGTAACATCATAGCGAATAGCCACAAACTCCACAATATTTTCATCTTTATCAAGGATTGGAATTACAGTTGTATTTACATAAAAAGTTGAGCCATCTTTTGCAAGATTTTTAACAGTATTTTTATATATCTTTTTTGCATTTATGGTATCCCACAACAGTTGAAACTTTGAAGCAGGTACATCTGGGTGTCTTACTATATTATGATTTTGACCAAGAAGTTCATCTTTGGAATAACCAGATATTTTACAAAATTCATCATTTACAAAAGTTATAATCCCCTCTTTATCTGTTTTAGAGATGATATTACTTTTTTCTATGGCTTCTTTATATTGTTTTAACATAGTTGGATTTTATCATTTTTAATCCCAAATCACACTTACACCATACTCTCTATCTAAAATTATATGTTTGTTGTAGTAGATTTTTTTACCATACTTTTTACTTAGAAGTTCAACCTCCATCTCATTGTTTTGTAAAAGCTCTCTAATCTCTTTGTACGAAAGCCATTTTCCATACCGTGCCAAAGCATTCTGCCAAATCTTAAAATGGCATGTGGAGTTTTCTGTTAGTTCATACATCTCCCCATCTTCACTTTTCCAATGAGCATTACTACAAGCATAAAGTTTAACTTTTTTACCACGCACCTCTTTATCTCTAACCTCAATACTCCCATCTTCACAATATGGACATTTTCCTAAAATCATATTGTCACCTTCATCTATTTTTTAAAATCTTATTATAAAAATGTTATCTACCCTAAAAATATTGCATTTTGTCATACTTTAGTAGTATAATTAACCCATGAAAGTAGATACAAAAACAATTTTTTCAGATATGTTAGGTGCTATTGCTGGTAGTGCGGTGATTTTGCCTCAGTCCATGGGGCTTGGTGTTGTTCTTTTTAGCATCATGGGTCTTGATGCTTCAAGTGGTGCTTTAGCTGGTATCATCGGAGCCGCTATCCTCTCACTCGTCTCTGGTCTTGCAGGTGCGACTATCGGTATGCTTAGTGCGCCAAATGGTCCTGTCACTATGCTTTTAGTTGGTATTATGACAACGATGGCTGGTAGTGGTGCTACGAGCGATTTGATGCTTCTTACACTGAGTTCCATACTAGTTTTAACTGGTCTTTTTCAAGTTGTTTTCTCACTTTTTGGTGGGGCAGAACTTATTAAATATATCCCATATCCTGTAATTGTAGGTCAAATAAGTGCCGTTGGATTTTTGATGATAAAATCTCAAATACCTTTTATATTTAAACCTTTTTTACAACTAAAAGATGTTGTTATGGCATCTATCCCCCTAGACATTGCCATCTTAACCATTTTAGTTATCATAATCACTCCAAAAATATCAAAAAAAATCCCTGCTGTTTTAGCTGGTTTTGTTGTTGGTATCGTTGTTTATCAAGTGATTGATTATTTTTATATTCATAATGCTTTTAGTGCATGGGTGGTTGGCACAGTTCCAAGTGTACAAAACTTAAATTTTGGAATAAATATTAATGATTTAAAAACACTTGATCTTAACCTCATCATAACAACTGCTCTTGCTTTAATGATTTTGGCATCAACAGATTGTCTTGTTACAGCGATAGTTGCAGACTCACAAACAAACCTCAGAAATAATTCAAAAAGAGAGATAATCGCTCAAGGTATAGCACAGATGATTATCGGATTTTTAGGTGCCTTAGGTGGGGGTGGAACAAAAGGAGCTACACTTATAAACCTCCAAAGTGGTGGTAGAAGATGGAGTGGAGTTTTTAGTAGTATATTTTTTATTTTACTTATTTTATTTTTTGGTTTTTTAGGTAAATATCTACCTATCTCTGTTTTAGCAGGTGTTATCATCTTTGTTGGTTTTGGAATGATAAACTTTAATCTAATCTATTGGTTTACCTACAAAAAAAGTCGTATTGATGGACTTATAGCTCTAAGTGTTTTCATAGTAACCATCTCTGTCAATCTAGTTAGTGCCGTTGGCGTAGGTGTCCTAATCGCAATGATAATGTATTTTAGAATGCAGATTAAAGCACCTATTATTCATACTACCCGTGATGGCTATCATAAACATTCCCTGACCATACGAACGGATAATGAGAAAAAAATACTAAGTGAGAATGGCTCATCCATTGTGATGTTTGAACTTAGAGGCAACCTCTTTTTTGCAACTGCAGATAAATTACTTGAACTCAGTGAAGAATATATCAAAAAAGACCAGTATCTAATCTTTAACTTTTTAAGAGTGCAACTTATCGACATCTCAGGAGTTATCCTCATACTACAAATCTCATCAAGGATGAAAAAAGCTGGAGGGGAACTTATATTATGCCATATGCACAAAGAACTTGGTATTGGTAGAAAAATCAACAAGGCACTTGAAAATATTGACAAAAAAAACAGTATAAAAATCCATACTTTTGTAGATAGCGATACATCTTTTGAGTATGCAGAAAATAAAATCTTAAAAAAACATGGTATTTTACATACTAATTCAGCTAAATATATTCAACTAAAAGAAAATAGTTTATGTAGAAAAATGAACCCAAACAGCATAGATCTCATAGAAAAACTAAGCATAAAACATGAGATAAAAAAAGATGAGATTATCTTCAATCAAGACGATGAGGCCTCATCCCTTTTTATCCTTCTGCAAGGGGAAGTTGAAATTAGACTTTATGCCTCTAAAAAAGAGTATAAAAGACTTGCAAAATACAACTCTGGAACATTCTTTGGAGAAATCTCCTTTATAGCACCAGGGAAAAGAAGTGCAACTGCTATCGTAAACAGTGATGCGATATTACTAGAATTAAGTCATGATACACTTGTAAATTTACAAGCTGAAAACAAAGAAAGTTTATTGCTTGAACTTCTTTTTGAACTTGGAGAGAGAATGGGGGTAGAACTTAGAAATTCTGCTCAAGAGATTAGGAGGTTGGAACAAGTTTAGATAAAATTACATCATGAAAAATTATGAAGAGAAATTTAACAACGCAATTAAAAATACTTTTTATTCAAAACTCCCACATGCCGAGATGGAGTTTATAAAACAAAAAGCTTATCAACTGAAATTTTCACACCAAGAACTCAAACAGATTATTGATATGGCTAGAGATCTTGGCATGTGGGATGAAAAAAGTATCATAGAGATATTTGATGAACATAAACAGAAAAAAGTTGTTTTTACTAGACTTAGACAAGCTTATGAAAAGATACGAAACACCCCAAACTCATATGAAGATTTTGAATTAAAAAACATACCAACGGAACAAAAGTTCACTTTTAAAACTGAAAACAAAGATGGCTTTGGACTTGGACTTTGCCCAGTTGCTAGTGAGAAAACAAGATGTTGCAACCTGCTTACACTCGATGCAGTTGAGAGTTGTGGTTTTGACTGTTCTTACTGCTCTATTCAAAGTTTTTACAACCAAAACACCATCACCTTTGATAGTGCTTTTAAAGAAAAATTACTAAACCTAAAACTAGATAAAAACAAAACTTATCACATAGGTACAGGACAAAGTTCAGACTCACTCATGTTTGGAAATCGTGAGGGTATTTTAGATGCGCTATTTCTTTTTGCCAAAGAAAATCCAAATGTAATTTTAGAATTTAAAACAAAATCAGACAATATCAAATACCTCCTAGATAACGAAGTACCAAAAAATATACTTTGTACTTGGAGTCTAAATACTCCAACTATTATAAAAAATGAGGAACACCTTACTGCTTCACTTCAAAAGAGGATAGCCTCAGCCAGAAAATTAGCCGATAAAGGGGTAAAAGTTGGTTTTCATTTTCATCCAATAGTTGAGTACAAAGGCTATCTTGATGATTATCAAGCCGTTTATGAAACTCTTTTGACACAATTTCAACCACAAGAGGTGGCACTTGTTAGTTTTGGGACACTAACTTTTATAAAACCTGTTATTAAACAGTTACGAAATCGTGAATTTAGAACAAAAATCACACAAATCCCACATGCCGATGCAAGTGGAAAAACCTCATACCCACATGCCACAAAAGTTGAGATGTTTAAACACGCATATGAAAATTTTAAACCGTGGCATTCCAAAGTTTTTTTCTATCTTTGCATGGAAGAACATAGTTTATGGAAAGAAACTTTTGGATATGAATACTCAACAAATAACGATTTTGAAAGAGCTATGTTAAGTAGCTACTCTCAAAAAATCGGTACAAATTTTCTAATATAGGATTAAAATGATACTAACAAAACAAAACTATTTTTTATCACAACCACACCAACCGTTTTTTATGCTCGGTATCGTTAATGCCATCGTTATGATGATTGCTTTTATGCTTAACTATAAAGGTATTTTAGAATTTGAGATACAAAGTTTAGCATTTCATGTGTATTCTTTTTCTTTCTTAGTTTTTTTAAATGTTTTTGTAGGTTTTTTATTTACCACATTTAATAGATTTGCCCAAAGTGCTACTACCATCTCGCAGAGTTACTATACCAATGTTTTTTATGCAAATACCTTGGCATCTATCGCTTTTTTAGGTGGGGCATTTTTTTCCCATACACTCTTAATAGTGGGGATGAGTATATCTTTTGTATCTCAAATATTTATTGTACTTAAACTTCAAAATATCTACAAAACTGGGATGTCACCAGATAAAAGTGATCCATTTTGGATACTCCTATCAAACTATTTTGGATTGGTTGGCAACTTACTCTTTATATTTAGTCAATTATCTTTTAATAGCTTATTAAACCCAGCCATAAATATCTCTTTTTATCTCTATCTCATCTTTTTAGCATTTAGTGTAGCACAAAGGATGGTGCCTTTTTTCTCACATTCATTTGCACAAAAAAATGAAAACTTTGTAAAAATTGTTTTTGTTCTTTTTATATTAAAAACTATATCAAGTACACTTGATTTTAAGATTGGTGAGATGATTTTAGATATTTTACTCTCAGTTTATATGTTTGTTGAGTTTAAAAGATGGGGGCTGGAACCTTTTAAATCCCCTTCAATTTTATGGGTACTTCACTTAGCACTTTTTTGGCTCCCTGCAGCATTCTTTTTGTCTGCTGTGAGTATATTTTTAGAACTACTTTTAGATACATCATTCTATTTTTTCAATATCCATCTACTTGCACTAGGTTTTTTAACAACTATACTTATAGGTTTTGGCACAAGAGTAACACTTGGTCACTCCAAGCAAATTCCAGATGCTGATAAAATGGCTACAAGTATATTTTGGTTAGTTCAAGTTGTGGTGGCTTTAAGAGCTTTATTTAGTATAAATATTGGTTTTGATTTAGAGTTAGATATGTTATTTGACATCTCTTTTGGTGCTTGGTTAATTTTATTTTTACTGTGGGGTGGCAGATATGGAAAAGTTTTAATTTTTGGAAGTAAGCTTTAGTAAAAACAGAATGACAAAAAGTCATTCTGTAATATTATTTAAAATTTACAAGTACCATCCCTGCAAATTTATTTTTATTATAGTATTCCACCCTATAAATATTGCCCCGTTTATCTATAGAAAATCGTCTTGGTATCTGTGATTTTCTTATCTTTTTGTCTGTTTCTTTTTTACTAGAAGTTGTATAGCCAATAACATTTACACGATAATGATTATTACCTTTTACTAAAAAATTATCTTTAACATCTAAAAGTGTTCCAAACTTAACATCCACAGGCTTACCATCAACTACAAACCCTACACTCCCATTTGCATCATCATATTCACGATAATCAGCTTTTAGTCTCGAGAGTCTTCTGTTTCCATACTGTATGGTATAAGTATTTCCTTTTTTTATAATTGCCACCAAGGAGTTACTTGCTTCAAACGCCAACTCGGAACCTTTTTTAATTGGAAAATACTTTACTATATCTCTTATTTGTGAGAGTGGTAATTTGATTTTACCGTTGTATAAAGAGATATAAATATCATTATTTATCGCATCATATACCCCTTTTGGTGTAAGCTCAAAATCTCTTGTAAACTCTATCCCCATAATATGCATATACTTTTCTAATGCTAAAAGGTGGTAATACACCCTTCTGTTAGTTGGCTGATTTTTAGTAGCTTCATTCCCAAACGCAGCCTTTCCTTGATTTATCGCATAATATGTAAGAGATTTTTCCATCTCTTTATCACCCTCTCTTGTTCTTGTATTGTGAACATGATATACATCCTCTTTTTTAATTAGATGTTTATTTACCTCTGCCACAACTGAAGATGAAATCTCTTTAAGATTTCCATATTTTACACCATCTAGTGAGACTTGATCTATAACAGAACATTGTCCCCACCTTGTTGGTTGGTGCAGACTATCTACATATTTTTTTCTATAAAATCCACTTCCATCATGTAAATTAACAATCAATTTAACATCTTTATTGTTTATATGCTTTTTTATTCTTTGGATAATATTATACTCTGGATCTTTTTTAGATAAAGTTGCAAACTTTCGATTCATATCTCCGTATGGACCTCTGTTTCTTTTGATAATACTATAAAAATTAAGATTTGGAACAACCCACACAGAACCTTTAGTTATCTTGTAACGAGTTGCTAAAAGTGAAGCGGCTACAAATCCACCTGGTTCATCGCCCTGAATACCACCAACAACAAGCATAGTATTGCCGTCTTGTTTACCTTTTTTTATAAGTTCAAATTCATAGTTTTTATTTGCACTTAAAACAGATGATACAAAAAACAAAAATACTAAACTATATAACTTCCACATGCCACGGTTCAAATCGTACTCCATCACTATTATTTTTTTTATATCTCATACCGATATAATCTAATTTTCTCATCTTTTCAAACTCCTTTGTTTTTGCAAAATCTGCCGTAAAATTTCTATACCCCCAATCAACTCTTCCAACATCAAAATCACTTATAGTATGATAAGAGTAAGCAGGAGGTGCTATCTGAATAGTTGCTTTTGTGATATTTCCACCACAATTATAAATCTTATTTGCAAATAAGCTTAACTGTTTTACAACATTTCTCACACCAGAGGTTAAGATTAAAACATCACCAATATCTCTTTTTATTTTTGCATAATCCTCTTGAGGCTTACCCTTAAACAAAAAATGCCCAGTATGGGGAATTTTTACAATATCTTTTCTTGAAATTGTATTGTTCATATTTGAACATGTTTTAGCTCCAAAAAAACCATATTGTGCTTGATCTTCATAAAAAAGTTTCTCGATTAAAGCAAGTTCAGGTTTTGTAAATGTTCCTATCTTAGAATAATTTCTAGCATAATACAAAGCATTATGAAAGGAAACTATATTAAAATTTGCATATCCAATAAATCTTCTAAGTCTTTTAAGTCTGCTATTTAAACTTTTAAGTGTAGCAAACTCCCCATAAGAGAGATAAATATCATTACTGTTACCTACGCTCTCTTTCGCAAAAAGTGGTGTTAAAGCCAATGTTGTTAAAAAAAATCTTCTATCCATGAGCATAATTATACCCCATTAAACACTTATAAATGATAAAAACTGTATAATTACTTATGAAAACACTTAATCCATTTTTAGAGCTAGGACTCATAAACACCCTAAGAGTAGATAGACTCACCCCTCACGGCGTATTTTTAATGGCAGAGGATGGGAATGATGTTTTGCTCCCACAAGCTTATGTAACCGATGAGATGAGAGAAAACACCCTTTTGGATGTATTTTTATATACAGATTCAGAAGATAGACTTATCGCAACAACACTAACTCCACATGCCAAACTTGATGAATTTGGACTTTTTGAAGTTGTGGATACTGCACCATTTGGAGCATTTGTAGATTGGGGGCTTTCAAAAGATTTACTTGTCCCAAATATGCTCCAAAAAACACCTTTTAAAGTTGGAGAAAAAAGATTTTTAAAAGTTATTTATGATGAAAGAACTCATCGCCTTGTAGGCAGTGAAAAACTTGGAGATTTTTTTCAAAGACGCGTCCAAGGGCTTAAACCTCAACAAGAGGTAAACATACTTATCATTGCAAAAACACCACTTGGTTATAAATGCATAGTTGAAGACAAATATGAAGGTCTCATCTACCATAACGAGATTTTTGAAAACATCACGCTCGGTGATAAAAAAACAGCTTTTATAAAAACTATACGAAAAGATGGAAATATTGACCTTTGTCTTAGAAAACTTGGAAGCAAAAAAACATCAGATTCACAAGACAAGGTGTTGGAACTGTTAAAACAAAACAAAGGTATCATGCCTTACAACTACAAAAGTGATGCAGAATTAATTAAAAATGTTTTTTCTATGAGTAAAAAAGAGTTTAAACGCTCCCTTACAGCTTTACAAGAAAATGATAAAATAGAAGTTAAAGACAGTGGGATATATCTAAAAGGTTAGCTTGTGGCAAAAAGAAAAAAAAGTATAGAACTCTCAGATAAAAAGATTGTTTTTATAATTGAAAAGACTTCATACAAAGTGGTTCGTTACTACCCATCTGCTATGAGTATTGATGTGATGGTTCAAGATGAAAATGCAAAGAGTCTAGGTATGCAAAATATCCCTTTTGCCCATATCCCAAGAGAGATTAAAAAACTAATCAAACCAAACTAACATATGCTTATAAAACTCATAGAAAATATTGGCGACAAAACCATAAACAGTATATTTTCATTTTATGAAGCCATGAAGTTTGTATCTATTTGTCTTACCCATATGATAAATCCTCGTAGCTACAATCCAGCCATGAGAGTAGTTCTTACAAAACAGATCTATTTTACAGCCATTGAAATTATCCCACTGTTTATAATGATGGCTGTATTTTTTGGTTCTATTATTATAGGTGTTGTGATTTTACTTGCAGCAGAATATAAACTACAGGGGGAGATAGGATCTATTCTTATCGCTTTTTCAGTAGATGAATTTTCACCATTTTTTACAGCACTGCTCATCTCTCTTCGCTCAAGCACAGCAATAAATACAGAAATAGCAGTTATGAATGTAAACAATGAATTAAATACACTCAAAGAGTATAAAATAAATTTAATAGATTATCTATTTTTACCCCGTATTATTGGTGGGGTTCTCAGTGTTGTTTCCTTATCAATCTTATTTGCATTTATAATGCTTGGCAGTGGATATGTCATCACACTTTTTTATATGAATATGGATTTTCATACATATAAATATCTTCTCATTAGTGCTATCGAGGTAAAAGATGTACTCACACTACTTCTAAAAAGTATCGCCTTCGGATTTGCAGTTACAATCATACCATTATATAGTGGACTAAAAACTACAAAAAGTTATACTTCCATACCAATTTCTGTACTAAATGGCATGGTAAAGCTTTTTGTTGCTATCTTTTTAATAGAGGTGCTATCATTAGTAATATAACACTACAACTTTTTGAGAATCGCTCAAAAATCAAAAAATTTCTACAAGAACAACAAGACTATCTCCTAATATCAAAAGAGACACCTCTAATTTCAAATCTAAATATTGTAGAAAATATCTCCATTATAAAAGAAGTTCATGAATTTGTCTCCACTAAAAATGCCGAGGATATAGCAAAAAATTATTTAGATAAAGTCAATCTAGCAACCATCTCTTACAAAAGACCATCAAAATGTACAGACACAGAAAAGCTATATGTTATGATTATAAGAGCATTGATGTGTAAAGATAAAAAAATATTTATATCTAATCCTGTTCACCTACTAAATAATCTTAAAGATATAACAGATATAATTAAAGATATAAAATATGTTCTTAATAATGAAGAAATTATAATTTTAGATACATTTTCCAATGAGATTCAATATAAAGGGTGTTTATGCCATATAATAAAATGAGATTGGCAGTAGGGATATTTGTACTTACTCTATTTATTGCCATATTTACATCTTTATACCTGCTTCTCGATGAAAAAGGTACTTTTAATGAACGATATAGCTACAATTTCAACACACAAAGTGCTAGTTCTTTTAATGTTGGAATGCCTCTAAAATACTCTGGCTTTAGCATTGGTGTGATAGACAAAATATCTCTCAAAGATGATGGAACTGTCCATATGGTTTTCTCCGTAGATGAAAATAATAAAAAATGGATAACACAGGATAGTGTTTTGATGCTCAAAAAACCACTTATTGGCTCACCTCATATTGAACTGTTTTCGGCTATTGGCAACCCCCCTCTAAAAGCTGGTTCAACACTTACCATCATTCTCAGTGATGATATTAATGATATGGTTTCTAAACTAGAACCTGCCGTAGATAGGATTATAAATGTTATAAAGAACATAGAAACTATAACATCTTATCTCTCAAATAATGACTCAGATATTCTCCTAACACTTAAAAATATCAGAAAATTTTCTGATAATCTAACAAAAAGTGATTCACTCCTAACAACAATAACTGGGGATAAAAACTCTACACAAAGTATCATATCTTCTCTAAATCAAACTAAACAAATCATGCAAGAACTTCACAGCATAAGCATAGACATAAGTAAAATTACATCTTCACTAGATGGCAAAATTGTAAAACCAACATCTTCTAGTATTAAAAATCTTGATGATATTATGAAAGATTTAAAAGCAAAATTAAAAGTGCTTGATGGAACTGTTAGAGCCGTAGGGAGCTATGATAACGACCTGTATAAACTAAAAGAGCAGGTTTCAGTAGGGATACAAAAATCAAACCAAATTATAGATAAAGTAGATTCACTGCTCCAAGATGATGAAAAATCAGAGGTAACTCTTCCATGAAAAAGTTATCTATATATATCTTCTTAATTTTTATGTTTACAGGATGTTCTTTTGATACACCTCCAAATGATTGGCAATACAAAAGTGTAAATGCTTTTGACTCCTACACAAAAAACTTTCTTCGCTCCAATGATGAAATGGCAAAAAACGATATACAAAGAGCTATCTCACATGCCAAAAGCAGCGCAGACTTAAAACCTCTAGCTCGTATATATCTAGGAGAATGTGCTTTAAATATCTCTGTTGGAATAGATGATAAATGTCAAAAATATAACAATATAAAAGAGTTAATCAACTCAAAAAAACTTGATGCTTATTATGATTTTTTAAATTTAAATATAAAAAAAGAAGATATTTCAAAATTACCAAATACTTATCAACAATTTGCTTTGCATCTAAAAACCAAAAATTATCTACAAGCAAATAATGATATATTAAATATAAAAAAAGCCACTTCACAACTTATAGCAGCTTCACTTCTTAAAGATAAAATAGACAAAAAAAGTATGAAAAAGGTGATAAAAACAGCATCCTTTTATGGCTACAAAAAAGTTGTACTATACTGGTTGAAAAGGTTGAAAAAAACAACTAATAAGGAAGAAGAAATTAAAAAAATCTCTAAAAAAATCTCCATTATAAATAAGAAAAAGGATGAAAAATGAAAAAATGTAATTCACTAAAAGAAGTAAGAGACGAAATTGATATACTTGATGATAAACTGGTGGAATTAATTTCACAAAGAAGTCGCCTTGTGCGACAAGCAGCAACATTTAAAAACAGTGTTGATGAAGTAAAAGCAGAAGACAGGATAGAGTTTATTATGCAACGAATTCGTAGTCGTGCTATAGAGTTCAACATAAACCCAAACATGATGTCAGACCTCTTTACAATTATGATTAATGAGATGGTAGAAACAGAGATAGCAGAGTTTAGAAATGCAAATACATTTTAATAAAACAATAAAATATTTCTTACTCATAGTAGCCATAATAACAAATAGTTTTGCATATGATGCTTTTATAACACCACAAAACCTTAAAACTTCCATAGAAGATAAAAAATTAATCATCATAGATGTTGGTTCATATTCAGACTATAAAACAAGCCATATAAAAAATGCTATATATTTTGACATATCAGAACTTATTGCTAGAGAAAACAATCCATATATGCTTATGGACAAAACAGATATAGTGCAAACTAAACTAAAAGATTTAGGAATAAACACAAGTTCAAATATAGTTATATATTCGCATAATACAAAAACAGGAAATCTAAATTCAAGCTATCTGGCTTTCATTTTAACCTACAATGGAGTCCATAATATCAGCATCTTAGACGGTGGCTATATGGGATGGATTTTTCAAAATGAATTGCTTATCTCTACAAAAAAGTTTTATCCAAGAAGTGAAGGTAATTTTACATTTAATGAAAATCAAAAGATTTTAGCAAATCTTCAAGACATAGAACAAAACAATTCCAAAATAACAATTATGGATGCAAGAACTCCACAAGAATATTATGGAGTTGAAAAATCAAAAGGGATTGATGGCATTGGTCATATCCCACATGCCAAAAGCAGTTTTTATAAATATAGCTTTTTAAAAGATTCAACGATTAGAGATGATAAAGAATTGGATGCAATATACATAGACGGATTCAATTTGTCTAAAAATAGCAATATTACAGTTTATGGAAATTCTATCTATGACGGTTCGATGCTATGGTATATTTTATATCAAAAAATGGGTTTTAAACATACAAAACTATATGGAGCATCTCTATTAGAATGGGGAAACAAATCTTCACTACCAATGCAAAGATTTAAATGGGAGTAAGGTGTTTAACCTTACTTTTAAACCATTACAGCTTCTCTTTTACCCTCTTTTATCTCACCTATAAGATAGCTTCCCTCTGCTTTATTTAAAACAGTATCAACATCTTTCTTATCAACTACAAGTATCATACCAACACCCATATTAAATGCTCTAAACATCTCATCTTCTGCTACATGCTCACTCATAAGTTCAAAAATTGGTAAAATTTTTATAGCATCTTTTTTTACTTCTGCTTTTAAATTTTCAGGTAAAACACGAGGTAAATTTTCAACTATACCACCACCTGTAATATGTGCCATAGCTACTATCTCATTTTTTAGAGCTTTAAAAGTTTTTACATAGATATTTGTAGGCTCAAGTAGAGTTTCTATCAAAGGCTTACCATTGAAATCTTTATTGAAATCCAAATTCATCTTCTCAAATAAAACTTTCCTAGCAAGTGAAAAACCATTTGAATGAAGTCCTGAACTTGGCAATGCTATAAGTTTGTGTCCAGCTTTTACAAGACTTACTCTATCCATCTCACTTTTTTCTGCAACACCAACTGCAAAACCAGCTAAATCATAATCATCTTTAGAATACATCCCTGGCATCTCAGCAGTTTCACCACCAATCAATGCACACTCAGACCGTTTACACCCCTCAGCTATCCCTGCAACTACATTTGTAGCTACATTAACATCAAGCTTACCAGTTGCATAATAATCCAAGAAAAATGATGGTGTACCAAAATTACAAAGCAAATCGTTCACGCACATCGCAACCAAATCTATACCAACAGTATTGTGAATACCACTGTCAATAGCAAGTTTTAGTTTTGTACCAACACCATCAGTCGCAGCAAGCATCACTGGTTCTTTAAAACCTTTTGGAAGCTCAAAAGCACCTGCAAAACTGCCAATTCCACCAATCACACCAGAAATTTTGGTAGATTTAACTAAAGGTTTAATATTCTCAACAAAACTATTTCCAGCATCTATATCTACACCAGCATCTTTATAACTAATCTGACTCATTTCAAGACTCCCTATTTGGTAAATCACATTTTTTAGTAATCATACATAATGGACAAAAATTTGCAATACCTGCAATAAGTGGGATGACTCCTAAATAAAACCAGAATACACCCGTAATAAAACCTGTAATAATTAGTGCAGTACCAAGAATGATACGAAAAACTCTACAAAATTTTCTTATTTTATTAAAATCCATCTAATACCTTTAAATTTTTTTGTAATTATATCTATATTAAGTAAAATTAATCATAATATGATAAAATCGCTTTTAATTATATATAGGAATTATAAAAATGAAAGAGTTTATCCACAATGAGATGATGGTACATGTGCCATTATGTACAAGTAAAGAGCCAAAAAATATTTTAATTATCAGCGATGACGCAATGGGTTTTGAAGTAGAAGTTAAAAAACATGACAATATAAATTTTACAACTATGGCATGTGGGATTGATGAAATTTCCAAGGCAAAAGATGGTGCTTTTGATGTTGTAATTTCTCAAGACAATGTTGATGCTTTTATTGCAACACATATAAACAGAGTTTTAAAAGATGATGGGTTAGTTGTTATGAAACACCCTGACTTAGATGATGTTGAGGCAAATAAATCTTTGATGAAAACAGTTGGAAATTATTTTAAAATCATCATGCCTTATAACCTTGGAGATTGTTCAACTGCACTTCTTGCTTCAAAAGAGTACCATCCAACTGCAGATATTATTTTACAAAGAGCTGATATGCTTGATGGTTTAAATTATTATAACTGTGATGTTCATGTTGGCTCATTTGCTATGGGCAATTATATAAGAAAAGAATATCTAGGGATTATTAAAAACTAATGTCTTTTAAATATGCTATCGCCCTAACTGGAGGGATTGCTACTGGCAAAAGCACTGTTGCTTCACTCTTAGCTCTTAATGGTATGAGAGTTATAGATGCAGATAGTATATCTCATAAAATTTTAGATAACTCTTGTGATTGGATTGAGAAAAACTTTGGTTCAAAATATATAAAAGATTCTAAAGTTGATAGAACTTCCCTCGGAGAGATGATTTTTTCAAACCCACATGCCAAAAAACTTTTAGAAGAATTTCTCCACCCAAAAATTCGTCAAGAGATTGAACAACAAAGCATAAAACAAGATGGTTTTAAATTTCCATACCTTATAGATATACCTCTATTCTTTGAAAATAGAAACTATGACATCAAAGACAGTGTTGTGGTTTACACTCCAAAAGAGATTCAACTAGAAAGATTTATAAAAAGAAATGGCTATTCAAAAGAGCAATCACTAAAGAGAATATCATCTCAGCTGGATATTGAAAAGAAAAAAGAGAAAGCTACATGGGTGATAGACAATTCTAAAAACCTTAAACATCTTCAACAAGAGGTGGAAGATTTTGTTGAGATTATAAAAGAAAAATATCTGGAGAAAAAATGACACTTTACAAATATAGTGCAAACGGAAACGATTTTGTAGTTTTTCATACTCTTGAGGAAAAAAACAGAAGCAAGTTAGCTCAGGAACTTTGTCACAGACAAGATGGTATAGGTGCTGATGGTCTCATAGTTTTAATTCCCCATAGCAAATATGATTTTCAATGGCAGTTTTACAACTCTGATGGAAGTCATGCTAATATGTGTGGAAATGGAAGTCGTGCAGCTGCTCACTATGCTTACATCAACGATATAGCTCCAAAAAAAATGACTTTTTTAACTGGTGCTGGAGTGATAAATGCAAAAATCATAAAAGCACATGGTAAAAAAAATGGCATGGTTGAAAGTGAATTAACACCTCCTGTTATTTTAGATGACAACATTCAATTTAATGGCTCTTTATGGTGGAAGATAGATACAGGCGTTCCACATCTTGTAAAATTTGTAGATGATATATCTGTTTTTGATCTAAAAGAAGCAAGTGAATTAAGACACAAATATAATGCAAATGTAAACATAGCTTATGAAGAAAATGGAAATTTAAAAGTTAGAACCTATGAGCGTGGAGTAGAAGATGAAACCTTGGCATGTGGAACAGGGATGGCAGCTTGTTTTTATAGAGCATACAAAGAAAACTTAGTTCAAAACAATATAGAAGTTTATCCAACAAGCGGTGATACACTCTATCTCGGTGTAAATGACAAGACTATCACTTTCAGGGGTGAAGTTAAAAGAACTTTTATAGCTGAAATTTAAAATCTAAATTTGACATATATTATTTAGATTAAGTACCTATCCAAAAAGAACACCAATTATCAGAAGCTCAAAAAAGTGACTAATGCAAGGCAAAAACTTGTAGGAGCTACTGGTAGCTTCAAGAGTTTTTAACGAAGTCAGTAGTTGCTTTTTTGAGCTTCCCTATGGGCGATAAGAAAACCGTCCTATTGTGTCGTTAGATTTTCTTGAATTAACCAGTTAGTTCTTCAAAAATCTGCCTATCACTAGAACTGTTTTCTTATCGCTGATAATTGGTGTTCTTTTTGGATAGGTACTTAATTCCTATAACTTCATTGATACCTTGTTTTTTAATATCTTGCTCAAGATGGATAGAGGCATTTTTATATACACTAGCACTTGAGCCGTTATATCTCTCTTTGATAATCACTGATTTACCACCAATGCGTTGTTTTTTATCAAATACACTTACATTAACAGTTAAAACAGCTATGCCAATAAAGCCTGACCTAATAATGTTGTCAGTAGTATTTATTTTTATACAAACTGCATTTTTCTTTAAATTTGTAACATTGTAACCATTTTGAGCAAGATAATTTTTTATACCATCTACAAATTTAGTCGATTTTTTATTACCACTAACAAAAAACTTTAGCCTTTTAGACTCTGCTATAAATTGTTTTTGTTTTTTACTTACAAAATCCAGATTACTTTGCTTATCAAAACTTTTATCTAAATCTGAAATGATAAGAATTTCAGAGATAAGCTTACTAGCTTCTTGTGCCAACTCTTTTTTAGTGTTATATCTAGTTAAAGCATCACTACCTTTTAAAGAATTATATTTTTGAATTATATTTTTTTTCTCTGTTTTTAGGTTATCTTTTAAACCAGCTACAAGTTTTTGCTTATCTGTTTCAATCATAACAGCAAACTCTCTATAACTGACTTTATGTGATTTAATCACTTTGTAGTTATTAATCTTTATCTTGGATACACCAGATTTTATTTGACTTTTGATAACAGATTTTGAGTATGCACCTTGAACTTCTTGATTTGATTCATACGAGGATTCTATAGTAGTTCCAAGCTTTGCAATCATATCACTAAGAGCAGCTTTTATAGCACTATCTCTATCAGCTTCAATACTCATTCCATACATAAACTTTTCATTATCACTTGGAAGTGGAGCAGTAATCCATACAGGCATCATCTTTTTTGGTGTTGATTTTGCAGATGGAGCAGCAGAAAAGCCACCACAACCACTAAAGAATAAAGCTAAAAAAGTTAGAAATAAAAAACTTTTAAATATATTGTTTTTACTTAGCATTCATTTGCTGCTTTGCTTCTTTACGCTTGGAAATTAATTTATCAATTCTGGTAATTGCTAAATTGATTTCATCTACAGGTTCAGCAGTTAAATCATCTGCCATTGTATATAACTTTTTAGCTTTATCAAATTTACCTTGTGCCTCATTTACAACACCAAGTACATATACAACCACGAAAGATTTTCCATCAAGTTCATCAAGGAGTCCTTGTAAAAGTTTTTCTGCTTTATCCATACGACCAGCTTTAATATATACCAATGAAGTCTCAAAAGTTTTTTCTTGTTTTTTTGTTACATTTTCAAGCTCTATTTTATCAAGTAGTGCTACATTAAAGTAGATGTAGTGAGGAGTTAATTTATATACAAACTCAGATGCGATTGCAGTAGCTAGTCTATTTAAAGCCTGACCTTTTGAAAGAACTCTTCCGTTTTTACAAGAATCGCCATTATATTCTTTATTTAACATGTCACCATAGATAATTGAACCAGTTTCTACATCAACTATATTAATATTAGCAGATACTTCTGCTTGAGTTGTTTCACAAACTACCGTATAGTATTTATATTGTACACATCTATCTTTAACATATTTAAGACATTTTTTTCTTTCTTCTCTATATCTCCCAGATTGAGCTGTAGCAGAAGCAATTTCCCCATTGATTACAGCTTGAGCACCTATCATTTTACCTACTTTTGTTACAGTAGCTTCATCCATAAGTTCTGAAGATTGTAATTTTTGTTCTGCCATAATTTTATTTAAATCTTTTCTACTTACAACGGTAAAATATCTTTTTTTATCTAGCTTGTGTTTAGCTATTTGAGACTCTATTTTGCCAGATAGTCCATACTTGTCATTTTTAAAACTGCTAATCGCAACTTTTTTCTTTGTAGCCATCTCTGCAACTTGAGCTGGGTCTAATGCCTTGATTCTAACTTTTTGAGTACAACCACTCATAAGTAACACAACAGCAGATGCTCTCAACAACAGTTTTAATGATGATTTCATCTATCTTCCTTTTAGTAAAAAATTAAGCAAAAAAAAAGCCCTATCCTCAAAGTAGGACAGGGCTTAGAGTGCCAGTAGGCAACCAACTCGCAAAATCATCATACTGTTACAATTCTACTTATAACAAAAAAATTAAATATCTATAAACTAAAGTCCAGCAGCTTCAACAATTTTAGCTTGATGATCAGCTATGAGTGGTTCTATAACTTCATCTAAAAGTCCACCACTCATAATCTCATTTAACCTATAAAGAGTTAGATTAATTCTATGGTCACTTATACGATTTTGTGGATAGTTATAAGTTCTAATTCTACCACTTCTATCACCCGTTCCAACCTGAGCAGCTCTTGCTTCACTATCTTTTGCCTGAGCTTCTTGCATCTCAAGATCATATAGTCTAGCTTTTAAAACTTTCATAGCTTTTTCACGGTTTTTATGTTGTGATTTTTGATCTTGGTTGGTTACTACGATACCTGATGGCAAGTGTGTAATCCTAACAGCAGAGTCAGTTGTATTTACAGACTGCCCACCACAACCAGATGAACGCATAACATCTATCTTTAAATCATTATCATTAATCTCAACCTCAACATCATCAACTTCAGGCATAACTGCCACTGTGATAGCTGATGTGTGAACACGACCCTGAGATTCTGTTGTTGGAACTCTTTGTACTCTATGAGTTCCACCCTCATATTTCAATCTACTATAAACCTGTTCACCCTTAATAAGTGCAACAACCTCTTTGAAACCACCAGCATCCGATGGAGATGTACTCATAAGTTCTATCTTCCAACCTCTTAAATCTGCATACCTTGTGTAAGCATCAAAAAGATCCCCTACAAATATAGCAGCTTCATCACCACCAGCACCAGCACGAAGTTCCACTATGATATTTCTATCATCATTAGGATCTTTTGGAAGAAGAAGCATTTTAATCTCTTCTTCTATAACTGACACTTTTGGTTCAAGCTCTTTAAGTTCCTCTTTTGCCATATCGCCCATTTCAGAATCACCTAGCATCTCTTTTGAATCAGCTATCTCTTCTAATAGTGTTTTGTACTCTTTGGTTTTTTCAACGATTGGTAATATTGAAGATTGTTCTTTAGAAAGCTCTGTCATCTTGGAGATATCAGAAGTTATATCAGGCGAACTTAGCATTCTGCTAAGTTCATCATAGCGATTGATAAACGGTGTAAGTTTATCTGCAAGCATTAATCTATGCTCTAATTATATAGCGTTTACAGCTCTGTGCAAGCGGCTTACTTTTCTAGCTGCAGTTTCTTTTTTAAGAATACCTTTGCTTACAAATTTATGAATTTGTTGATTAGCTACTTTAAATGTAGCAGTTGCTTCTTCTTTGTTACCTGCTTCGATTGCAGAACGAACATCTTTTACGATGTTTTTAAGACGAGTTCTATAAAAACGATTTCGCTCTGTACGAACGATAGTTTGGCGAATTCTCTTAATAGATGACTTATGATTTGCCATGTTATGAGTCCTTCTCATGAAATTTTAGTGCGCAATTTTAGCTTAAAGATAATTAAAAGTAAGTTAAAGAGTATAGAAAATATAGAAATTTACATTTTAATAGATAATTATGTTAAAATACACCACTTAAAAAATTGGAAAATTATATGAAATTATTTGGTACAGATGGTGTAAGAGGTGAAGCTGGTTTATTTTTAAGTGCAGAACTTGCAATGAAAGTTGCTATGGCTGCTGGGATATATTTTAAAGCTCACGCTACAACTAATAGAATTTTAATTGGTAAAGATACAAGAAGAAGTGGTTATATGATAGAAAATGCCATAGTTAGTGGCTTAACTGCTATTGGTTATGATGTGATAGAGATAGGTCCTATGCCCACCCCAGCCATAGCTTTTATAACCGAAAACATGAGATGTGATGCTGGAATTATGATAAGTGCTTCACACAATTCCTATGAAGATAATGGTATCAAATTTTTTGATGGAGATGGTGATAAACTCTCAAGTGAAGTTGAAAAAGAGATAGAAAATATATATAACAATAAAGCACTACTTTTAGAAGCACAAGCAACAGGTAAAAATATTGGTAAAGCTAAAAGAATAGATGATGTAATTGGCAGATATATAGTTCAACTTAAAAACTCATTTCCAAGAGAACTTACACTCCAAGGTGTAAGGATAGTATTAGATACTGCAAATGGAGCTGGATACAAAGTTGGGCCAACCGTTTTAGAAGAACTTGGTGCTGATGTTGTAGTGCTTCATGATAAACCAGATGGATTTAATATAAACGAAGGATGTGGAGCGCTTCATACAAAAGATTTATGTCAAAGTGTTATTAAATACAGAGCAGATTTAGGGATAGCACTTGATGGAGACGCAGACAGACTTGTAGTTGTTGATGAAAATGGTGAAGTTGTAGATGGCGACCAACTACTAGGTGCTTTGGCTTCATATATGAGTGATAAAGGTGTTTTAAAAGGTAATGCAATTGTAACAACAGTTATGAGCAATCAGGGCTTAGAAGATTTCATGACACAAAAAGGGCTAAAACTATTCCGTTCAGATGTTGGAGATAAAAATGTTTTAGAGATAATGAAAAAGGAAAATATAAATTTTGGTGGAGAACAAAGTGGTCATGTGATAATGCACGACTTTGCTAAAACTGGCGATGGATTAGTATCTGCTTTACAGGTTTTAGCACTTTTAATAGACACAAAACAAAAAGCTTCCCAAGCACTTCGCCCATTTAGTCTATACCCTCAAAAACTTACAAACATAAACATAAAAGTTAAAAAATCACTTAGTGAGATTAAAGATTTAACTAAAAAACTTGAAGAACTAGACAAACTAAATATCCGTCATCTTATCCGTTATTCTGGTACTGAAAATAAACTAAGAGTTTTACTTGAATGCAAAGATGCTAAAAAGATAGACAACCATATGGTTGATATGGTTGATTTTTTTCAAAATAATTTAAATGCCTAAACATATTCGCTTTAACACCATCTTATTTTTTACAATAATTGGCATTTTTATCATTGATCAAAATATTAAAATGCTTTTTGTGGATGGCTTTAGATATTATACAAATTACATGGACTTTATCTTAGTATATAACAAAGGTGTTGCATTTTCTATGTTCTCATTTTTAAATGAGTGGCTAAAATATATTCAATTAATTCTTGTAAGTTCTATTTTACTTTATACAATGTATCTAAAAAAAGTTTGTTATGCCATCCCTATTGGCTTTATGCTCGGTGGAGCTTTTTCAAATATCTATGATAGATTTATCCATGGTGGAGTTGTAGATATGTTTTATTGGCATGGATGGCCATACCCAATAATGGGACAAGATGGCTTTGCTGTATTTAACTTTGCTGATGTTATGATAGATTTGGCAGTAGCATGGATACTACTTCTTAACTTTAAACCAAAACTTTGTAAAAGCTAATTAAAAGCAGATTTTAGATATTATTGTCCAAAATAATAGTCTAAGACTGTAAATAAAAACTTATTTAAAGGAAATTGATGGAAATCAAACAGAAAAAAATTGATGGTGCAAATGCTGAGATTCAAGCTACAATCTCTATGGACAAGGTGAACGATAACCTAGAAAAAATTGCTAAAGATTTAGCGAAAACTGCGAGTGTTCAAGGTTTTAGAAAAGGTAAGGTTCCTGTTGCTATTATCAAAAAACAATATGGTGAAAAACTAGTTCAAGATGCTGAAGCTGAAGCACTTCGTGAAGTATTTTCTAAAGGCTTAGAAGCATTAGAAATTGCAAATGAATCTCTAATTGGTGAGCCAAATGTTTCACAATTTGACAAAAGTGATGATAAAATAGAAGTAACTGTAAAAGTGGCAATGAGACCAGAGATAGATATGGGTGCTTATGCTGAAATGGTTGCAGAGTTTGATAAACCAGAAGTAACAGATGAAGAGATTGATACAAGACTTAAAGATTTAGCTGAACAACAAGCTCCACTTGTTGACATCAAAAGAAACCGTAAAATGAAAAAAGGTGATACTGCTGTAATCGACTTTGAAGGTTTTGTTGATGGTGAAGCTTTTGCTGGTGGTAAAGGCGAAAACTTTGAATTACTTTTAGGTTCTAATCAATTTATCCCAGGTTTTGAAGACCAACTTATAGGTGTTAAAAGAGATGAGGAAGTTGAGATTAAAGTAACTTTCCCAGAAGAATACCAAGCAAAAGAGTTAGCTGGTAAAGAAGCTATGTTCAAAGTAAAAGTAAATGGGATTAAAGTAAAAGAGGAAGTTGAGATAGATGATGAGTTTGCTAAAAAACTTCTTCCAGGTCAAGAAGATGCTAATTTAGAAAGCTTAAAAGCTCAAATTAAAACCCAAATAGAAAGTGAAAAACTAAGTAAACTTTATAATGAAGAGATGAAACCAGCTCTTTTAGAATTATTTGTTGAAAACTTTAAATTTGATTTACCAGAGTTTGTTGTAGAACAAGAGATAGATATGGCTCTAAATAAAGCAGCATCTAGCATGAGTGAAGATGAGATTAAAGAACTTCGTGAAAATGAAGACAAGCTAAATGAACTTCGTGAAACTTTCCGTGAAGATGCTCAAAGAAGTGTAAGAGCTACATTTATCATTGATGCTTTAGCAGCAGCTGAAAATGTAAAAGTTGAAGAGCAAGAAATCATGCAAACTATATATATGGAAGCAATGCAAATGGGTCAAGACCCTCAAAAAGCATATGAACAATACAAAGAAGCTGGTTATCTTCCTGCTATTCAAATGTCAATGGTTGAAGACAAAGTTCTTAGTAAACTTCTAAATGCAAAGATAAAAGAGGCATAATTAGATGAGTTATATCCCTTATGTAGTGGAAAAAACAGGGCGTGGTGAACGCTCGTATGATATTTATTCTCGTCTTTTAAAAGATAGAATTGTTATGCTTAGTGGGGAGGTTAACGACCAAGTTGCCTCCACAATAGTTGCACAATTTTTATTTTTAGAAGCAGAAGACCCTGAGAAAGATATATATTTTTATATCAATTCACCTGGTGGAGTTGTAACCGCAGGAATGGCAATTTTTGACACTATGAATTATATTCGCCCACATGTCGCTACTATCTGTATAGGTCAAGCAGCTTCTATGGGTGCGTTTTTACTCTCAAGTGGTGAAAAAGGCAAAAGATATGCTCTTCCACATGCCAGAATCATGATACACCAACCATTAGGTGGCGCACAGGGACAAGCAACAGATATTGCTATTCAGGCTGAAGAGATTCTTCGTATGAAAGTTGAACTTAACGCTATCTTGGCAAAAAATACAGGTCAAGATGTTAAACAAATTGAAAAAGATACTGATCGCGATAACTTCATGAGTGCAGAAGAGTCTAAACAATATGGCATGATTGATGAGGTTCTGATTAAAAGCGACAAAGAATAAAGGATCTAAAATGGCAGGAACTCTAAGAAGCAGAAGTCGTAGAAATATAAATAACACAAACACACCAGTAGAGTCGCTTGGATCTGCCATACTGGATATAGGAGAACCCTCAAGTGACTTAGAAATTTATTCTAAAGAAGTTTTAAATACACTTATCTCAGACAACTTGCCACCAACCCCAAATAACTTTTCACTCTATTTTGATAGACTATTAGAAGATAAAAGTGAAACGCTTCGCAAACAAATACTCTCTATATTAGAACTAGAAGAGAGTAATGATGAAGAAACAACTATTGTTCTTGAGAGAAGTTTAAAACAAGGTTTCTCTTCTGTAAAAAACATTTTAAACCTAACTGCAAATCTATACAAAAACATGAATCTTATGACTAAGATACTAGACAAAAGAAAGAATGAGCTTAGTGATATTAATGAAAAAGCATCTATTGTAAGTCTCATAGGATCTCTTGATAATGATATAGGAAAGCTAAATAGTATCTTAAAAAAACAAAATTCACAGATGAGAACACTTTATGATGAAACTGCAGGTATAGTAAAAAATGTAGAAAATGAAACTATATTTGATAATAAATTTGGTGTTTACAATAAACGATACTTGATGAGCAAAATAGAACAGGAAATGGAGCTTATCAAGGAATTCAATCACAAAAGTTCACTTATCATGATAGAACTTTCTCGTGAACTTGTCGATAGCATTAAAAACGAAAAAGCTATAACTCTAATGACAAGAACTATAGCTAGATTACTGTTAAAAACATCCAGAAGAAGTGATGTAGTTGCTCACTATGGCAATGGACTATTTGCAATGCTTCTAAAGCATACAAATCTTGAAAATGCCAAAAAAGCCAGTGAAAGACTATGTGAACTAGTATCTAATAGTAACTTTTTTCTAGCAGACAGAGAGATTCACCTAAAAATATCTATAGGTATTACAGATATTGATACACTCTACTCAGTTGAAGAAACAATAGTTAGCGCTATGGATGGAATAGAAAAAGCTTACACAAAGAAAAATATTGATTTTGCTGTATCATTAAGAGAACAAGCTGTTATAGAGGATAAAAACAACACATGAAATTAAAAATAGTTGAATACCCAGATAGAAAATTAAAAGAAAAATCTTCAAAAGTTGAAAAATTTGACGCTCAATTACATGATTTATTGGATAGTATGTATGAGATTATGATGAAGTCCAATGGTATAGGCTTGGCTGCGATTCAAGTTGCACATGCCAAAGAAGCTCTTATTTTAAATATCCCTGATGAAGATGGAGAACAATCAAAAGAAAACTTAATGGAGATAATCAATCCTGTAATAACATACAAAACTGGAGATACTACATATCAAGAAGGATGTTTAAGTGTTCCAGGTTTTTATGAAGATATAAAAAGATTTGATGAGATAAGTCTAAACTATCAAGACAGACATGGCAACACTAAAAACTTAGTTGCAAATGGTCTTTTGAGTATAGCAATACAACATGAGGTAGATCATCTAAATGGTATCCTTTTTATTGATAAATTATCTTATTCCCGTAGAAAGAAATTTGAAAAAGAGTATAAAAAAGCTCAAAAAGAAAAGAAACATTCTTAAAACAATCAGTACTTCTCTCTAAACATAAAAATAAAAAAGAGGTACGAGACTAAAGTCGTACTTCTAATACAATCTCATAAAGATAAATATAAAAGCTAAAATAAAAGAGTTAAAACAAATATGGAAAATAAAAAAGA
>JAMOQK010000057.1 GCA_027064045.1 Sulfurimonas sp. | reverse complement strand
AAGAAAACAGTCCTATTGTGTCGTTAGATTTTCTTGAATTAACCAGTTAGTTCTTCAAAAATCTGCCTATCACTAGAACTGTTTTCTTATCGCTGATAATTGGTGTTCTTTTTGGATAGGTACTTATCATAATGGTATCATGAAGAAGCTTAAGTTTATAATAAAACTCCATTTTTTAAAAAATAAAGCCAAAAAGGTAAAGATGAACTTAGTATAAAAACAGTATAGGATATAGTTATTTTATAACGATTAGTACCACTAAAACTAAACAAAGATGTTTTTATACAATAATATGTCGCAACAAAAAGTGAACCAAAAATCAAATATCCAATATAATAATAATCTGATTGCAACATACAAAACGGACATTTATGTGTTGGCAACTCATATATGTAAAGAGCGAAAAAATAAACGATACTATAATAAGATATATATGTATAAAAGACAGACAACACAAACAAAAGTACCCTTTTTTTAGCATAAGCAAAAACTAAAATAAAAACATATGTCAAATAAAAAAGTGCAATTAACTCCTTTATAGATAAGCTAAAAGGGATTGGACTTTTATTTTGGATGGTTTTATAGATAGTAGAACAACATAAAACTGGTGTCAAAGTTGAAATATTTGTAAAAAATAAAACCTCTAAAAACAACTCCACTGCTATCAAAACAAAAATGACAATAAAAAAGTAAAGTTTTTGTTTAAAAAATGGATGATTTTTAGCTTTTTGGTCTTGTTTGTTGAGTGCTAACCATAAAAGAATAAGCATGATTATAATAAGTTTCAACACAAGTGTAGGATTTCCATAACTATTTGATGAAACAACACCTGCGGCACACATTGCTCCTGGGACAATGTTTGACAATTCATTTAAAGTATATGTAAAAAATATTAAAAGAATTATCTTACATACCAACACAAAAGAGATGATAGTCAAAACAAGATAAGAGCGTTTTTCTAAACCATACTGGCAAGAAGTTGTAGCACCCCTTTTCCATCCCTTTAAGATAAATAAAGTATGAAATAAAGCGACACAAAGAAGAAGAAAAAGGAGAAAATCTATAAAAAGGCTGATACTAACTTGGTTAGAGAGTAAAATATCACTCAAGTGAACCCTCTTTTATGTTAATCACTCTATCAACACAAGACAACTTACTAAAAAGTGGATCATGAGTAGCTACCACTATGGTTTTTTTCATCTCTTTTAATCTCTTTATAATCTCTATAAATTTTAAAGAGTTATCAAGGTCAAGGTTTGCTGTTGGTTCATCACAAAGTATAATTTGTGGCTTATTTACCAAAGCTCTAGCTATGACAGTCCTTTGTTTTTCCCCTCCTGAGAGATTTTTAGTTTTTTGTTGTGCTTTGTGTGAAATATTTGCAACACTCATAGCATCTTCTATACGAGTAGCCACCTCATCATCTGATAAATTTGTTATAACCAATGGTACAAAAAGGTTATCTTCAACACTCAGCTCATCAAAAAGGTGAAACGATTGTGTCACAAAACCAACCATAGTGCTTCTGTAGTTTGAAGCATGAAAATCTGACAATGAAACAATATTTTCTCCAGATACTTCCACTGCTCCACTTGTTGGTTTCATTATAGCACCTATAATCGAGAGCAAAGTTGTTTTTCCACTTCCACTAATACCATTTAAAATGACAAATTCACCACCATCTATATGCAAATTTATATCTTTTAATGCCTGATAGTTTTTAAACTTTTTATTTAAACTTTTTATCTCAATCATCTCATAATCTCTGTTGGTTCTATGGTGGCTTTTTGCCAAGCTGGGATGATAATGGCAACAAGAAAGGGGATTATAAAAACTAAAAATATTATTCCTAAATCAGTATTGTTGATATTTGGTGTGAAACTAACATCATGTGCTAAATTTGTGTAACCTAAAAATATATTTTTCAACAATGGAGCATCTAAAAAAAACACATAAATATAAGCGATAATCACTCCACTCAAATAAGCACCAAAAGCAACAAAAAAATTCTCAGCAACCTTTAAATATATAACACTATCAATCCGCCATCCCATAGAACGAAGAAGAGCTATCTCTTTAGAATCATTTTGAGATATAAGTGAATATCGCTGATAAAGTATAAGTAAAAAAGTTATCAATACAATGATATAAAGTGTCAAAAAAACACCACCTTTGTAGTTAAAAAGATTTTTATAATATCTTTTTATATCTTTTTTTTGAATTATTCTAGCATTAAAATGGGAAATTATAAGTTTTTGACGAACCATCTCTCTTTCTTTGGGATTTGGTACTTCAAGAACTATATCTGTAACATAACCATCTTCTACCCCTAAAATTTTTCTAGCTAAATCCTTATCCATAATTATCATATCTGAACTGACTATATTGCTGTCTTTTGGAAAGGTATCGTAGATATATACTTTTTTTATACTCCTGTCTGGTGGTCTAAAACTATAAGAACCTTTATACTGATATTCATCAAAAAACTTTTTAACATCAGAACCTATAATCATATTGTCTCTTGCTAAAAACTTATCTATATCTATACCGTTTATCAATTTTTTTAAATTTGCACTAACCTCTTGATCAAACAAATCAACCCCAACAATCATAAAATATGTCTCGGCTGGTTCATAAAAGTGCATACCATATATACGACCCTGAACCTGACTCACACCATCTATATCTAAAAATTCATCTATCCAAGATTCTGGAGTATTTAGCACTTTTCCTGCTTTGTATCTTTGGATGGTAAAATCTGCTTGTCCATCTAAAGTGATATATATATCTTTTTGAATTGCTGATGAGATAAAAAGTGTAGAGGTCAATACTGCTACAATCACAGTTGAGATAACAAACACAGACAGATGCTTTTTTTTATAAGTCAAAAGTAATAAAAAAAGAAATTTTATATACTTTTTATTTAACATATACAAAATCCATTTGTGAATAATTTTTCATACTTGGATAAAGTTTGTTTGAATAATCATCGTAATATAAAACTCTTTTTTCAAGATATGAAGTTGATATGGCAAGACCCGGCAATCTTGTCAGTTTTGTAAGTGTTTTTATGTCTTGATTGTCTTGGGCATGTGGGGTCAATAAAATCAACACAAACAAACCCATCAATATTGTTAAAAAAACAAAACTAAATCTCATACTTTAATGCTTTTTTTGTAAACTCAACAGAACAAAAAAACATTGCTACAAAAATCGGATTTATCTTTACATAATCCTCTTCAATAGTCTCAAAAACTTTAAAATTAAATCCACCACCATCATTTGGATTTTGTGGAGTTACAACAAACTCAACAGGGGATAAGGTTTTAACCATATTTAAAATCTTTTTTCTTTTCTTTTGATTATCATTTTTAAGTATATTAAAATCTGGGTTTTCAGAACTTTTATGAGAAAGTAAAATATCTTGTAAAATCTCAAGTTTATCTTTAAAAACAACTTTATTCCAACTTATCATAGTATGGTTTGATGAGATTTTACACTCTTTGTAGATTAATGGATGTGGTCTTTTTGTTTTCATCGCTTCTAAAAGTGATAAAAGGAAGTTTACACCACCTATGGTTTGTGCTGCTTTTATCATAAAAAGATGGATAAGTGCCTTGGTGTCTTGGTTTTGTTTATCGAAATTACACATTTTCTTTCCTATATAAAGTTACTTGATTTTTACCTTTGTTTTTTGACTCATACATCATAGCATCAGCATATTTTATCAAAGTTTCTGGGTCTTTGGCATCCTGTGGATATATTGCTATGCCAATACTAACTCCTATATGGAGTACTTTTTGATTAATTACAATATCTTTGTTTAATTCATCAATAAGATGTTGGGCAACCTTAACAACCGATTTTTCATCTTCTATATCCCCTAAAATAACAGTAAATTCATCACCACCCAATCTTGCCATAATGTCACTTTTTCTTAGATTTGAAGTAACAAGTTTTGACACATAAAATAACAACTCATCACCCATTTGATGACCATAAGTATCATTTATATTTTTAAAACCATCCAAATCCAAAAACATTAAAGCCATCTCCTCTTTATGCCTATATGCTCTGTTTAACTCTTGCTTTAACTCAATCATAAATAAAGTTCTATTTGGAAGTTTTGTCAAAGTGTCATACAAAGCTAAAGACTTGAGTTTTTCTTGATTAGATACAACATAAAGAGCAAATAGATAAAGAAGTGAGATTATAGTAAAAAACAGAGCTTTTATATAGTTTCTTTCTATTATTAAATTACTTAAGTAATCAGATTCGGTATATGTCACAATATAAGATATATTTTTAACACCTTTTGCATCTGCTAATGGTAAAAAAGTCAGTATAATATTTTTATAATTGTACCCTATATTTAGTGAGAACGATTTTTTTGTTTTTATACGAGAAGCTATTTGGCTACGAAGATTTTTGTTATTTATTTTAGCATAAAAGTTTTCATCTCCCAATTTTTTATGAGTATATTCTTCTATATAATATCCAGAAGCCTCCCATGACTCTTTATAATTATTTGACTCTTTTTGTACAATCGTTCCTTTTGCTACTGATTTAGATATAAGCATATGTGAATCAAATACAAAATTATCTGTAATGTTTTTCAATAATTGTTTTGATGAATAAGAGATTTCTATACTCCCTATATGTTCATGTTTGTAGTTATAAGCTGGATACACGAACCTAAGTCCAACCATAAAATCACAAGCTTCAACACCCTCTTGTGGTTTTTGTGTTTTATTGGCTAAAACCACACTTGGTCTGGCACCACTTACATCATCTCCAAAAAAGGTTGGATTATGCATCCTTAAAAAAACAATATTATTTTTAAGATAAAAATTTACTTGAGATATACCCATACGGTTCAATCTCTTATAATTTCTCTTTATAGAATTGTAAAGCTGTTTTCTTATCTCATTTTCTTTGTTTGTATCTGCTATATTTGTATTTGCCTTAGAAAAAAGATTTATAAGCTTTTTATTTTGTGAATACATCTCATAAATATCATTTGTCATAATTTTAAAATACTTGTATGTTGTATCATATTTTGCTTTTAGCAATTTATTTTGCATACCGAGATAGTAAGCTTCCTTGGAAGTTATATAGCTATTGATAGCAAAATAACCAATAACCCCAAACACTATAAACACTGCACTGATTGTAAAAAATTTATTTATTTTCATCTTCATTGAGTGTATTATACTATTTTTTTATTTTAAATCAGTAATAAATTTTAAGCAAAATATAATAACAAAACTATTATGATGTCAAAAGTAAAAGAAGACAAATTTTGTCTTAATTAAAAAACTAAAATTTATGAGGAATAATATGCAAGTTTATTTAGATAATAATGCGACTACAATGGTAGATCCAGAGGTTGTAGAAACGATGCAACCGTTTTTTACTAAGATGTATGGTAACCCAAATTCACTTCATAAGTTTGGTACAGCTTCACATCCAGCACTTTCAAAAGCGATAAACCAAGTTTATACAGCACTAAATGCTACTGATGCTGATGATATAGTTTTTACATCATGTGCAACAGAATCAAACAACTGGGTTTTACAATCTGTTTTTATAGATCATATCGTAAATGGTGACAAAGACCACATCATCACAACAGAAGTTGAACATCCATCAGTTTTATCAACTTGTAAATTTCTTGAAGAACAAGGGGTAAAAGTTACCTATCTTCCAGTAAACAACCAAGGTGTAGTTGAACCACATACTGTTAAGAGTTTCATAACTGACAAAACTGCATTAGTTTCTATCATGTGGGCTTCAAATGAGACAGGGATGATTTTTCCTATAAAAGAGATTGGTGAAATTTGTAAAGAAAAAGGTGTGCTTTTTCACTCTGATGGTGTTCAAGCAGTTGGAAAAATACCTGTAGATTTGCAAGAGGTACATGTAGATTTTGTAAGTATGTCTGCACATAAATTTCATGGTCCAAAAGGTGTTGGTGCTTTATACATCAAGAACTCACAACCACTCACTCCTCTTTTACATGGTGGTGAACATATGGGTGGTCGTCGCTCAGGAACACTAAATGTTCCTTACATTGTTGCCATGGGTAAAGCTATAGAACTTGCTACTACAAATATGCAAGAAAAAATGGCATCTATCAGAGCAAAAAGAGACCGTTTAGAAGATGCACTTTTAGAATTGAGTGACACTTTCGTAGTTGGTAACAGAGAAAACCGTACACCAAATACCATACTTATATCTATAAGAGGTGTTGAGGGTGAAGGTATGCTTTGGGATCTCAACAATGGTGGAATTGGGGCTTCAACAGGTTCGGCATGTGCAAGTGCAGATTTAGAGGCCAATACTGTTATGTTAGCAATTGGTGCAGATAATGAACTAGCTCACACAGGAATAAGACTAAGCCTTAGCCGTTTTACAACTGATGAAGAGATAGACTACACTATAACTCATTTTAAAGATGCAGTTAAAAGACTTAGAGCAATATCGAGTTCATTTGCAAAACAACAACCAACAAAGGGTGGTGAAGCACAAGAGTGTGAACTTCACTAAAGGTAGTACCTCCAACAAGGAGTCACGGTTTTAACCGTAGAAATCGCACTAGTGCGATGGGCTTCCTGCTAAAGGAAACCAAGCGTTAGCGTAGATAAAGGAATCACTTCCTTTATCGTGACAAAAGGGATCAAAAAGGTTCCCTTATTTTTATGAAATAAAAAAAAGGAAAGATAATATGGCAAAAGACGATTTACTTGGAGCTTCTTTATGGGACGCTTATTCAAATAAAGTAACAACTCTTATGAATAACCCTCAACATCAAGGGGAACTTTTTGAAGATGAGGTAACAGCTAGAGGGCATAAACTTATAGTTGCTGATTTTGGTGCTGAGAGTTGTGGGGATGCTGTTAGACTTTACTGGGAAATTGACCCAAAAACTGACATCATTGTAGATTCTAAGTTTAAAAGTTTTGGTTGTGGTACAGCGATAGCAAGTAGTGATGTTATGACTAAACTTTGTATCGGTAAAACGGTTCAAGAAGCAGTAAAAATTACAAATATTGATGTTGAATTTGCTCTTCGTGATGACCCAGAAACACCTGCTGTTCCACCACAAAAAATGCACTGTTCTGTAATGGCTTACGATGTTATCAAAAAGGCTGCTGGACTTTACCTTGGTGTTAAGAGTGAGAGTTTTGAAGAGGAAATCATAGTTTGTGAATGTGCAAGAGTTTCACTTAAAACACTTCAAGAAGTTATCAAGTTAAATGATTTAAAAACAATCGAAGAGATAACTGACTACACAAAAGCTGGTGGTTTTTGTAAAAGTTGTATCAAACCGGGTGGACATGAAGCAAGAGATTACTACCTTGTAGATATCTTAGCTGATACTCGCCGTGAGATGGATGAAGAGAAGATGAAAGCTGCTGCTGATGCTGGTGAAAGTGGTGATTTTGAAAATATGACACTTGTTCAGCAAATCAAAGCTGTTGATGCTGTGATAGATGAAAATGTAAGACAGTTTCTTATCATGGATGGTGGAAATATGGAAGTTATCGACATCAAAAAAGGTGATGAAACGATAGATATTTATATCAGATACCTTGGTGCCTGTAACGGTTGTGCATCAAGTGCAACAGGTACACTCTATGCAATAGAATCAACACTAAAAGACAAATTATCTAAAAATATAAGAGTTTTACCTATTTAACAAAATAACAGATATGCTAACGGTTGACTTGAACTATAAATTTTCGCTAGAAAATTTATAGTTCCAAGGTCTTGTTATAGACACTACTACAATATACTATCTAACCCTAACTCTTCTAAAAATTTATTATGTTCATCTGTGTATTTTTGAATATCCTTTTGAGTATCATTCAAATCACTATTTACA
>JAMOQK010000056.1 GCA_027064045.1 Sulfurimonas sp. | reverse complement strand
TGTGATAGATATGTGTGTAAAGATGATGAACCCACAAGAAGATGAATATATGATAGATTCTGCAAGTGGTAGTTGTGGTTTCCCTATACATACAGTTTTTGATGTATGGAAAAAGATATATGCAGATTTAGGAATAGAAGAATCTCACCTTTTCACAGCAGAGGAGAAACATCCAAGAGCCTTAAAATATGTAAAAGAGAAAGTATTTGGTATAGATTTTGACAAAAAAACTGTACGAGTTGCAAGAATGTTAAACATCATAGCAGGTGATGGGCATACAAATGTTTTAAATATGAACTCATTAGATTTTGAGAGATGGGATGAAAACTTAAAAGATGAAGATTGGACAGATACTTACTTTGAGGGTTGGAAACGGCTTAAAAAACTAAGAAAAACTAAAAATGAAAACAAAGAGTTTAACTTTGACATAGTTATGGCAAACCCACCATTTGCAGGAGATATAAAAGAGGGGCGAATCCTCCACCGTTATGAGTTAGGTAAAAAACCAAATGGTAAGTACCAAACAAAAGTGGGTAGAGATATACTTTTTATAGAGAGAAATCTTGATATGCTTAAAAGTGGTGGACGGATGGCTGTTGTTTTACCACAAGGAAGATTCAACAACTCTAGCGATAAAAATATAAGAGATTTTATAGCCGATAAGTGTAGAATCTTAGCAGTAGTAGGACTTCACGGAAATGTTTTTAAACCACATACAGGAACTAAAACATCTGTTTTAGTTGTTCAAAAATGGGATGATGAACTATGTCCTAAAAAAGAGGATTATCCTATATTTTTCGCAACAATGGGTGAGAGTTCAAAAGATAATAGTGGTGAAAAAATCTATGTTAAAAATGAAGATGGAACAAATAGACTTGATAACCACGACCACCTAATAGTAAAACACGACCTTTTTAACCACGATGGAATCACACAAGATGGTATAGCAGAAGCTTTTAACGAGTTTGCTAAAAAGGAGAAACTATCTTTTGTGGGAAAGAGTGAAAGCCCATTTAATGAAGTAAAATATAATGCTTTGTTGAGTGGGCTTGAAGCTGTTGAATTGAATCTTAGTGAGGTTTTAGAGGATAATAATGAGTTTAGATTTGATAGTGAATTTGTAAAAAAAGAGTTTTTAATTTTAGATAAATATTTAAAGGATTCTCCACGATTAAATGATTTAGTGTATATGTCTGATTTATCAACAAATGGTTCATTTAAAACTGTGTCTGATATTATTCACGATTATTATCCTAAAATTATTCCATTTATTCGTTCTGGAAATACAGGTGAAGCATTTATAAATAAAAATGATTTAATTTTTATCTCAAAAGAAGCACATAATAAATTACCAAAATCTACTACAAAATTACATGATGTCCAGTTTCACCACGTTATGGTTGCCTAATTTCAAATATATAAAAGCGATAGCTTAGAAACATAATAGTAAAATCTTAGTTACCAAACAAAGGATTTTAAATATGTCGCAAGTCTATCACTCTAA
>JAMOQK010000055.1 GCA_027064045.1 Sulfurimonas sp. | reverse complement strand
GTATATCATATTTTTCATCATTGCAGGAGTTGGACTCGATCAGTTGGGGACTATGGATATTCAAACAACACAAACAACTATCCAAAATGGTATCCCACATACAGATAGTTTTTCTGCTAAACTAGAGGGTAGTTCAATCATACAATTTTTAATGAGTTATACCATAACATCATGGATAGCCTCATTTTTAGTTTATGCTATTGGTGGTTTTTTCGTTCTTTATGCTTCTATATTTATAGCTGTTCTTGTGATAGGTTTTTTAACTCCTCTTGTGCTAAAAGAACTTCAAAGAAGACATTACAAAGATGTTGAGATGATAGGCTATTCAAATATTGTAGCAGCTATTTTATCTATGATAAAATGGGCTTTTATAATGCTACTACTATTTTTTCTGCTTATACCTTTATACTTTATACCACTTGTAAATATTGTAGCATTTAATTTTCCACTCTATTACTTTTTTCACAAAATGCTCATATATGATATATCTTCAAATATCTGTTCAGATGAAGAGGACAAGCAGATAAGATTTTTTAACAAAAACATGCTAAGAATAAAAACATTACTACTATATCTAATCTCACTTATACCATTTGCTATATTTTTTGGAGCTATATTTTATGTGATTTATCTAGGAAACACTTACTTTATAGAGGTAAGAAAGCTAAGAAACAAAACTTAAATAATAACCTATCCCATATTCTGTTTTTTATAACATCTTTATAAAATCTTTCTCACTAACAGCTTTTGAGAAATAAAATCCTTGATATAAATCAGCACCATTTTCTTTAATAAAATTGAGATGGTTTTGATTTTCTACACCCTCAACAACACTACATAAGTTAAAAGTTTTTGCCATGGCAAGTATTATTTTTACAATCTCTTGATTTGCTTCATTTGAAAGATCTCGTAAAAAACTTCTATCTATTTTAAGAGAATCTATAGGTAATTTTTGAAGATATGTTATAGATGAGTAACCTGTTCCAAAGTCATCTATAGAAAATTTAACACCAAATTCTTTAAGCTTTTTCATTTTTAAGATAGCCACATCAAAATCTTCTATAAGATCATTCTCCGTTATCTCTAATTCTATTTGTGAAGGACTAATATCAAATTGCTTAATAATTGACATAACCTCATTTTCAAAATCATCATTAACAAGCTCATTTGAATTTATATTTATTGAGATTGTACCATCAAATATATCTTTATTTGATTCTAAAAACAAACAGCTGTCTTTGAGAGCTTTAAATGTAACACTATGAATCATACCAGTAGTTTGAAGTACATTTAAAAATGTATCTGGCATCAATAAACCTTTTTGTGGATGATTCCACCTTAAAAGTGCCTCAGCTTCTACAATTTTACCAGTTTTTAAATCTACTTTTGGCTGAAAATAAAATACAAATTCATCTTTCTCAATAGCGTAAGATAATTCCTCTTCAAGAAAATGAAAATACTTTAATTCTAACTCTATCGCCTTATCAAAAAACACAAACTGATTTTTACCTTGATGTTTTGCCTGATACATTGCTGTATCTGCATGAACCACAACATCTTGCATACTTTTCTCAGAATCTGGAAATAATTTAACCCCTACACTTGCACCGATATGTATCTTATGTTCATCAAGTACAAAAGGTTGGTTAAGCTTATCTATAACTTTTGCTGCTATCTCTTTTATATTTTTTGCTGCTTCTTGGTCTGTTTTATCTATATTTAAAACCATAATAGCAAACTCATCACCACTCATCCTAGAAATAACATCTTCTTCCCTAAACATACCCCTTAATCTTTTTGAAACTTCTATAAGAAGCATATCTCCAGCCTTATGACCAAAATTATCATTTACTGATTTAAACTCATCCAAATCTATAAATAAAAATGCATGTAAAAAATCATGTCTTCTAGCTTTTACATACTCTTCACCTAACCTTTGCAAAAGAGCTTTTCTATTTAAAAGACCTGTTAAAGAATCATGATCAGCCTGATGTTGAGCTTCTTCTTGAGCTTGTTTTAGTTCCGAAACATCCAAAAATTGTGCTATATAGTGAGTAGTTATATCTTTTTTATTTTTTATAGCTGTAATGGAAAGATGTTCTAAATATATATCTCCATTTTTTCTTTTATTGTATATCTCATCACTCCATCTTCCAACTGTATGGAGCTGTCTCCACATCTCTTTATAAAATTCGTCACTATGCTTCATTGACTTTAAAACTCTAGGATTTTTACCAACAACTTCAGATGGCAAATAACCTGTGATACGACTAAAAGCATCATTTACTTTTAAAATAACACCATTTACATCAGTAATTGTCATAGCCTCATGTGAATCAAAAGTATAAGAAGATATTCTTAACTCTTCAACTAAAAACTCCTCTTTTTTTATTAAATTTCTCAATATAAATGTCAATATAACTATAGAAACTAAAGATAAACCCCACAATAAAGCAGTAAAATATAATGAATTAAGAGATTTTTGATATATTGTATTTGATTTATTTATGTAAGTTTCTAAAATCATACTTGAAACTTTTTCAAGCATATTTATCTTGCTTGTTATTACTCTAAACCATAATGAAGCATCTTTAGCATCTAATTTATTTTCAAAAAACTTTTTTTGTAAAAGAACCACATCATGTTGAATCTCTTTTTTCATAATATTATTGTAAATAATAGTTGAAGCTATGGAGGCATTGAGAACAAATTCCTTTTTTAGGTCAATCTGCTGATTTATTAACTCTTTAACTTTTCTTTTTTGTTTTTCAGTTTTATTACCAGATAAAATCATATAATAGATATAAGCTCTCTCCTGACCAGCGTATTCTTTTAACATCTGAAGTTTAGATAATGAATTGTCATCATTGTTTTGTTTTTTTAGTATCGTTACAAATGATTTAATAGCATCCAACAAAACAACATTTAGATTTGTATAGTAAGAGACTTCATCATCAAAACTTATAGATAAATTTTGTACATTTTTCCTTATATAATTTATGTTGCTAAAACGGTTCAGCATCTCTTTTATAAGTGGTTTATTGACATATCCTATATGTTCCAAAATCATTTCTTTTTCTTTAGATTTTAGATTTACATATTTTAAGAGATTTTTGTATGCTTCATCAGTTTTTTGATACTGTTTTAAGAGATGTTTTTTATCTGCAGAATTACCATTTGCTACTATATAACCAGAACTAAGACCTCTCTCTATCTGAATATTATGTACCAATTGACTTAAACTCTCTGTAATCTTTGCAGATAAGATGTACATAGAACTTTGATTTAGATTCTTGTACTCAATCTTCACAAATGAAAATGAAAAATAGATAAGAGCCAAAGCAGGGATAAAAAAGATAATAAGAATTTTTAAATTAAGTGATAAGTTTTTCATTAGTTTGATTGTAGCTAAATTTTAATAAATTCAGACTATATATCCATATCTTTTAAAACTAAATTTCTATATGCTTCATCTTTTGGAACTAAACCAGCCTCATACAAAAATTGTGATGGCATAAAGTTTTGTTTTTTTATCTTGTCATATTTCGCATAACTAAGACAGAGTATATCTTTTGCTCTTGTAACTGCCACATAAAAAAGTCTTCTCTCTTCATCAAGACTTCCACCACGAAGCATCAGTTTTCTGTTTGGAAATCTACCATCCATCAAATCAACCACATAAACTTCTTTATATTCCAAACCCTTTGAAGCATGGACACTAAGCAGGTTTACACCCTCCCCTTGAGTTAAATCAGATGAGCCAAGTATCATAGCATTTAAAAATCTTTCATGCTCATTGTAAGGTTTTGACAACTCCTCTAAAAGTAACATTTTCCTTTGAATTCTTATAAGAGATTCTGATTTTTGTTTTTCATTAACATTGCCATCTTTTAGCGTTGCTCTTTTTGTTGATAGATTATCTGCAATGTATTTAAAAAGTTCAGACTGCACCACCTTTTTAACTATGATTTTTGGCTGTTTTATCCCCTTTAAATTTCTATACAAAATATAAAAATTATGTAAAAAAGTAGCACTCTCTTTTGTAAGTTTTGGATGTTTTAAAATTGGGTTTTTCATAAACTTTGCTTCAAACCCAAGCTTTGCATACTTTCCAACCGCACCAAGCTCTAAAAAATCATCAAAAAGCCCCAACTGATGATTTAGTTTTCTTTTCTCAAACGGGTTTTTCATGGACTCATCAGGAGCATAAAGACCATAAAATATACTACCCTGCCCTAAGTTTTTAAGTGCTAAATATATCTCTTTTGCCATAGCACTCCCTATGCCACGAGCAAACTCAAAAACATGTATAAACGCCATCATATCGGACTCATTTACAAGTAGAGTATAAAGGTCTAAAACTGCTTTAACCTCCCTTGAGTCAAAAAAGCTTGTTCCACCCTTTCGCTTACACGGTATCCCAATTTCACGAAGTCCAACCTCAATCCCATCAGCAGAGGAGTTATTACGAAATATAACTGCTATCTCTTCATGTGGTGTTTGTGAGTCTCTTATTTGTGCAGCCATTGCATGATACTGGTCAAACAACTCATCATAAACCAAAAGTTTTGGAGGTTGGGAAGTGGAATTTCTTGTCACCTCTAAGTTTTTTGGATAGATTCTATCGTTATGTTCTATAACTTTTGTAGCAAGTGATAAGATTGGTAAAGTTGAACGATAATTTTTTGTTAAAGTATGAACCTTGGCATGTGGAAACTTAGTAGAAAAAGAACCGATTATGGAGATGTCAGCACCATTAAAAGCATATATACTTTGATCATAATCCCCTACGCAAAAAAGCGATGGTGGGTTCATAGCATCTATGAGTGTGCCTTGTAGTGCATTTGTATCTTGATATTCATCAACAAGAACTTCTTTGTAACCCAAATCTTGAGTTTTACATATATCTCTAAAATTTAAAAGCAAATCATTAAAATTTAAAAATCCATACTCTTTTTTTAAAGCTTCAAACTCATCAACAACATCAGCATAGATAAGTGCAAATTGTTCATGCTCTTCATAGTTTTGCCTTATCCAGTTTTCAAAGTCATTTTCTAACTCCGTATTTTGATAGAAGGAGTATAAATCATAAAGGTAGTTACCTCCATAAGGACTGACTTCAGCCTCAATATGCTCAAACGACCTTTTTTCAAAAACACTTCTAAAAAGAGTTTTTAACTCCCTTTGCTGTTTTAAAACAACTTTTTTATTTTGCTTTTTTAGCCATCTATAACTAACTGCATGAAAAGTTCCAGCATCTATTTTTAAAGCTACATCTCTACCAAAAAATTCTGCCACACGAGCTACCATCTCAGCCGCAGCCTTGTTTGTAAATGTAAGAAGAAGTATCTCTTGAGGTTTTACACCACTTTTTAAAAGATAAGCTATACGACCTACAATCGTAGATGTTTTACCAGTTCCAGCAGAAGCAATTATGAGATTTTCTTGGCATGTGGAAGTTGCTGCTGCATATTGTTCTTTGTTTAAACGAGATAATGCCACAACAACTCCTTTGATTTAGAAATGTGATTATATCTTATAAATTTGTTAGAAAATATATTTTCAAATGATACTTTTATAACAAACCAACTAAAAAAGCAAACCCTCACCACTTTTTAGATATAATCGCGAAATTTTAAACCTCATAACAAGGCAAGCGATTATGTCAGATAAATACAATCCACAAGAAGTAGAAAACAAATATTATAAAATTTGGGAAAATAGAAAATATTTTGAAGTAGATGGTAACAAAGCCATCCAAAAAGAAGATAAAAACTTCTCTATCATGATGCCCCCTCCAAATGTAACAGGGCGACTGCATATTGGTCATGCACTTACCTTTACACTACAAGATATTATCACTCGTTATAAAAGAATGGATGGTTATAAAACACTTTGGCAACCAGGAACAGACCATGCAGGAATAGCTACTCAAAATGTTGTTGAGAAACAACTTTTAGCTGAGGGAACTACCAAAGAAGAGATTGGGCGTGAAGCATTTTTAGAGCGTGCTTGGGCTTGGAAAGAGGAATCAGCTGGAATTATGACTGAGCAACTTCGCAAAATGGGTGTAAGTCCTGCTTGGGACAGAGAGAGATTTACTATGGATGAAGGGTTACAAAAGTCTGTAAAAGAAGCTTTTGTTCATCTTTATAACAAAGGGCTTATCGTTCGTGGAAACTACATGGTAAACTGGTGTACACACGATGGAGCTTTAAGTGACATCGAGGTTGAGCATGAAGAAGAAGATGGTAAATTTTACTATATGACATATCCATTTGCAGACGGAAGTGGAGATGTAGAAGTTGCAACCACAAGACCTGAAACATACTTTGGCGATACAGCGATAATGGTTCATCCTGATGATGAAAGATACCAAAAACTTATAGGTAAAAAAGTAAAACTTCCACTTCTTGATAGAGAGATAACTATAATTGCAGATGAGCATGTGGATATGGAATTTGGTACTGGTGTTGTAAAAGTAACTCCTGCTCACGACCAAAATGACTATGAAGTTGGAAAAAGACACGATTTAGAGTTTATAACCGTTTTTGATGAAAAAGGGATTTTAAACGACTATGCAGGTGAGTTTAAAGGGCTTGAGAGATTAGAGGCTCGTGAAGTGATTGTAAAAAGACTTCAAGATGAGGGTTTTATAACTAAAATAGAAGATCACAAACACCAAGTTGGGCATTGTTACAGATGTAAAAATGTTGTTGAGCCTTATATCTCAAAACAGTGGTTTGTAAGAAATGAAGTTGCAAAAAGCTCCATAGAAAAAACAAATAACGGAGAAGCACAATTTTTCCCACCACATTGGATAAACTCATATAACTCATGGATGGGTGAACTTCGTGACTGGTGTATAAGTCGTCAACTTTGGTGGGGACATCAGATACCTGTATTTTATTGTGATGAATGTGATCATGAGTGGGCAACACAAGATGAAAACCCAACAGAATGCCCAAAATGTGCATCTAAAAAAATCACTCAAGACCCTGATGTGCTAGACACTTGGTTTAGCTCTGCTTTATGGCCATTTAGCACTCTTGGCTGGGGTAATGGTGATGTTGAGATGGATAAACTTTTTAAAAGTGATGATTTAAAAGACTTTTATCCAAATACTCTGCTTATCACAGGTTTTGACATACTCTTTTTCTGGGTTGCTAGAATGATGATGATGGGTGAAAACTTTATGGGAGAACTTCCTTTTAAGCATATCTACCTACATGCTTTAGTAAGAGATGAAAACGGACAAAAAATGTCTAAAAGCAAAGGTAATGTTATCGACCCATTAGATATGGTGAACAAATATTCTGCTGATATTTTAAGATTTACCCTTGCTATCAGTGCTGCTCAAGGTCGTGACATCCGTATGAGTACAGAAAAACTTGAACTAAACCGTAACTTCACAAATAAACTTTACAATGCTTCTAAATACCTGCAAATGAATGAAAGTACATTTCCTGACCTAAAAGGTTTTTGTTTAGGCACTGACCTTGGTAAATATATGGCTTCAAGATTAAATCAAGCTACAAAAGAGGTAAGAGTTGCACTTGATGAGTACAAATTTAACGATGCGGCAACTGTTATATACAGATTTATCTGGAATGAGTTTTGTGGTTGGGGAATAGAACTTAGCAAAGCTGATAAATCTTCCATTATCGAACTTGGTGCGATTTTTAAAGAGGCTATGAAACTTCTTCACCCTTTCATGCCATTTGTAACAGAATATCTTTACCATGAGTTATCAGGAACTACACTAGAAGACAGCGACTCTATCATGATTATGCCATATCCTCACAAAACAAAAAGAAGAAAAGAGGAAGATAAGTTTAACATCATTATGGATACCATTGTTTCCATCAGAAGAGCAAAAGTTCTTGTAGATTTAGCTAACCAAAAAATAGCTAAAGCATATGTAAAAATAGACAACATAAAAGAAAAAGACAAAGAGATGATGTTACCATTTATCATCAAACTTGCAAAAGTTGAGAGTGTTGAGTTTACAGATGAAAAAATAGAAAACTCTGTAAGTGATATAGCAGATAGTTGTGAAACATTTATCCCTACAGACTCTATCGACCTTAGCTCAATCATAGCAAAACTCACAAAACAAGATGAAAAACTACAAAAAGAGATAGGCAAATTAAACGGTATGCTAAATAACGAAAGATTTGTAGCAAATGCACCTGCTGATGTACTGGAGAAAAATCGTAGTGCTTTAGCTGATGCACAAGAAAAACAAACAAAAGTACAAGAGCAACTCGATTGTTTGATTTAAAAAAATATTCCTCAGCAAATATCAAAAATGATATTTTATCTGGCTTAGTTGTTTCTGTTGCTCTTGTTCCTGAAGCTATCGCTTTTAGTTTCATCGCTGGAGTTAGCCCTATTGTTGGGCTTTATACTGCATTTATACTGGGACTTGTAACATCTCTTATAGGTGGAAAACCAGGGATGATAAGTGGAGCAACTGGGAGTGTAGCCGTTGTTCTGGTTGGTCTTACTTTAAAAACTAATGAGATATTAAAAGCATCAGGATTAAGTGGAGATGAACTCTATATGGGTGTTTTACACTACATCTTACTAGCTACCATCATAGCAGGTTTAATTCAGATTAGTTTTGGAGTTTTAAAACTTGGTAAATTCATAAGACTTGTTCCACAACCTGCTATGTATGGATTTGTAAATGGTCTTGCAATCGTTATTGCCATGGCTCAATTTAAGTTTTTTGAAAATCAAGGTAGCACAATGTATATCTTAGTAGCTGTTACAATGCTTATAATGTACTTTTTACCAAAATTAACAAAAGCTGTACCCTCTGGACTTATAGCTATCATAATCTTAACGCTTGGTGTTTATTATGCAAATATAGACACACTTTTAGTTGGCTCACTTGCAGATTTAACACAGTTTTCAGGCAAACTTCCACACTTTGTAGTCAGTCAATATATTTTCAATCTTGATGCTATCCTCTTAGTATTACCGTATGCTGTAATTATGGCTTTGGTTGGACTTATCGAATCGCTTTTAACCTTGGCTGTTTTAGATGAGATGAGTGGTGTTCGTGGAAGTGGAAACCAAGAGTGTATCGCTCTTGGAACTGGAAATATAGCATGTGGATTTTTTGGTGGCATGGCTGGATGTGCAATGATTGGGCAATCTATAATCAACTTTACTTCTGGTGGGTTAGGTCGTTTATCATCTTTTGTAGCAGCTACTGGACTTTTATTTTTAGTTGTTTCTATGACACCCATTTTAAACACTATCCCTGTTGCTGTTTTAGTTGGGATTATGTTTATGGTGAGTATTGGAACTTTTGAATGGTCTAGTTTTTCACACATAAAGCACATGCCAAAAACGGATGCTTTTGTTATGATTACAGTAACCATTATAACAATCTTTGAAGATTTAGCAATAGCAGTTATAGCTGGTGTTATCATCTCTGCTTTAGCTTTTGCATGGAAACATGCGAGAATCTTCGCAAAAACCCACATGGAAGAAGATGGTGTAAAAGTTTATGAACTTGACGGCCCTCTATTTTTTGCTAGTGCCACAACATTTTCAGATAACTTTGATGTACAAAATGATCCTCAAAAAGTTATCATAGACTTTAAAGATGCCAGAGTGATGGATAGCAGTGGGGTTGAAGCGATAGACAACATAACTAAAAAATATGAAGATGCAGGTAAAAGCCTACTACTTCGCCATCTATCACCAGATTGTAAAGCCATACTTAAAAAAGCTGGTCCACACTGTGACTATGGAGAAGATGACCCAACATATAAAGTTGCGTTTGATTACTAATTCTTTTTCACAACTATAAAACTCTCAGGTCTTTTAGACCTGTATTTTGGCATACTCTGACCAATACTTGCATTTATATAAGTGGGATCTGCTATTACAAATTTTCTTGAACCATCTTTAACACTGTCCCCACTCATAGGGATATATAAAGCTGTTGCCATATGGTCTTTGTATTTCACACCAACCACATCAATGCCAAAAAGCTCTTTTACAAGATATGAATAAAGTATAGCCCTGTCTTCACAATCTGATTTTTTATAATAAAGAGTCTCCTCTGCAAACATAACTTTTTCTCTACCAAACTGTTGATTATCCATCTCATATTTAAAAGATTTTTGCACAAAATGAAGTACAAAATTTAAAGCATTACTAGCTTTTTTCCCATCTAAATATTTTTTCAATCCACTAGCAATACTTTGATAGCTTCTTTCATCCATCGGCGCATTGAAAAAAGTTTCATAATCAGCTTGTGGATATGTAGCCATAAAATTTATAAGATTTTGATTGTAAATATAATCTACACTATATCTGTGTCCATACTCTTTAAATGATAAAGACTCCATTTTTGTATTGTATTTAAATTTTGGCAAAGTATCTAAAGATAAATCAAGTGGCTTGTTTGCCCCTGGATAATCTTGTTTATATGAGTAAAGTTTTCCAACACTTCCTTTAGCATAGTTTGCAACAACATAAAATTTCTTTTTACCAAAGCTATAATTTGGAGTAGAATATATAATCTTTTTAGAATAATGCATCAAAACTATATGTTTTTTAGCAAGTCCTATTTTAACTGCATAACCCATTTTGTTAAATATAAACCAACTTAAAAGTCTAGAATTATCTCTATTTGTATAGATATTATCTGAAATTTTTAAAACTAGAAGATATGTACCCCAATCATTTAGGCTCATAGCCTTTCTAGCATCATTAATGTCTTGTAAAAACTGTTTATATTTACTAGATGCTGCACTGTTAAAAAAGTTTCTTATACCTTTTTGATTATGAGGATAGTACCTAGCACTTTTTATCCCATCTGGAACATCAAACCCAAGGGTTGAGCCAAAAAAATCAAAACTTATATCTTTTTGCACAACAGGAAGTGTTATTTTTTTAGGTATTTTTATTTGTTTTACCTCTTTTTTTGCTTCCACTTTTTTCTCTATTTTTACTTTTTTCTCTATTTTTACTTTTTTTGGTTTAGTTTTTTTTACTTCAACCTCTTTTTTTGCTTCAATCTTTTTCTTTACTTCTGCTTTTTTCTTTATTTTTACTTTTTCTGGCTCAGTTTGTTTTACAACAACCTTTTTTTTCTCTATAACTGGCTTTTTAACAACTATAAATTTTTGAACAGGCTTTGGTTCAATATATTTAATTTTTTTAACTTTTATACTGACTTTAGGTCCAACACTTTTGATTTTTTTTGGGGTTGCAGGAGCTATTTTTTTTGGCTTAGGCTCTTCATAAAGTTTGACACCCTTATGCACAGCATAGGCTTTCCACTCAGCCTTTAAGTAGTTGTTAAAAGCATTATCTCTCTCATCTGCATACTTTGCAAATGAACTAGCTTGTGAGCGTTTAAAATCCTCAAACGACTGGGAAAATAAAACACTACTACTAAATAAAACTACTAAACTAAAAAGGCCACACAGCTTGAACAATTTTCGTTCCCCATCCTTGTTTTGTTGCACGATCTACATCCCCCTCTGTTTTATACAATATTCTAGCATCACTAACCTTAGAAGAATCAATAGAATTATACTGATCTATATCATAAGGACGAATCACCCCACTAAGTTGCATAATCTGTTTTTGTTCATCTACTAAGATTTCCCTTTTACCAGCTATAAAATAGTTACCATTTTCTAAAACTTTCACAACTCTTGCAGATACTGTTGTGGTGAATGAAGCATCTTTTGTGGCACTGCCCTTACCTTTAAAAGCACTCTTTGATGAACTATTAAAACCTATATTGGAGATACCGTTCAATTTACCAACTACAGAATCAACTGTAGAATTTTTACCACTACCAGTAAATGTTCCACCACCAAGGTTAGAACTATCATCAGCACTTATCTGCTTTGCTGCACTGCTGGAACTTTTTGCATTTTCAGATATAACAACTCTAACTATATCATTGACATGCATCGCTTTATGGTCTGAGAAGAGTGGATTATCCCCCTGCCCAAATATACTGCCAGTAGAAGTATAATCTTTTTTATCTTCCCTTGCTGGCATCTGTTCAACATATGCCGGTGGCTTAAAATCTATCTCTGGATCACTAAGACCTGAAGTACATCCACTAAAAAATGATACGATATATACAGCTAAAAGTGGTAATAAACATTTTTTTATCATTTGTAGTCTCTTATTATTATTTAGTTATAATACTAGCAAAAATAGTACCAAGGATAAAAATGTCATTACGAGAAGATATTAACCAAGATGTAAAAAATGCTATGAAAGCAAAAGATACAAAAAAAAGAGATGCCCTAAGATTACTTACAAGTGCTTTTAAACAGATAGAAGTTGATGAGCGAAAAGTTTTAAGCGATGATGATGTTATAAAAATCATCCAAAAACAGGTAAAAAGCAGAAATGATGCAGCAACTCAGTATAAAGAAGCTGGTCGTGATGATTTAATGCAAATAGAGTTAGATGAAATAGCTGTTTATGAGCCTTATCTACCTGCTCAATTAAGTGATGATGAACTTTCAAACGCTCTAAAAGAGATTATCCAAAAAGTTGGTGCTTCAACCATGAAAGATATGGGAAAAGTTATGGGAATGGCTTCAAAAGAGTTAGCAGGAAAAGCTGATGGAAAAAGAATAAATGAGTGTGTTAAAACACTTTTAGCATAAAACTTCTTGGCATGTGGGTTTTATCTCCACATGCCAAAGTATCAACCAAATTTTAATTTTCTAAGAGCTTCGGCTTCATCTTCTTGACGCATCAAAGACTCACCAACCAAGAACGCATCCACTCCAGCTTTACTTAAATCTTCAAGTTGTCCATGCTCATAAATCCCACTCTCAGCTACAATTATTTTTCCGTTTGGAATCATCGGAATTAAATCATAACAAAGGTTCATATCCATCTCAAAAGTTTTTAGATTTCTATGATTTATCCCTATGATGTCACTACCAGCATAGATAGCTTTTGTAAGGTCTGTTTTGTTATGAACCTCAACAAGTGCTTCCATACCTAAATGCCTTGTGTATGCAAGTAACTCTTTTAACTCTTTTTTAGACAGTGCTGCAGCGATTAAGAGGATAAAATCTGCTCCATACACAAGTGCTTCAACTATCTGATATTTTGTAACTATAAAATCTTTTCTTAAAAGTGGAATTCCAACATACCTTCTAATCTCAGCAAGATAATCCAAAGAACCTTGAAAAAAGTGTGGTTCAGTCAAGATAGAGATAGCACTTGCACCACCTTTTTCATAATTTTGAGCTATGGCCAGTGGGTCAAAATTTTCCCTTATAACACCTTTTGAAGGGGAAGCTTTTTTTACTTCAGAAATAATTCTATATGGATCATCCTCAGTAGCTCTTAGGTATTCAAAAACATCTCTTGGCGCTCTAGCATTGTAAGCGAGTGAACGACCTAACCAATCAAGTGAATACTTTTTTTCCCTTTTTACTACATCTTCTCTTGTTTTTTTTATAATATCATCTAAAATCATCTTTTTTTATTCCTGCATTTTTTAATTTGTTTCATATGTGAGATAACCTCTTTATCATCTCCACCCTTGAGAGTTCTTACTTTTTTCATAATTTTATATGCTTTTTTACAATTTTTTAACCTGTAATATCCCCAAGCCAGTGAATCAAGATAAAAAGCACTCTCTGGCTCTATCTTTAAAGCTTTTCTCACATAGTTCATACCACTTTTTATATCTATCTTATGGTCTATTAAAAGATACCCAAGATAGTTTAAGTAGATTGGATTTTTCTCTACTTTAACAACTTTTTTTAGTCTCTTGATGACCCTTTTTTGCATAGATTTATCATTTTTATTTTTTACACTTTCATAATCATAAATAGCACTCTGTCCCAAATAATTAATATCAGCAGTTTTTTTATATAATTTATAAGCTAAAAGTGATGCTTTTTTATAGTTTTTAGAATTTATATACAATTGTAACAATATATTATCATTACTGCCACTCTCATCTAAAAAATTCATCAGTTTCACATACTCTTTTTTATACCCATATATTTGTACAATTCTTTTTGCTATTTTTTCATTTTTATTTAAAGAATACAATCTAAGATAAGTTGACAAAAGTCCATCCACATTATTTTCATCACTGTAAAAGCTTATAAGTCTCATACATATTAGCTTTGAACACCCATGAATTCTTGTATGTGTTTCAAGCTGAGCTATGGCATCTTTTTTTCTCTGAAGATTTACATAAAGGATTATAGACATCTTATCAAGTATTTTTTCATTATAATTTCTTATATATGCACTCTCAAGATACTTTAAAGCTGTGTTGTATTTTTTCAATTTTATATACATATCACTTAGTAAAATATAATCATCAACCCCTTTTGAAACTGTTACAAGCTTTAAAGCCAAATTTTTAGCTTCTACAAACTTTTGCATCTGCAATAACGCAACAATTTTTATACGGATTAAAGTAAAATCATCTATTTTTCCCTGTGTTATCTCATCAACTTTTTTAATCACCTTTTCATTTTCTTTAGCAGCTATAGAATTTTCCAAATAACGATAAAGATACTCTTTCTTTTTAGATTTTTCATAAAGTTTCTCAAAAAGTTTTGAAGCACTTTTATAATCCCTAATCTCTTCAGCTCTCAAAGCAAAAAGTATATAAGAGTCTTCTTGAGCAAATGCCTTTTGATTTGGCTTTATCTGTGGTTTTACATCACCAATACAACCACTAAAAATCAACACTAAAACCAAATAAAAAAATATTTTAAACATTTTCATTTTCTATTATCCCCGGACATTCTAATTTTAACTCTTCAACTCTTGTTTTATAATAATCCCAAAATGGAAAAGTTTTACACTGAGTTGGTCTTGCGTCATAAATTTTACAACCATTTGACTCTCTATCATAAAAGATACATTCATAAGAGTCATTATACTTTATCTCTTTTATACTATACTTATACATCTTCTTAAATAGATATTTAGATACAAATTCTCTAACTTCACATCCAAGTAACTCGGCAATTTTTTCAATCTCACTTTTTGTTACATATATGTAGCCACTCTCACCCGTACAACATCTACCTTGGCATGTGGAACATGCTGAGGCATCAAAACTGTAAGAATATCCATCTTTTTTTATTATATTTGACATTTTATACTCTGTGTTGAAGCTTTTTTATAAATCTCTTGTGCTTTTTTTGAAAAATCATTACCATCAAAACTTATAAATGGTTCCCAAACTTTCATAAGAGATTTTGAACCATTTCGTGCATGTATCATAACCAAAGATGCTTTTCTATCTATCTTTGGATGGATAAACTGTACATCTACAACTCGCATTTTTACTCTGTCTAATTCACTGCAAATAAGCCCAAATTGGGAAGCATCATAGCAAAATATAAAGTGTGAATTTGGTTTCAAAACTCTCGATACTTTTTTAAAAAAATCATCTAATGGTAAGTTGGCATTATATCTAGCTATGGATAACATCTCGTTACTACTTTTTGTAGCACCCTCTGGATAAAAAGGTGGATTTGAGATGATATAGTCATATTTTATCTCTTCATCAAGTTCTAAAAAACTTTTATGGTGTATCTTGTATGGTATCTTATTTACCCTTGCATTTATAGTTGCATACTCTACAAAAATATCTTGTTTTTCAACTGCTTCAAGTTGTACTTGTAAATTCTCACGAGCCACCAACAGCCCAACTATTCCACAACCGGCACCTACATCAAGCACTCTGCCTTTTGGTTTAAAAAAGTTTATAAAATCAGATAAAAACACAGAGTCACTGTTATAACAATAACCCTCTTGTGGCTGATAAAGAAGCACTCAAACACCTTTTTGATATAATGGTGTAATTATATCTTAAAGGCATTAAACTATGATTATTATCCCCGCACGATTAGCTTCAACAAGATTTCCACAAAAAGTACTAGCAGATATAGGTGGTTTGCCAATGGTGGTAAGAACTGCAAAAAGAGTTGCACATCTTGATAGAGTTGTAGTTGCAGCTGATGATGAACTCATCATCTCCACATGCCAAAAACATGGTATAGAAGCTATGCTAACTTCCAAAACACACAAAAGTGGGACAGACCGTATCCATGAATGTGCAAATATCCTAAATCTTAATGATGATGAGATAATTATAAATGTTCAAGCAGATGAACCGTTTATAGAACCTAGCGTTGTTAAATCCCTGATGAGCAAACTTCAAGAACTTCAAAAGAACAAAGAAGAATTTATTATGGGAAGTTGTTATAATGCCATAAATAATGAGGCAGCACAAGATCCAAACTTGGTAAAAGTAGTTTTAGATGACAACCATAATGCTATCTATTTTTCCCGTTCACTCATACCATACAACAGAAGTGGAACAGCAACTTATTTTGGTCACATAGGCATCTATGGATTTAGCAAAAAAAGTTTAAAAGAGTTTTGCAACCTTGATGATGCACCAATGGAAGATATAGAAGGACTAGAGCAACTTAGAGCTATCTATCATGCTAAAAAAATTACAATGGTAAAAGTAGCAAGTACAGGTTTTGGAATAGATACGAAAGAAGATTTAAAAAGAGCAGTTGAGATTTTTTTATAAAGAACAACTAAGCCAAAAAGGCTTAGTTAAGAAAAAAACTAGATATTATCTCTAATACCTAAATCTGAAACTAGTTTGTTGTAAGCCTCTTTTTGAGTTCTTTTGAAGTACTTCATAAGACGGCGTCTTTGACCAACCAATTTTAATAGACCAAGTCTTGAAGCGTGATCTTTTTTGAAAGTTTTTAAGTGTTCAGTAAGTTCTGAAATTCTTTCTGTTAATAATGCAATCTGAACTTCACTTGAACCAGTGTCATTTTCATTGCGTCCGTATTTTGCAACAATTTCTTGTTTTTTAGCCGAATCTAAAGCCATAATAGCCTCCTGAATGGTATAATAATCTAACATTTACACACCATGATGTAAAGTTGAAGCGAGATTATACCCATTTTCTTCCTCATTTACAACATAAATTCAACTTCTTTAGATATAATTTAGATAAATTTTAAAATACAAAGAACTATAATGTTAATAACCCGTGCTAGTGAATATGCAATACTCTCTCTAATCGTTTTATCAAAAGCAGATTCTCCGATGGATAGCGAAACACTCTCCACTGAACTTTCAATTCCTAAAAGTTTTTTAGCAAAAATACTACAAACTTTAGCTAAAAATGGAATTTTAAAATCTTATAAAGGTGTAAATGGAGGTTTTGTACTCATTCAAGACCCAAAAGACATAAACATGCTACAAGTTATGTCCTCTGTTGAAGGGAAAGCTCCAGCAGTTTTTGACTGTTCACCATCCATAACATCTTGCCCGTCTTCAAGAGCTTCATTATGCTCACTATGGCCATTTTTAAATAAACTTCAAGGTAAAATTGATATATTTTTATCTGAATTAACTTTAGCTGATATTTTAGAATAGTGTAAAGATAGGATTTTTTTTGGCAAAAAAGCTTACTGTTAGACAGCAGATTGGTACAACTCTAAACTTTCTTCTTGGACAAAAAGATTTAAGTGTAGTTATATTTGTAATGGCTATTTTAGCCATCATCATTGTCCCTCTACCATCTAGCATACTTGATGTTTTACTAACTGTTTCAATGGCATTGGCAGTTTTAATATTACTCATATCTTTGTATGTTCCAAAACCAACAGACCTAACAACCTTTCCAACACTCATACTAATCCTTACACTATTTAGGCTTTCACTAAATATCGCTACAACAAGGATGATTTTAAGTAATGGGCAAAATGGTCCAGAAGCTGTAAGTACCATCATCACGAGTTTTGGTGATTTTGTTGTTGGTGGTAACTTTGTTATAGGTATCATAGTCTTTGCTATCTTGGTGCTTATAAACTTTATGGTTATCACAAAAGGTTCAACTAGGGTTGCAGAGGTAGCTGCTCGTTTTACACTTGACTCTATGCCTGGTAAACAGATGGCAGTTGATGCTGACCTAAATGCTGGTCTAATTGATGATGCTGAGGCAAAACAACGCCGTGCAGAGATACTCCAAGATGCTAACTTCTACGGAGCGATGGATGGTTCTAGTAAATTTGTAAAAGGTGATGCTGTTGCAGGTATCATCATCACACTTATAAATATCATTGGTGGATTTCTTATTGGTGTTTTTCAACATGATATGAGTGTTAGCAATAGTGCAGCAACATTTACACTTCTAACAATTGGTGATGGTTTAGTAAGTCAAATCCCTGCTCTTATCATCTCTACTGCAACTGGTATCATGATAACTCGTTCTTCTGGTGATGGAGATAATTTTGCAGAAGGTACTATAAATCAGATGATAGGAAATGCAAAAATCATGATGATTGTTGGCTTCATCATGATACTTTTTGCACTTGTGCCAGGTCTTCCAACTGCATCTATGGGTTTTGTAGGGATACTTTTTGGAGTTCTTGGTTGGTCTATATATAAATATGAAAGAGGTGAGCTAAGCATACTTGATGTAAACAACATATTAAGTAAAAAAGATTTAGAAAAACAAGAGAAAGAAAAAGCTACTAAAAAGCCACAAAAATCAAACGAAGAGATAGCACAAGAGGAACAAGCTGCCTTAGAAGATATACTTAAAGTTGATATGCTTGAGCTTACTCTTGGTTATCAACTAATCCGTTTAGCAGATAGTTCCCAAGGTGGTGATTTACTAGAACGCATCCGTTCTATGAGAAGAAAAATAGCATCAGATTATGGTTTTTTAATCCCTCAGGTAAGGATACGGGACAACTTACATCTACAACCTCAACAATATCAGATTTTGCTAAAAGGTATCCCCATTGGTGAAGGTACAATCATGCCTGATAAATTTTTAGCAATGGATAGTGGAATGGCTACAGGAGAGATACAAGGTCAAAGCACAAAAGAACCTGCTTTTGGATTAGATGCTCTTTGGATTTCTCCAGAACAAAAAGAAGATGCCATCATAAATGGATATACAGTTGTTGACCCTGCTACTGTTATTTCCACACATATGAGTGAACTTGTAAAACGAAATGCTGAAGACCTTATAACTCGTCAAGAGGTGCAAACACTTATGGATAAAATCAAAAATGATTTCCCTGTTATTGTGGATGATGTATTAAAAGTAGCAAATATTGGACTTATCCAAAGAGTCTTAAAATCACTCTTACATGAGAAAATACCTCTAAAAGATATGCTAAGTATATTAGAAACCATAGCAGATATAGCTGAATATACAAAAAATGTTGAGCTTATAACTGAACAAGTTAGAGCTAAACTATCTCGTGTTATAACCCAAATGTACACTGGTGAGGATGGTACTATAAGATTATTAACTTTTGATACAAACTCAGAACAGATGATGTTGGAAAAATCTCATGAGCAAGACGGTGTAAGAAATCTAACTCTAAATGTAGGGGAGATAAATGCACTCATACAAGCAACAAGTACCAAAGCAGCTGAACTTTTACAAAAAGGTGTTTCACCGGTTATTGTTATAGTTGATCCACAGTTACGCCGTGGTATAGCAGAAATTTTTGAGAGATTTTCACTAGATGTTGTAGTTCTTTCACACGCAGAAATAGACTCAAGTGCCACTTTTGAAGTGATGGGTTCTATCACAATAGAATAACAAGTAAAAACATTAACATAAAAAAAGGAAAAAAATGAACAGAACAATCTACCATCTATCACACATCGACCTAGATGGATATAGTTGCCAACTTATAATGAAATTTACACCATATAAGATATTTAATTATAATGCTAATTATGGTGCAGAAGTCAGACAAAAATTAGAGATGATTTTAGAAAACATAAAAAAAAGTAGTGATAATGCTCTTATACTTATCACAGATTTGAACTTAACTGCTGATGAATCAAGATGGTTAAACTCTGAAGTAAATAACTTAAATGAAAACAAAAAAGATATTAAGATAACTTTACTTGATCACCATGGAAGTGGTGAAGACAGTGCTAATAAATATGAATGGTATTACCTTGACACAACGAGATGTGCAACAAAAATCACTTATGATTATGTAAAAGAACATTTTGAGTTTGATGAACCAACTTGGATGGAAGCTTTTGTAGATGTGGTAAATGCTGTTGACTTATGGAAACAAGAGGAAGTTGCCAACTTTGAATATGGTAAAGTTTGTATGAGACTTGTAAATGAAACACGAGAACTAAACCGTGTTATGTTCGCTAAAGAAGATACAAAATACAAACTTTCACTACTACTTGAAGCCACTAAACTCTTAGGTAAAGAAAATGCACCTATTTTGTTAGATGACAAAATCCACTCGCTTAAAAAATCTTTTTTTATGAATGATAAAAACAATACACTTGATAATTTAGCTACTAAATATGTTGTTGAACTATTAGGCAAAGCTAGAAAAGAAAAAACAATATACTATAAAGGGTATAGAGGTTATCTTAGCTACGGAGTTGGAAATACCTCTATTATCGGCAATGGCTTTTTAACTGCATACCCTGAATATGATTTCATAGTAGATGTAAGCTACAGAGGAACAATGAGTCTAAGAGCAAACAATAAAGTAAGTGTGGCTCAAATCTCAAAAGAGTGGGCAAATGGTGGTGGACATCCAAATGCTGCAGGTGGTAGAATCATAGGTTTTAAAGAGCAATATCGCTACGATAGAGTTAAAAAACAGATAGAAAAAATCATAAATGACAAAGAAGCTGTTGCAGGTGATTTGGAATACAAAAAAGAAAATATATAAATTGATTTTTAGATATAATTGCATCAAATTAATAAAGTGAAAAAAAACATGAATTTTGAACCATATCCGTTTGAAAAATTAAACAATTTACTCAAAGATATTATACCAAATCCCGATTATGTACCCTCTGCTTTAACTATTGGTGAACCTCAATTTGAAACACCATCGTTTATACAAGATGAGTTAAAAAACTCTACAAAATTACTAAAAAAATATCCAAAAACATCAGGTGAGCCAACATTAAGAGAGGCTCAAAGAAAATTTTTTAAAAAACGCTTCAACATAAGTTTAAGTGATGAGCAAATCATACCAACTTTTGGTACTCGCGAAGTGCTTTTTAACTTTCCACAATTTTTACTTTTTGACATAATTAAACCGACCATAGCTTTCACAAACCCATTTTATCAGATTTATGAGGGTGCTGCTATTGCAAGTCGTGCAAAAACTATATATATAAATTTAGATGAACAAAACAATTTTAAACCTGTTATAGATGAAGATAAATTGAGCCGTTGTGATTTAGTGATACTAAACTTTCCAAACAATCCAACCTCATCTGTTTTAACTCTTGATGAGCTTGGCATGTGGGTTAAGTTAGCACTAAAACATAACTTCGTACTTTTAAATGATGAGTGTTACAGTGAAATTTACACCGACAAACCCATCCCCTCTTTACTAGAAGCATCTTGGCATGTGGGAAATAAAAATTTTAAAAATATGCTGGTTATAAACTCCATCTCAAAAAGAAGTTCTGCACCAGGACTTAGAAATGGTTTTATAGCTGGAGATGAGAAGATACTTAAAGAGTATATGAAGTATAGAACTTATGTTGGTTGTGCTTCCCCTCTTCCACTTCAAAGTGCAGCAAGTGTTGCTTGGCTGGATGAGCAGCATGTAGCAAAATCAAGAGAGATTTATAAAAATAACTTCATTATAGCAAAAGAGATTTTAGGTATTGAGATTCCACATGCCACATTTTATATCTGGCTAAAAATCCCACATGCCATAAACTTTACAAAAAAACTTTATGAGATGTATAATGTAAAAGTACTTCCAGGGGAATTTTTGGCAAGAGAGGATGAAGATGGACAAAATCCTGGCAAAGATTTTATAAGAATCGCTTTGGTTGAAAATGAACAAAAAACAAGAGATGCCCTCATGAGAATAAAGGAGTGTTTAGGTGAGTAAAGTGGAAGATTTAAAAACAAAAGTATTAAAAGCACAACAAAACTCTGACATAGCGTCTTTGTATGTACTAGAACAAGAAGCACACGATATCTTCGATGAGGAAACACTTCATGGTTTTTATGCAAATATCTTGGATTTAGCACTTGAAAAACTCACAGATACACTAGAATCTCATAGAGTTATGGATATGACTGAAATACAGGACTTTGCAACTCTAAGAGCTTTGTATGAGTATGCCATAGAGCATTACTCTGCAGGAAAAATCCAAGATGCTTCTGCTCTTTTTGAAGTTTTAAGTGGACTTAGCAATGATAAAAAGTTCTCAGATGCTCTAAAATTTCACCATATTGCCTCTCAAGAAAAACTTTCACTTGATGATTTTTTACAAAATATAGCCGATATTGATGCCACACAAAAGGCTGGTACATTTTACATAAGCCATTTTAAAGATGAGGCACAAAAATTGCTAGATAACCTTAAAAGCGATGTGGAGTAATATATGAAAGTTCATTTTATAGGAATTGGTGGTATAGGTATCTCAGGATTAGCTCAATACATGCACTTTAAAGGTCATGAGGTTACAGGCTCTGACATCTCAGATACAATCATCACAAAAAAACTCCGTGATTTGGGGATAAAAGTAACAGTTCCACATGCCAAGAGTGCTATAACAAATCAAGATTTACTAATTCACTCTGCTATCATCCGCCCAGACAATCCAGAAATAATCCAAGCTAAAGAAAAAGGGATAGAGGTCTTAGCCAGAAGAGAAGCACTCACAAAAATACTTATGGATAGAAAAGTTTACTCAGTTGCAGGAGCGCATGGAAAAAGCACAACAACTGCTATACTAACTTCCATCATGCAAGGTTCTGCTATAATTGGTGCTGAGTCAAAAGCTTTTGGTTCAAATGTAAGATATGATGAAACAACAGATACAATGCTTTTTGAAGCAGATGAGAGTGATGGAAGTTTCTTAAACTCCAACCCACATTGTGCCATTGTTATAAATGCTGAACCTGAACATATGGAATACTACGATTATAATTATGAACTTTTTTATGATTCATATAAATCATTTATAAAATCTGCTCCTTGTAAAGTTTTAAACGCTGAAGACCCATTTTTAGCAACTTTAAAAGATGAGATCAATGCTCATTGGCTCTACCCAAGCAAAGATATAACAAATATAGAATTTATACTCATAAACAACGAACCACACACAAGATTTACTCTAAAAGGTTTTGGTAGTTTTGATGTTTGGGGATTTGGTAAACATATAGCCATAGATGCCGCTTTAGCTGTTTTAGCCGCTCATGAATCTATGGATATAAATACTATAAGAGAAAATCTACTAACTTTTAAAGGTATCAAAAAACGATTTGATATAGTTGGGGCTGAAGAGAACAGTGTAATTATAGATGACTACGGACACCATCCAACAGAGATAAAAGCCACTTTTGAATCTGTTAAAGAGTATGCAACACTAAAAGGTTTTGATAAGATTACAGCCATCTGGCAACCACATAAATACTCCCGTACTATTGACAATCTTGACGAGTTTATAAAATGTTTTGAAGGGGCGCAAGAGTTAATCATCCTTCCAGTTTGGTCAGCAGGTGAAGCACCAAGAGAGATAGACTTTAAAGAAAAATTCAAAAGATACAATCTAACTATGGCAGACAATATAAAAAGAGCAAATAACACCATAACAATCGTAAAAGATAAAGAGGATTTAAAAGTACTTGACAAAGGTCTAATCATCGGTTTTGGTGCTGGAGACATAACTTACCAGATAAGAGGTGTTAGCTAAAATGGCATATTTGGCAGGGCTTATTGTAACAGGGCTGTTTTTTCTCACCCTGCACTACTTTACAGAACTTACAAAACAACAAAAAATCGTAGCGACAGGTATAACCTTAGCCATTATTTTAGGGGCAGTAGCTTATAACTCATACACAGCAACGCAACAAGAAAAGATGTTAGCAGTTGTACTAAAATTTAAACAAAACAAAACTGTTAAATGTAAAGATGTGGATGTAAATGCCTCAAACTATACTCTAAGTATAGGCACATATACTTTCATAGGTAAAAAAGGCACACCTAACTATGCTCAGATGATTAGTGCTTCAGGTTGTGAGTAAAAAATCACCAATCATCTAAAAGTATCTTTTTACTCTCGTTTATCTCTGGCTCTTTTACTTCAACTTTTTTAGGCTTACTCATCTGCTCTTCAAATTTTAACTCAAGCCCTTTTGAGGTCATCACAAAACCATCTACTCTGATTTTTCCATCGTGTATCTGCTTATGATGTTCTTTACATAATGGTACAAGATTATGTTTATTGTCTTGATGAAAATGCCCTATAAAACCAGCTTTATCAGCTAAAGATTGCTGAGAAATATGGTGAACATCCTCTGCAACTGCTCCACAAATCACACATTTAGTTACATATAACTCTTTATTATACTTACTTTTTTTCTTTTTAACCAAAAGTTCTAACTCATCAAAATCATTTGCAAGTCTTTTTCTTATCTTGTTTGCCATTTGCAAAAATTCACTATCCATATGAAGTGATTTTGCAAACTCAAGACCATATATACTGCTACCACTTCCACTTTGAAGAACACGATTAAATATAAGAGTGTCTTTATCTTCGTTGTACTCTACACTTAGATGCAGATTGACAACATTATCCAAAGATGTAATTTCTTGCATAGTTGAGAGTTGATGAAGATGTGTAGCAAATAAGAACAAACACCTTATATCTGAGAGTTTTTTAATAGCACTAGCAACTATGGCAACACCTGAAAGTGTTTCTGTACCATGACTTATCTCATCACCCAAAACAAGTGATTTAACAGTGGAACGATTAAAAATATTTTTCATCTCAAGCATCTCAACAGCGAAAGTTGAAAGACCTTTTGCTAAATTGTCTTGTGAAACTATCCTTGTAAAAAGAGAATCAAATATAGAAAATTTCATAACAGCACCACTCACAAAAAAACCACTTTGAGCCATCAAAACTGCTATACCTATACTCTTCATCAAAGAACTTTTTCCACTAGAATTTATACCATACAACAAAACACCATTTATATCGTGTCCATCATGCACCCCAACCTCAAGCATCACAGTTGTAGGGTGTGGTAAATCCATATACTCCCTATTTCCCATCACAATATCATTTGGTATATAGATACCACCTCTTTCTTGTAACTCTATGAGTGGATGACGAAGTTGCATAAGTTGTATAAAATTTTCATCATCTCTAACATCAACTATCATAGGTCTTGAATGCTTATACTCTTGTGCCACTTTAGATGAACTAACACCAACATCTAAATCTGCAACATAACTTATAACTCTATCAAAAAGTAATAAATATCTCCTCTCAAATACCACTTGCAATGTTATATATCTTTCTTTTACAAGGGAGATTATCTTTCGACGATTTTTCATTATCTTATCTGAGAGGTTATCTGTAAACTCAGAAGTAATCTTTACACTATTTGTCAGTTTTTTTACATTAAAGCTTGAAAATTCTTCATCTTTTTTAAACTCACTTTCTATTAGAGAAAATCTATTTTTACTCAAAGAAATATAGTATCCCTCTTTTTCCAAAAGCCCAAGATTTACAAGTTTATTTGCACCACCCACCTTGTTATCCATGAGCATATTTTCAATCTTATTTATAATATCTTCAAAAGCAACTAACATAACAGAATTTTCATGAACAAGTGTATCTATAGCCTCATCCACACCGTCCATTAGAAAATTTTCATCAACTGTATTGTTTGTAAATCTACGAGATATATCAAGATCTATACTTTTAGTTATATCTCTTAAAAACTCATCAACTTCACTCATGTGAAAAGGTATCTTTTGAATCTTGTTTTTCTTTACATAAAGCATTAACTCTTTTACATTCAACATAGATTCATATATATGGTTCATCTCAAAAGGATGAAGTCTTGCTAATGCCAAACGACGGGCAAGTCTTTCTATATCGTATATGCCTCTCATTGTCTCATCAAGGAAACGGGTATGAGATGAGACTTTTTCTATAAGATTATATCGCCTCTCAAGTTCATCTTTTTCCATAATTGGATTTAGTAATCTTTCTTTTAAAAGCCGTCGTCCTATCGCTGTAGAACTTTTATCAAGCATTTTCAAAAGTGTAAACTCTTTTCTGTCTTTTGATATGATTCCCAACTGTTCTAAAGCATTGTTTCCAAGGTAAACAAAACGGCGATTATCTATAATGAGTGGTTTATTTAATTTTTGAACTATATAGATGTCATGTTCTATCACAAAATGAATCAAAATTGCCAAAGATTCTGTAATCATTGGGCTTCTCTCTAAATCCAAATGCTCTATGGGTGACAGTAAAGATTGTATCTGATACACCTCTTTAAAAAGCTCATTTTGAAACTCTATTTTAGGTCTATTGTTATTTACACTATAATGATAATGCTCTGCTATTTCAAGATAATTTATAATATGCTTTTGGTCATCTATCCCATCTAAAAAAGTGATAACAATCTCACTTGTTCGATATATATTTAAAAGATTAAACACCTCATCAAGTGCATAAGCTGGATCTTCACTTGTCCCATGCGTTTCATAAAGAAAAGTTTTTCCTGTTGTCACATCTATCGCAGAGTAACCAATATTATATATACCTTTGTATTTATCAACCAACAATGAAACTATATAGTTGTCATCATTATCAACTATATGCTCAAAATTTGTTCCAGGTGAGACTATTTGAGATATATAACGACTGATTTTAGGTGGATTTCCCTTTTGTTTAACCACAATAATAGTATATTTTTGTTCCTGAATAAGACGGCTTAAATATCTTTCAAAACTAACTGCTGGAACACCTGCTAAAAGTGGATTTCTATCTGAGTTTTCTATGATATTTTTATTTTTTTTGGTAAGTTGTATATTTAAAAGTTCAGCCATCTCTTTGGCTTTACCTATCTGCATATCATCATTATCTACTTCATAAACTTCAAAAAAAGTTCCAATCTCCATAAACACTACAGTATCTCTACCATATTTATTTTCAAAAAACTCTTGAAGTTCAAAGTAGGATTGAGTTAGAAGTTTATCTTTATTGTTTAAAATACTACTAATATCTGATGATTTCATCTGCACATTTACCCTAGTTGTTTATTGCCATCTTAAGTACCTATCCAAAAAGAACACCAACTATCAGAAGCTCAAAAAAGTGACTAATGCAAGGCAAAAACTTGTAGGAGCTACTGGTAGCTTCAAGAGTTTTTAACGAAGTCAGTAGTTGCTTTTTTGAGCTTCCCTACGGGCGATAAGAAAACAGTCCTATTGTGTCGTTAGATTTTCTTGAATTAACCAGTTAGTTCTTCAAAAATCTGCCTATCACTAGAACTGTTTTCTTATCGCTGATAATTGGTGTTCTTTTTGGATAGGTACTTACAGCAAAATAGCAACACAATTATATCATATAGACACTTATTAAGGAAATGTTAACAAAGTGTTAAATACAATATCCAAGATTAAGACTGGAAAGATTTATGAAAAAAAAACTATTGATTACACTCTCTATACTCTCAACACTAAATGCTCAAGATTTACAAACAACTCTAAAAGAAGTTTTATCGACTAACCCTACTGTACTAGAAAGATTAAAAAACTACAATTCAACAAAAGAAGACATCACAAATGCAAAAGCTGGTTACTATCCTAAATTGGATCTTTCACTAGGAGTAGGTTATGAAAACACTCAAAGAAAAAACTGGGATAATCAAACAACACTAAAAGACCACAAAGGTAATGGTATAGATTCTTTAGGTCTGAGTGTATATCAAAATTCTCTCACATATACTCAAAATTTATTTAATGGTTTTGCCACAACAGCTCAAGTATCACAGCAACAAAACAGAACTATATCAGCAGCGTATAGCTATATAGAAAAGGCAAATACAACCTCTTTTGAAACAGTAAATAAATATTTAGAAGTTCTTAAACAAACAGAATTATTACAAACCGCTAAAGAAAATGTTGATATTGACAAAGAGATTTTCAAAAAAGTTCAAAAACTATATGAAGCTGGTTTAACAACCCTCTCAGAAGTAAATAAAATAGAATCATCATTAGCTCTTGCAGAAGCAAACTATGCTGTTGAAGAAAATTCCCTTAAAAATGCACAATATAATATGCAACGAGTTTTGGGTAGATACCTTCAAGCTAAGGATATGGTTAAACCTTCACTAGATATAACATTTCCAGACACACTAGAAGAAGCAACTCAATATGCAATAAAACATAACCCATCACTTTTAGTTAGTAAATACAACATAAAACTAGCTCAAGAGCGATATAAAGAGAGAAAATCACCCTTTTACCCACGCATAGATATAGAAATATCAGAATCTATAAATAAAAATTTAAGTGCTTCTGAGGGGACGGATAATCGTTTTAAAGCGATGGCTTATCTAAGATACAACTTTTTTAACGGTTTTTCTGACTCTTCAGGACTACAAAAAAGTGTAAGTCAAATTCACCAAGAAGTTCAAACTAAAAATGATTTAAGAAGAAAAGTTATAGAAAATATAAATCTCGCATGGGTAGCAAACCAAGAACTTGCTAATCAACTAAAACACCTAAAAGACTACAAAAAATTCTCTCTTAAAACTCTCACTCTTTATACAAAGGAATATGATTTAGGAAGGCGTACACTCCTAGATTTATTATCTGCTCAAAACGATTTTATAGGAGCAAAATCTCAAATTATAAATACACAATACAGTATGCTTTTTGCAAAATATAGAATTTTAGATGCGATGGGTATTTTAGTTAACACTGTTGCTGGTGGTGAAGATGTTTATGCAAATGTTGGCTTAAAAGCTCAAACACCAAAAAACAATGATGTCCTTCCAGTAGTTTATGATAGAGATAAAGATTTAATCGTTGATGAACAAGATATATGCAATAACTCCCTTACTAAGGATATGAAAAACCTATATGGATGTAAAACTATATATAATGATACTCAAAGGATAGAAAGGTATAGTGGATTTTTATTTTATGGTTTAACTTCAAACTTAACAGAAGAAGGTCAAAAAAGGGTAAATGAGTTGATAAAACAATTAAAACCTTATGGACTTACTAACATAAAATTTGAAGTTTTAGGAAATGTAGATGATGACAACATCACACCAAAAAATGCTTTAGAACTTTCTCAAAAAAGAGCTGACACAATCAAAGAAAAACTGGTACAAGCAGGTGCTATTGAAAATCAAATAAATACATATGCAAAATCTATAGATGCTCCAATGTTTAGTGATGAAAGTGAGAGTTCTATGGCAAAAAATAATCGTGTTGATATAATCGTTAGAAAATTAAAAAAGTAGAGGATTAAAATATGCTTATAGAAAATGCTGACAACCTAAGAATGGATGCCTTGCTAGATTGTTTAGTAATCTTTACTAAACTCTACCACAAACCTTTCTCAGCAGAAGCATTAACTGCTGGTTTGCCGATAGAGCCTGGTGCAGAAGCTCCAGAACTTTTTTCCATCAACAATGCAAAAGGTCTTTTTTCTCGTGCAGCTCAAAGGGCTGGTCTTAAATCTTCAATTATTAGAAGACCACTCTCACAAATCTCACCTTTACAGCTTCCTATGATAATTTTACTATCAAATCAAACTGCTTGTATATTAGATAGTTTTAGCAAAGATGGAACACAAGTGAAAATCATCATGCCGGCTGAAGAAGCTATTGAGCAATGGGTGGATATGGATATACTTGAAGATGAGTATATTGGTTTTGGTTTTATGGTTAAAAAAGCTTTTGAGTATGAAGATGAAAATTCAAGAACATTGCATCTCAATCAAAAACATTGGTTTTGGAGTACACTCAAACTCTCTAGTAGTGTATATAAAGATGTTTTATATGCTTCATTACTTATAAACCTATTCGTTTTGGCATCCCCTTTATTTACTATGAATGTTTATGATAGAGTTATCCCCAACAATGCCATAGAAACACTTTGGGTGTTTGCCATTGGGGTGAGTATTGTTTATCTATTAGACACATTTTTAAAATTTACCCGTACATATTTACTTGAGAGTGCTGCTAAAAAAAGTGACATCATTATGTCCTCTATCATCTTTGAAAAAGTGCTTGATTTAAAGATGGCAAATCATCCAGCATCTGTTGGCTCTTTTGCAAGTAACTTAAAAGATTTTGATTCTATAAGAAGTTTTTTAACCAATGCTACCATGGCTGCAATTATAGATATACCTTTTGCAATTATATTTTTATTTGTCATTGCTTATATAGGTGGTAGCATAGTTTTAATCCCAATAACAACTATACTTCTCATTTTAGGCTATGCTTTTTTTATTAAAAAACCTCTTCGAGCCAGTATTGAAAGTACGCATGAAGCAAGTGCTAAAAAAAGTTCAATCCTTATAGAAACTCTAAATAACATAGAAACACTAAAAACACTAGGAACACTCAACCAAGTACAATGGAAGTGGGAAGAATCAACTGGAGAAATTGCTACAAAAAGTTTAAAATCTCGCATGATTTCAGCCTCCATACCAACCATAACACAGCTGCTAATCCAATTAAATACTGTTATGATTATCATATATGGTGTATATCTCATACAAAAGTTTGAGCTATCTATGGGGGGACTTATCGCTATTGTAATACTTACAGGGCGAACTCTAGCGCCTATGGGACAGGTTGCAGGGCTTATGACTAACTATGAAGATACAAAAACTTCTTATGAAACACTAAACGATATTATCACTCAACCAAGTGAAAGACCACAAGGCAAAAAATTTGTTGAAAGACCTGACTTTAGTGGTCATATAGAGTTTATAGATGTAACTTTTTCCTACCCAAATACAGAAGTTCCAGCTTTAAAAAATGTTTCATTTGTTATAAATCCAGGGGAACATGTAGCTATTATTGGTCGTATTGGAAGTGGAAAAAGTACTATCGCAAAACTAATTTTAGGCTTATATGAACCAGATTCTGGGCAAATTCTTATAGATGGTATAGATATAAAACAGATTGACCCAGCTGATTTAAGAAAAAACATGAGTTATGTATCTCAAGATGTAATGCTATTTCGTGGAACAGTAAAAGATAACATTATATATAGAGCCACACATGCCAGTGATGCGGCTATGATAAAAGCTGCTCAAATAAGTGGAACATCAGAATTTATAAAAAAACATCCTAAAGGATATGAGATGCCTATTGGTGAAAGGGGTCAAGGTCTCTCAGGTGGACAAAAACAAAGTATAGGTATTGCTCGTGCATTTTTACTTAATAGCCCTGTAATGCTTATGGATGAACCAAGTAATGCTATGGATCAAATAACAGAAGCAAAATTACTTGATAGCCTAGATAAAAACTTAAAAAATAAAACCTCACTACTAGTAACACAAAAAATGACACTTTTAAAAATTGTGGAGAGAGTTATAGTTATGAATGAGGGTAGAATATTTATAGATGCACCAAAAGAGGATGCTCTTAAAAAACTACAAGGTGGAGGAAAAAAAATTGAATCCTAAAAAAACGAATAAACCTATAGAATATACTGAAAACGATTATAGTTTTATGAACTCACTGAGTGCCGCTGTACTACAAAGAACACCATCTAGGATTAGCAAAGTTCTAAAAATATGGTTGCTGAGTATATTTTTATTTATATTGTGGGCTTCATTTGCAGAGATAGATGAAATCACAAGGGGAGATGGTAAAGTTATACCCTATGGACAAAATCAGATTATCCAAAATCTCGAGGGAGGGATTGTTGAAGCTATTTTGGTAAAAGAGGGAGATTTAGTAAAAAAGGGGGAAGTTATTTTAAAAATCAATAATGCAAAATCAACTTCAACTTCTCTAACCAACAAAATGAAGTTTCATGAACTAAAAGCTAAACAAATAAGACTAGAAGCTGAATCATATCAAAAACCATTCAAGATGATACAAACAGACAATGCAGAACTTAAAAAACAATTAGAATTAGCACAAAGATTATATAAATCAAATCAGATTGAGATGATGGCAAAAGACAACTCTATTGTTCAACAAATTGAACAAAAAAAACAAGAGTATAAAGAAGCTCAAGCTAAAATCAACTCACTTAAAAAATCTTTAGAATTTGTAACTGAAGAGATAGGTATGACTGCTCCAATGGTAAAAGAGGGTGTTAAGTCTAAAGTTGATTTCTTAAAATTGAAAAGGGAAGCTAACGACATAGAAAATAAAATAGAGGGAGCCCAACTTTCACTACCTCGCCTTGAATCTGCCATAAAAGAGTATAGACAAAAAAGGATAGAGGCTAAACAACTTTTTATAAATACTGCTAAAAAAGAGTTAAATGAAGTAACAGCAGAACTTTCAAGACTTCAAACACAACAAATTGCACTTAGCGATCAGGTCAATAGAACTATGGTAAAATCACCTGTAAATGGGATTGTTCAAACACTTTTTGTTCATACAGTAGGTGGAGTTATCAAACCAGGAGCAGATTTAGTTGAGATAGTACCTAGCAATAAAAAACTTTATTTAGAAGTAAAAATCAAACCAAGCGACATCGCTTTTATACATCCGGGTGCAGAAGCTAAAATCAAAGTATCTGCTTATGATTATGCTATCCACGGTGGACTTATTGGGCATGTTGTAAATATATCTCCAGACACTATAACAGATAAAAAAGAAAATACTTTTTATCTCATACATATACAAACAGATAAAAATTACCTAGGAACAAAAGAACACCCACTAAAAATTATCCCTGGTATGACCGTAAATGTAGATATAGTTACTGGTAAAAAAACTGTTTTGCAATATATTTTAAAACCTATACTAAAATCTAAACAATATGTATTTTCGGAGAGATAATATGAAGATTATTTATTTTAGCTTAGATATGAATGTCTTAAGTGAATTTCAAAGACGAGATAGTAAAAGAGAATCACTTAAATTTGAAGATATAAATCTACTGCTAAAGTGGATAAATAAATCAGATTGTGAATATATTTTAGTAGCTGATTATGATAGTGTTGCAAAAGATATAAATAAACTAATATCATCAAATACTTTACCAAAAAATGTAATTGTACTTGAAAGAGTTCCAGCTATTACAAATGGAAAAATGTTAATATCTCATGGTGTAAAAGCATATGGAAATTCAAGAATGTTAAAACACCACTATCTACAAATGATAGATACAGTAAGTGATGGGAAAATATGGACTTACCCAGAACTTACAGCCTCTTTGGCAAATACTAGCGATAAACCAGTATTACCACAAGAATCAAACAAACTCATAAAAGAAAAACTAACAGAAAAAGAGAATAAAGTTGTATATCTAGTACTAGAAGGCTTTACCAATGATGCCATCGCATCAAAACTAAACATAACTACAAGAACAGTAAAAGCACATATAACTTCTATATTTGAGAAACTCCATGTTAATGACAGAGTCTCTTTAATCTTACTTTTAAAATAACTTCATCTATATGGCATGTGGGATTAACCCCCACATGCCATATAGTTATCAACTCTCATCAATATGAATATCCGTGTTAATTTCTAAAGAAACATCTTGTCCTTCAACTTGACCAGTAAACTCTTGATAATTAGCTCCTGTTTCAGTATCAGTTTTAAAGTCACCTAAAGTCCATTCAGCATCATCACCCTGAGTATTTAAATCAATACTATCACTACTATCACCATCTATTCGGAGAATATTATCTGTATCAGTTACATCAAGAACATCACTAATATTAAGAGAAATATTTTGAGTACCTGTACCTAAATCAATAGATTCTATATTATTTATACTATCATCAGTTAATGCAGTAAAATCAACACTTGCATCATCAACATCTAAAATAAGCGTATCAAAACCAGTTCCACCATCTACTGAAGCGTCTGCTACATCAAAAGCAATATCATCATTTCCAGCTCCAGCATCTATTGTATCTGCACCAGCTCCACCATCTATAGTTTCATTAGCATCTGTTCCAGTAATACTCTCAGCTGTTTCATCACCTGTTACCTCTATATCAGCAGTTGTTGTTGCAGTTGCTGTATCTCCACCATTTTCTTCTGTAGAGGTTACACTTGCACTCATACTATTTAGTGCAGCAGGACTTAACTCACTATCACTGCTAAGTATTATTGTTGCATCTCCATTCACATCAGTTGGTATAGTATATACACTATTATCTCCAGAAATTTCATTTCCCTGACTATCTTGAAGTGTTGCACCTTGTGGTAAATTAGTAAGTGTTATATCAGATAGTCCATTACCATCTGCATTTAGTGTAACTGGATAGTCATAAGATGAAATTGTTTGGCCAGATGCAGAAGCATCTGTTCCACCAAATTGTACATTTTCAACACTATCAAGCCAAGTGATATTTCCAGTTTCATTATTTTCTACATAATCATTACCCCATTTATTTCCTACAGTATAATCAGCTTCATCACCTTTGAAAATAACAGTATCGTTTCCATCTCCACCTTTAACTTTAGTCCAGTCATCACCTATAGTCATGGTGTCATCACCTTTTCCACCATCTATTTCTGTCCAACCAGATACAGAATCACCAGCGTTTAAAGTATCATCTCCATCACCTAGTTTGATATTTTTAGCACCATCACCAACAGTAATATTATCGTTTCCTTTACCTGCATCAATAGATTCAAAGCTATCTCCTGCAACAACGGTATCATCCCCGTCACCAGCTTTTATTGCATCCCAAGAGCTTGTACCATCACCTATAGTTGCCGTATCATCACCTTTTCCTAAATCAATAGCATGACCACCATCACCCATAACTAATGTATCATTACCGTTTCCAACTTCTACTTGATTCCAACCATCACCAAGAGTAATATTATCATTACCATTTCCAGCATTAAGTTCAGAATAATCACTATCTCCATCACCATAAACTGCAGTATCATAACCATTAGACAATTGACTTTTATCCCAATTGTTATCTCCATTACCATGATTATTTGCACCACTCATATCTGGAGTACTTGAATTATCATTTCCAGTATTTTGATTAGAATTATTATTTGAAGAGTTATCTGTTACTACTGCATCACCAACACTCATACTAAGCGTAGGGGCAGATGCTACATCTATAGTAGAACCATCTGAAAATGTTACATTTTCAAAACCATTGAAGTTATCACTAACACCACTATCCCAATCACCTCTACTTACACCATTTAGAACTAAACTATCTTGACCTTCACCACCAACAAATTTTGCATCAGTTCCACTTAAAGAATCATTTATAGTAAGAGTATCGTTACCTGAACCAAGATTAACACTTCCATTATCAAAACCTGAACTTACATCAGTTAAAGTAACTGTATCATCTCCTGCGCCTGTATCAATGGTAGCATCTTCTTCTATTCTATTTAGATTAACAACATCATTACCTAAACCTGTTTCAAGATTTGTAGTGTCTCCCATCTTATTAAGAGTAATAGTATCATCACCTGCACCCATATCAACAGTAGAGGTATTACCAACATAACCAGTTACATCTAATGTATCATCTCCTGCTCCTGTATCTATTGATGAATCACTAAGTACATTTCCACCAACAGTTACTGTATCATTGCCTACACCTGTATCTATAGCTCCACTCTCATTAGTATCACCTAAGTCATCACCAATATTAACTGTATCATCTCCTGTACCTGTATTTATAGTTCCATCATCAAAATCATCACCCACTGTTACACTATCATTTCCTGTTCCTGTATTTATAGTGCTATTTCCTTCTATGTCATCAGCTACTGATACAGTATCATCATCTGCTCCTGTATCTATTGTAGAACCATTAATAACTTCACCACCAACAGTAACTGTATCAGCTCCATCACCAGTATTAATATGAGCACTTTGATTACCACTTACATCACCCACATCATCACCAACAGTAATAGTATCGTTACCAGTACCAGTATTTATAGTTCCGTTATCAAAATCATCACCAACAGTAATAGTATCATCACCGCCATTTGTATTAACAACAGTGTCACTAGTTTCAATATCATCACCTATAGTAATAGTATCGTCACCATCACCTGTATTTAGATGTTGAGCATCATTACTACCAACAAGATCTTCTTCATCTCCATAATCATTATTACCATCAGTTGCACCAATATTGCTATAGCTTAAATTCATATTAACAGGACCATCATTAGACCCAGTAACATTTACAGTTACATTAGCAGTATCTTCTCCACCATGACCATCTGAAACTGTATAACTAAATGTTACATCTTGATTTTGACCATCATTCATCTCTTGTAACTCTGCACTTGGAGTAAATACAACTTTTCCATCTACCACATTTGCAGTTCCTACAACTGTTCCAGCTACTGTTACATCTACTGTTTGACCAGAGCTTACATCTTGACCTTGGATTTCTGTGATAGATAAAGAATCTCCATCTCCATCTGTATCGTTTGCAAGTACATCTACTGTGATTGATGAGTCTTCATC
>JAMOQK010000054.1 GCA_027064045.1 Sulfurimonas sp. | reverse complement strand
CCTAGAACCACAAAAAATCAAGTTAAAATGGGATATAGAGTCAAAAAAAACTCCACAAAAGCAGGAGACATAGTATTTTTTAAAATCAATCACAAAGGTAGGCATGTGGGAATAATCATGGAAAAAGATAGTTTTATACATGCTTCAACAAAATATGGAGTAACCATATCTCACCTAAACAACCCATACTGGAAGAGTAAATATTGGCAAAGTAGGAGGATTTTACCGTAAAATAGACAGGTAAAAGGCATTTTAAATATTAAATCTTAATGCCCACTCACACTTGTAAAATTAGATACACTCTGAAAATATGGTGGAAAATCAAAATAAACCCTAAAAGATTTTGCTTTACCAGGTTTTAGATTTTTAGCCACTACGAACTCTTTTGTTACGGTTTGTGGTTTATAAAGTATATTTTGACCAGAAAAAAACTCAAGAAATCCACTTGGCTTGAAAAATGATCCGCCTTTTGCATTACCTATAACATGCCCTTTATTTACAAGTTTTACTTTAAAAGTAACCTCACCTATCTCAAAATTACCAACATTTTTTACAACCCCACTATATACAATTTTTTCTATACTAAGAAGTCTTTTGTTTTTTACCCTATAAAGTTTTACTTTTTTTGTATATTTATCAACCACGACAATAGAAAAACCAGCAAACAAAGCAACAACCAATGTAACAGATAACAACATTGGCAAAACTAACTTCTTGTTTGGTTGTTTCAGTGACGCTACAACACCACCAACAAACACTAGAAAGAATATAAAAAGCACAATATAGTGCCAATAATTAAATAAAGTCATCAGTTACAACTAGCCCCCACAGAAATATTAAAATCTTTTGAATATGTAAAAGGCTCAACTATAATCTTAAAGCCCCTTACATCGCCTTTTTTAATGTCATACTCTAAAATCGACATCTTTTTAAAAGGCTTAAATGGAAATATCATATCTTTTATAGCATTACCACTAACTTTATACGCACTAGCAGTTATTTTACAACTTTTAAAATCAAATTTTGATTCATTTTTTAAAATCCCTTTTAATACAACTGCTTTCGTAAAATTTAATTTTTTTTGATATGTAAGTGTAATACTATTTTTAAATAAAAATTTATGCATCTGAATATATCCAACAATAGGACCAACAAAAAGTATAAGAAAAGAAAAGATACTTAAAAAGATAGCTAATTTAACTTTCCTTCTTAGAAGAATAGCTAAGACTATAAAAAGAATAAAAAGAGTAAAAACACTACCAAATAAAATATAATCATAAATTATAAGTCCATCTATAAATGCAGTGATTTTATCTTTCATTAATCCTCTCTTGAATTTTTCTCAGCTATCCCACTCATATCAAATCTTCTTGCCAACTCTTGCTTAATTCTGTCTGGAGATATGTTTTTAGCTGCTAGTGCTACCAACATATGATAGGTCAAATCCGCCGCTTCATATATCATCTCTCCCTCGTCATCATCTTTGTAGGCAAAACTAAATTCACCAGCTTCCTCTACCACTTTTTTAAGTATAGTATTGTCACCTTTACTAAACAGTTTTGCTGTCCAAGATGTTTTAGGATCTGCATTTTTTCTTTCTTGAATAGTATGATAAAGTGTATCTATAACACCATACATGGCATGTGGATTTACTTCCACATTATCATTACTTTCACCAGATTCTAACTCTGTAAAAAAACAACTTCTTCTACCTGTATGACATGCCACACCCTCTTGAGTTACTTTTATAAGTAGCGTATCATTATCACAATCAATATAAAATGAGTGTATGGTTTGGATATGCCCACTACTCTCACCTTTTTTCCAAATGCGTTGCTTACTCCTTGAATAGTAATGAGCTATCTTTGTACTGAGTGAAAGCTCTAATGCTTCTTTATCCATATATGCCATCATCAATACTTCATTATTTTGCACATCTTGAACTATTACAGGCAAAAGTGAACTCTTTTGCCAATCAACTCTATCTAATATTTCTTGCATCATCTTTACTTACTTCGCTGTTGTTCGTTGTTTAACATCTTTTGTGTCAACCCAAATATTTGGAGTTGAACCACCAGGTGTTAAAAATATTTTTGCATCTTTATTTACTTTTAATGCTTCATTAAACTTACTTTGAACTTTCATTTGTTCTAGTTGTAAAAGTTTCGGTGTTAAAGATCTAGCAATAATCTCATTTGCTTTTGCATTTGCTTTTGCTTCAATAGTAACTGCATCTGCTTTACCCTGAGCTTCAATTCTTGCTTTTTGGGCAACACCTTCTGCTTCTGCGGCTCTTTTTAAAGCTTCTTGTTTTACTCTTGCAACATCTTGTTCAGCTTTTTGAACCTCTTGTTTTGCGATTTGGACTCTCTCTATCTGCTCTTTTACCTTTTTAGGTAAAATTATGTCTCTTAGTTGAACAGATTGTAAAATAGCAGGTGCATTTTTTAAAGATGCAACACTATCTCTAATCCCAGCTTCTATCTCTGTACCTAAATTATTTCTCATCTGAGTTAAAGCCTCAGCATCATATTTACCAATCACATTACGAACCACATCTCTTACAACTGGATTTATGATTTTATCTTCCCAAGAAAATCCCCAATTTGAAATGGTTTGTGCAGCAAACTGAGAATTTAATCTATATTGAACAGTCAACTCAATTCCAACAGGCAAAGAACGCTTATCAAGAACAGTAACTGCTGGTTTAGTAATAATCCCAGATGCTCTACTGCTTGTTTCTATACGAGAAGCATAGTTGATAATACGAACTTTAGTATCAACAATATAAACTTTTTGAATAACAGGTATGATAAAATGAAGTCCAGGTAAAAGTGCCTGATCTTGATACTTACCATTTGTACTTAAAATACCTCTCTCTCCCTCTTGTATAACAGTAAAAGGTTTTGCTAAAACAAGCATAATCACAACTGCAACTATAAAATAAAGTAATCCAGCTTTACCACCACCAAAATTAAAATCTATCTTTGGAAGTTCTGGACCTTTTCCCCCACTATTTGAGCTTGATTTTTTACCAAAACCACCACTCTCACTCTTCTTCTTGTTGAAGTAATCATTCATATCTGATGCCATTTTTTTCCTTTTTTTTATATTTTATAAATCTAATCTATATATGTTAAATAATGCTCATAATCTTTATCACGACCAAAAACTATATCAAAATAAGCACTTTGAATTTTTTCCGTCATCTCACCTCTAGCACCATTTCCAATCTCTCTAGCATCAACATTTCTAACAGGCGTAATCTCTGCTGCTGTTCCAGTTAAGAAACACTCATCAGCAATATACACTTCCTCTCTTGTAATACGACGACGAACAACCTCTATACCCATATTTTGAGCCATCTCTATAACTGTTTTTTGAGTTATTGACTCTAGTGAATTATCATTTGGAGGGGAGATTAAAACACCATTTCTAACCATAAAAAATCCCGCCCCACTAGCTTCTGCTACATATCCTTGATCATCTAAAAGTAGTGCTTCATCATATCCACAATCAATCGCTTCATATTTTGCCATTTGTGAGTTTAAATAATTTGCTGTTGCTTTTGCTTTACCCATATTTGAAGTATTTGCAGGTCTTGTCATAGATACAATTTTGAGTTTTATACCATTTTGCATACCCTCTTCACCAAGATAAGCACCCCATTCCCAAGCTGCCATCACAGTCTCAACAGGAGCATTTTTATGGTAAAGTCCCATAACTCCATAGCCTAAAAATGCAAAAGGACGGATATATACATTATCCCCTGTAAATTCATTCTTTTTGAGTAAATCAATCTGTGCTTGATTCATCTGCTCAACCGTATAAGGTATATCTATCAAAGTCATTTTTGCTGACTCTTTAAGCCTTGTAGTATGATCGTTTAAGCGAAAAATAGCATAACCTTTATCTGTCTTATACGCTTTTGTTCCTTCAATAACACCATTTCCATAGTGAATAGTATGTGTTAAAACATGCACCTTAGCATCTTCCCAAGCTACAAATTCTCCATTCATCCAGATATATTTAGCCGCGTCCATTAAATCTCCAATAATTATTAGTTTATAAAATTTTGTTATTTTATCTAAAATGATGTTTATTTTAGATTAAGTACTTGTTTAGAATGATTGATATAACCATAGATTTGATGGTCGGAAAAACTAAATTTCTCCGTATTGATGGAGTTTAAAGTTAAAAGGAACAACTTTAAAAGTTGTTCCTTTTATTAGAATTTTACTTCTGCAGTTATCATATACGCCGTACCATTATATGCTTCTCTAGGACTAGCAGTACCATTTTTACCACTTTCATTATCAGTTATAGTTGCATTTGCAACCCACTCGATATTACTATTTTGTTCCCAAGACGCACCAACTATATAAGTTTTTTGCTCATATTTTTTAGCACCAGACACCACTTCTGGAGTCCAACTGTCATAACGAGCTAACATTTTATACCGTTTTTCATTCCCTAAACGAACTTCTGTATTTGCACTATATCCTGAACCTGCACCTTTTGATACATAGGTAGAATTTTGTGCTGTATCATCAGAAGTTATATACTGAGCTGCAAATAAAAACTCTGGCATGTTATAAACTGCATGAAAACCATAAAATCTTAAATCATCCCAATCTGTTTTAGCACCAACTGTGTGATCATAATGTTTTACATTGTATTGACCATAAAAAGACGCATCAAGATAAGTTGTTTTTGTTGGTTTGCCATGAGTACCAAGAAGATGTCCTGTAAATCTCCATTCAAGACTTAGACCATCACCTTTATTTTGTAATTCATGGTAACCTTCACCATTAAATACACCAATATCAGCATCTAAATATTTCGTTCTAGTTTTAGCCATAACACCCAAATCAGCAGAGTTACTTAAATGTGCGCCATTGTGATCTTCTACTAAGATTTCAGAGATACTTCTATATAACCAAGCATTATGCTCTTCATAATCATGCCAAGGACGATGAGCAAGACCAATTTCTAAACTTGTAAAAGGAAGCACTTCATTTAGATTTATATAAGCATACTTAGCTCTTGTTACAATACTGTCACCATCAAATCCAGCCGCTTTTTGTTTAACATCAAATGTTATACGGTAGTAAGATTTTGGATCGTCCATCAGATATGCTTTTAGTTGAAAATAACCTCTTCTAAGTTCAAAACTATTTTTATCAGCTTGGTAGTTTGTTCCACTATTTCCTATCTCTCCATCTTTATAATCATGTGCAGTATAACCTACAAAGGCTTGACCACTAAAGTTAAGTTTACTTGATTTAGCAAAAACAGAAGTTTTTTTACTTTTAATCTCTGTGCGACCTTCCCCAGCTTTTGTCCACACTTGACCATTAGCATCTTGATATAGTTTAATTTCACTTGCATTTATAGCAACTGAAGACAAAGCCAAGATCGCTAAACTTGATAAAATAATTTTTTTCATCTCTTTTTATTTCCTTTTTGTTTTATAGGCGAAAGTATAAAAAAGGTTGATTACATAACGGTTACATCGTAAGCACCTTTCCATAAAAAGTTCGTTATAATTAGAACTATGGATGCAACAGCTCATACAATACTTATAGTAGAAGATTCAGAAGACATTTTAGACCTGATGGAATACACCCTTTCAAAAGAGGGGTATGATGTCATCACATGTATAGATACATCAAATGTAAAAGATATACTTGATGATGAAGAAGATATATCGCTTATACTTATGGACAGAAATCTTCCAAATGTTGAGGGAAGTGTTTTTATATCCAAACTTCGTAAAAAAGGCTACAACCAACCTGTCATATATGTCAGTGCAAAAGATTCGAGTGATGAAATCATAGAGGGCTTTGAGAGTGGTGGGGACGACTACATAACAAAACCATTTAACTTAAATGAGTTAAAAGCGAGAGTGAAAGCAGTTATAAAAAGAACAAAAAAAGTTCAAAACATCATTAAAATCAGAGATATATTATACAATTCAAGCAATAAAACTTTTAGTATAGAGTCAAAAACCATTAAATTATCATCGCTTGAACATGACCTGTTTTTAGAGTTTATAAAAAATCCAAACATTTTACTCAGTCGCGATACTTTACTTGAGAGAGTTTGGAAAGAGGGTCAAAACAAACAACCAAAAACTGTAAATGTTGCCATAAAAAGACTAAAAGAGCATATAGACCCAGATGGGAGAAAAAACTATATTCAAAGTATCCGTGGTGAAGGCTATATGTTTTGTTAAATTTTCACCAAATTATACTTCGTAAATTTATACTTATTTTTTCCATACTGTTTTTTATCGTTGGTGCTATTGTTTACTACTGGAGTAAAGATTTCTATATCGCTCAAACCAGAGATGCTTTACTTAATGATATAGAGATTATATCTTTTGAACTTAAAAAAAACTCTAATTTAGATTTATTGGCTACTAATATCAAAAAAAATATCAAACTTAGACTAACTATCATCTCACAAGATGGAACAGTTATGGCAGAATCAGACAAAGATAAAACCAAGATGGACAATCATAGATATAGAGATGAGATAATACAAGCAAGTAAAGAAAAATATGGTTATCAAATAAGACATTCAAAAACCTTAAATGAAAATCTTCTTTATATGGCAAAAAAATTTATTATTAATGATAAAATAATCTATATAAGACTTGCAAAAGAACTTAAAAATATAAATGAGCAAATCTTCTTGCTAGGAGTGAAGATATCTTTTGTTTTAATTTTGTTTTTCATTATTATATTTATAATCGCCTACAAAATCACTAAACAAACAGAACAAGAGATACAAAAAATTGTAAGTTTTTTAACATCACTTACAAAAAAACGAAAAACAAGTTATATAAATTCAAATTTTTCACTTGAATTTTCAAAAATAACAAAACTGCTTACAAAAGTTTCTCAAATTCTTACAAAAAAAGAGAAACAAAAATTAAAATATACATCTAAACTTCAAATTTCAAATCAACAAAAAGATGATATTATCTCTGCAATCAGTCATGAATTTAAAAATCCTATAGCAGTTATAAATGGATACTCTCAGACTCTCTTAGATGATGAAAATATAGATTTGGATATTCGTAAAAAGTTTCTTGGTAAGATACATAAAAATGGAATAAAATTAAGCAGTCTTATAGATACTCTCAGACTTTCTATAAAGTTAGATTCCAACAAGCAGACCACAAGTTTTTTAACCATCAACCTACATGAAATTGTGTATGATGCAGTTGAGAATATAAAGCTAAATTATCCAAAAAGGACAACTGTTATATATGGAGATAAAGATATAGCCATCAAAGCAGATCCATCACTTTTTGGTATAGTTGTAAGTAATCTGGTTGAAAATGCTTTTAAATATTCTGAAGATAAAGTTATAATAAAATTTGACAAAAAAAGATTGAATATTATAGATACTGGCATAGGTATCTCAGTGAAAAATTTACAAAACATCACCGATAAGTTTTATAGAGTACATGACAACAGTTGGAACAACTCTTTGGGACTGGGTCTTTTTATAGTTAACAATATCATAAACCTTCATAACTTCTCTCTTGAAATCAAGAGCAAAGAAAATGAAGGTTCTACTTTTAGCGTAAGATTTTAAGGATTACTTTTTCTTCTTTTTAGATTTTTTAGTATCCTTTTTCTTTGCTACTTTCTTAGCCTCTTTCTTCTTTTTTGCTTTTTTCTTAGAAAGCTTTTTCTCTGCCTTTTTAGCTGCTTTCTTTTTAGCTAATTTTTTTTCTTCTTTTTTAGCTATCTTTTTAGCAACTTTTTTCTTTTTTTCATCTTTTGCCATTTTAGGCTCCTTATGTATTAGAGATACCCGTATTGTATATCAAGTTTGCTTAAGTAAGTACTTATACGAAACAATTTATCTATTTACTTAATTTTTTATCAATTATATTTACTCTATTAAACCTAAATCAGATATACTGTCTAAAGAAATAATATTCAGGAGATAATGAATGGGAAAATTTGTTAACAGCACAGAAGAGTTTTTTACTTTTTGTGAAGAAAATGATGTTGAGTTTGTAGATTTTAGATTTACAGATATTAAAGGTGTATGGCACCATATTAGCTATAGGATGAGTGCCGTGAGTGCGTCTCAACTTGAAAATGGTTTACCGTTTGATGGTTCTTCAATCGAAGCATGGCAACCAATCAATAAATCGGATATGCTTTTAAAACCAGATGTTCCAACTGCGTTCCTTGATCCATTTACTGCTGATCCGACTATTATCGTGTTTTGTGATGTTTATGACATCTATAAAAACGATTTATATGAGAGATGTCCTCGTTCTATCGCTAAAAAAACACTTAAATATGCTAAAGATTTAGGTATATCTGATGAGGCATACTTTGGACCTGAAAATGAATTTTTCATGTTTGACAATATTCAATTCATTGACAATATCAATGAAGCTGGATATAAAGTAGATACTGAAGAAGGTGAATGGAACTCAAATACTGAATATTCAGATATGTACAACACAGGTCACAGACCTGGCACAAAAGGTGGTTACTTCCCAGTAGCTCCAACAGATAGTGCAGTTGATATGCGTGCAGAGATGATGCAAGTTTTAGAACAAGTTGGTCTTGAAGTTATTTTAGGTCACCATGAAGTTGCACAGGGTCAACATGAGATTGGTATAGTTTTCTCTGACATAATCGGTGCTGCTGATAATGTTCAAAAATACAAATATGTTATAAAAATGATAGCTCACCTAAATGGTAAAACTGCTACATTTATGCCAAAACCACTTTATGGTGATAATGGTAATGGTATGCATGTTCACCAATCACTATGGAAAGATGGTAAAAACCTTTTCTATAATGAAGGTGCTTATGCAAACTTAAGTGAAATGGCTCTTAACTATATTGGTGGTATCTTTAAACATGCCGCTGCAGTTAGTGCATTTACCAACCCATCAACTAACTCATACAAAAGACTTCTGCCAGGGTTTGAAGCTCCAAGTATCTTAACTTATTCTTCTCAAAACCGTTCTGCTGCTTGTCGTATCCCTTATGGTGCTGGAGAAATGGCTACTAGAGTTGAGATGAGATTTCCAGATAGTTCTGCTTGTCCTTACCTTGCATTTGCTGTTATGATGATGGCTGGTCTTGACGGTATCAAAGAAAAAGCCAATCCTGTTGGTCCAATGGATGAAGATTTATTTGAATTAAGTCTTGATGAAATTCGCCAAAAAGGTATCCCACAAATGCCACATACACTAAGAGAAGCACTTGAAGGTCTTATCAGTGATCATGATTTCTTAAAACCAGTATTTAGCGATGAGATTATAGATGCTTATCAACACTACAGATTTGAAAGAGATGTATGGCCAGATGAAGGTCGTCCAACTGCTTACGAATTTAAAACTACTTATCAATGTTAGTAATTTCTTAACACTTTTTATTCCCACATTTTTGTGGGGATAAATATATTGAGAAGTTTAAAACTATTTTTTTGATATAATAACTACATGAAAAAAGATACAATTCAAGAACTTATAAATGAGATTGAAGATTTATCCAAAGATTATGATAAAGGACTCTACGGGAAGATAAAAGCCTTTGTAGATGTTTATCATGAACAAAAAAAGATAAATGAAAAACTTAAAAGAGAAAATAAGTTCTTTTTAAAAAAATGGGATAAAAGAAATATCCTAGAGTTTGACAAAAAAGATAAAATAATTGAGCAACAATCTCGTTTAGCTGCTATGGGCGAAATGATAGATGCTGTGGCACATCAATGGAAACAACCATTAAACTCGATAAGTATGATGATAGATATGCTTAAAAATGATTTTAAAGATGGCTTTGTTGATGAAAACTACATAGATGACCTGAATGAAACCACACATTTACAGATAGACCATATGGTAACAACACTTAATGAGTTTAGAAATTTTTTAAGACCCTCAACAAAAAATGAAAATTTTCACATAAATACCGTTGTACAAAATGTTCAAATTCTTATGAAAGATGAACTTATATCACAAAACATTCATCTAAATCTTGAGATTGATGAAGATTTACAACTTTTTGGAAATAAAAATGAGTTCAAACATCTTTTTATAAATCTCATAAATAATTCCATAGACGCATTTAATGAACGAAATATCCAATCAAGAGAGGTTACTATTAGATGCTATAAAGAATCTCTAAACATTTATATAGAAGTTGAGGATAATGCTGGGGGAATACCAAACAACATTATAAACCATATATTTAAGCCAAATGTAACCACAAAACCTGAAGGTAAAGGAACTGGTATTGGTCTTTATATGACTTCTCAAATAGTCAAAAAAAATAATGGCTCTATAAATGTCCACAATACCAAAAACGGTATCCTTTTTACTATTGTATTTAGAAAAACAAATATTTGATAGAACTTTTTTTGCTATAATTCCAAAAAGCAAAAATTTCAAGTTAAAGGGTTCTTTATGAATCACATAAAAAAGGGTAAATATCGCCCATATCCAAAAATAGATTTGCCAAATCGTACTTGGCCTGACAACAGTATAACAAAAGCTCCAAAATGGTGTAGTGTAGATTTGCGTGATGGTAATCAAGCACTTATCAACCCAATGGACATGGATAAAAAACTTGAACTTTTTGCACTCTTACTAAAACTAGGTTTTAAAGAGATAGAAGTTGGTTTTCCATCAGCTTCCAAAGTTGAATTTGACTTTTTAAGAAAGATTGTTGATGATGGTTTAATACCTGATGATGTAACTGTACAAGTGCTTGTCCAAGCAAGGGAACATCTTATTGCTAAAACTTTTGAAGCACTAAAGGGTGTAAAAAAAGCAACTGTTCATCTTTACAACTCAACATCTGTTGCTCAAAGAAAGATAGTGTTTGGTAAATCTCAAGATGAGATAATCGAAATCGCACTTAATGGGATAGACCTAGTTAAAAAATATGAAAAAGAGCATGATGGGAAAATTTTCTTAGAGTATTCTCCTGAGAGTTTTACTGGAACAGAGTTAGAATTTGCAGCAAAAATATGCAACAAAGTAACTAAAAGATGGGGGATTGGTGATGAGCGAAAAGTTATCATAAATCTTCCATCTACAGTTGAGATGGCAACACCAAATATATATGCTGATCAAATAGAATGGATGAGCAACCACCTTGATAACAGGGAAAATGTAATCATATCAACCCATACCCACAACGACAGAGGAACAAGTATAGCTGCCACAGAGTTAGCACTTTTAGCAGGAGCTGACAGAGTTGAAGGAACACTTCTTAGTAATGGCGAGAGAACGGGTAATGTTGACATCATAACTTTAGCACTTAACATGACAACTCAGGGGATTGAGAGTGGACTTAACTTTAGTGATGTAAATGAAGTTGTTGATGTTGTTCAAAGGTGTACAGAGATGCCGACACACCCTCGTCACCCATATGTTGGAGAGTTGGTTTATACTGCTTTTTCAGGTTCACACCAAGATGCCATAAACAAAGGTTTAGCATATCAAAAAGCAAAAGAGGAACCTTTTTGGGAAGTTCCATACTTGCCGATGGATCCCGAGGATGTTGGTAGAACTTATGAATCTATCATCCGTATAAACTCCCAATCTGGAAAAGGTGGGGTTGCTTACATACTAGATAAAAACTATGGATACCAACTCCCAAAAGCTATGCATCCAGAGATTGGACGAATCGTTCAAGCTGTGAGTGATGCAAAAGGCAAAGAGTTAAATCCAGAAGAAGTTTTAGAGATTTTTAAAGATACCTATTTTAAAATCGATGAACATATCTCTCTTATAGATTTTACACATTCTAGCAATGCAAAAACTTCCACATGCCAATTGACTTACATCCATGATGGAAAGAAAATAGTTGCGCAAGGTGAGGGAAATGGACCGATAGACGCTTGTAAAAAAGCACTTCTAAAAGAGTATAAACATGAGTTCTCTTTAAGCTCATATTCTGAACACTCTTGTGGAGACAAAAGCTCTGCAAAAGCTGTTGCCTACATAGAGATACAAACAAAAGATATACTCTCTTGTTTTGGAGTTGGAGCAGATAACGACATAGCTACTGCATCTGTTAAAGCACTTTTTTGTGCATTAAACAGAGCTTTTAAATAAAATCAGGATACTAAAATGGCACAAAACACAATCACCATAAAACCAAACAACCATTGCATTTACCAATGCCCAAACTCAAAAAAAATACAGCTTATAAACCAGCTTGTAGCTAAAAATCAAAGTTCAACTATTGTAGTTGTTTGCACACAAAACCCACATGCCATAAAAGATTTATTGGAAAATAAAAATATAACTGTTATGGATGATAGAGAGTTTATAACTTCTAAAGAGATGGCATGTGAGATATTAGTCAGCTATGATGTTCCACAAAAAGCTATCATTTATACAGCTAGAGTTTCAAAAGCAACTCTAAAAGCATTTTTACTTGTGGATGAAAGTGAGCAAAAAAATCTATATCCAATAGAAACTCTTCTTGGTCGAGTTATCAAACAAGAGATATTGTCTGGCTTTGAATATGAGCAAAAAGAGAAAGCTGATGTGCAAAAGCAATCAACTAAAAAACTCTCAAAAGACGAGATAAAAGCAGTTGCAAAAAAAAGATATGAAGAAAAAACAGGTGAAACAACACCTAAAAAAGAGTTCAAAAAATCAGATAAAGATGACAAATGGGCAAAGAAAAAGAAAACTCCAAATAAATTTTTAGGTAAAGATGAAAATGGTAAAGCAATCTTTTCTGGAAAATCTGGTGAAAGAAATCATCGTTACGATGGAACTCCAAAAGATAGATATGATACCCCAAAAAAAGTTGGAAGAAAAATCAACATAAAAGCTATAAAACCAAAGTAGGTTACTATTTTTAAAATAGTAACTCTTCTGAGGCACTTGCCTTATTTTGAACACGAGGTGGTTTTGAAATATTGCTAAAATACTCTTTTTTTCCATCTATTGTTACTTCTATAATCCCCTCGGGAACTTTAAATTTTCTTGGAATTTGAGGGTATAATCTCAAAACATTTTCATAATATTTACTAAATGCAGGTCCAGCTATACGACCACCTGTTTCGCGTCTATACATTGGAGTATTATCATCATTTCCAAACCAAACTACGGTCTCAATGGTTGGAGAATATCCAGCAAACCAGCCATCCATATTGTTGTTAGTTGTACCAGTTTTACCTGCTAGTTCTATCCCTTTAGCTCTTGCTCTTCTACCTGTTCCCCGTCTTACAACATCTCTTAGTATGGTTGTCATTATAAATGCTTGTGTAGGCTCAGTTATAAAACGACTCATATATTTGTGTTTATAAATAGTTTGAGCATGTTTATCTATATTTTTAATCAAATATGGTTCAACCTGTATCCCAGCATTTGCAAAAGATGTATAATATTTTGCTAATTCCAAAGGGGACAAGGAGATAGTTCCAAGCGAAATAGAAAGGTCTCTTGGAAGATTTTTAATCCCAAATTTATCAAGCTCACTTAGTAATTGTTTTAATCCAATATCATTCACAAGATTTATAGTTGCCAAGTTTCTTGAATGAACTAGTGCTTCTCTTAGTGGGATGAGACCCTCATAATCTTTTTCATAATTTCTAGGTTGCCATTTCAACTCTTCGCCATTTTTTTCATACTTATAAGTTCTAGCTATATCTACAAGCTTTGTTGCGCCACTATAACCCAAATCTATCGCTACTTGATAGATAAAAGGTTTAAAAGCACTTCCTGGTTGTCTTTTACCCTGAGTAGCACGGTTATAAGAACTCTTTTTATAATCAATACTTCCAACAAGAGCCAAAACCTCCCCTGTTTTTGGTCTAATACTGACCAATGCACCATTTAATAAAGATGTATTTACATCACTAAGAACAAATTCTGGATCTTTTTGAAGTTTTTTAAGTTCATTTACTTTATAACCTTCTATCCTTTTTAGCGATAAATCATAAGCATATTTAAGTGATTTTTTTGCTACATTTTGTAACCTTAAATCTATGGTAGTATATATTTCATATCCACCAGTTTTAACATCTTTTATACCCATTCTTTTCATACGCCGAACAACTTCATCTACTATAAAAGGTGCTTTATTTTGAGTTAAAGTATCGTTAAAAACCTCTGGTGTTTGAGCTAAAGCACTCTTGTAAGTCTCATCATCTATCCAGCCAAGAACATGCATCCTTGTGATAACACGATTTGCTCTACCCATAGACATATCATAGTTTTTAGTTGGAGCATAGGTACTTGGTGCTTTGGGAAGTCCTACTAAAATTGCTATCTCTTTTAAACTCAAATCTTCTAATCGTTTGTGAAAATAACCATCAGCTGCCGTTTTTATACCATAATATCCATGCCCAAAATATATCTCATTTAGATACCTCTCTAAAATTTGCTCTTTTGTAAGAAACCTCTCTATTTTTAGTGCATAAATAGCCTCTTTTATCTTTCTTGATAGTTTTTTCTCCCTTGTTAAAAGCATATTTTTTACAAGTTGTTGAGTGATTGTACTTGCACCTTCAACAGCTTTACCCGCTCTTAAAACTTTTATAGCCGCACGGAAAATAGCATCTATATTTATCCCCGGATGCTCAAAAAAAGTTGTATCTTCTATGGCAACTAAAGCCTCAATAGCACGAGGAGGAATCTCATCAAACGAAGCATAATATCTATGTTTTTTCTTAAATAAGTTAGCTATTTTATCTCCGTTTTTATCATAAATCCTCGTTGTTGTCGCTGGTTTGTAATCAATCAAAGGCGATATATCATAATCATAAGAGAGTAAAAAGTACCCCAAGACTACAAATGGAGTTAAAAATCCAAGTAGTAAAATAGTAAAAAATAATCTCTTTAATATTTTCATTTTCTAAAATCCCTGTTTGCAAAATTTGCTTCGATCAATATTTTTGTATATTTGGCATGTGGATTAGCTAATACAGTTGACATTTTACCATTTTCTACCACTTTACCATCTTTTATGACACAAATATCTTCACATAAACTTTTTGCCGAATTTATATCATGGGTTACAAAGAGGATTTTAAAATCAAACCTATCTCTTAAATCTTTTAACAACTCTAAAATCATAACTCTTGTTTGTGGATCAAGAGCAGTTGTTGGTTCATCTAAAAGCATAAGTTTTGGATTTGACTCCAATGCCATTGCAATCACAACTCTTTGAAGTTGCCCACCAGAAAGTTCAGGAGCATACCTCTCTAAAAGTTTTTCATCCAAACCTACCTGAGCAAAAAGTTCACACACTTTAGCATCTTCAACAAAAAACTGTTTTTTGATTTTAGTTAAAGGCGATAGTGCTGTAAAAGGATTTTGAGGTACAAAAGAGATGGTTTTTCCAGCTTTAAATTCAAACTCACTATCACTCTCTAGCTCACATGCCATACCCTCTGGTAACATCCCGAGCAATGCTTTTAGTGTCAAGCTTTTACCACTTCCACTCTGCCCCACAAGTGCTAAAGATTTATCAATAGTAAAATTTATATCTACAAGCGTTTTATCTTTTAAAGTTATGTTGAGTTTAGTTATATTCATAAAAGTATTTTATCTAAAGTTCATTATTTTTTGGCAAAGTTCTCTTAGCTCATCTTCTTGCTGTCCCAATCGTGCTATAACTCTAAGTATAGCTTTTTGGACAGTTGGTTGTCTGATAGCACCTATAACAAAACCATCTTCAAACAAAACATCTCTTATCTGTATAACTTTTTTGTTATCATCTATAACTATAGGGACTATCAAGCCATCCACTTTTATATCTAAAATCTCTTTTACTATCTTTTGTCTTTGTTTTATATCTTGTTTCAAACTATTGGAATGTTTTAAAATATATCTTAGTGAATTATGTGCCAAAAGTGTATCATAAAGACTTAATGAAGTAGCATAGATAATGGGCTTTGCACGGTTTATAAGATACTCTATAATGTGACTTGATGCTAAAATATATGCTCCAAAACTTCCATAAGCCTTACCAAGCGTCCCCATTTTTATATGGTTTGGTTTGATTTTTATGTTGTAGTGGTCAAAAACACCCATAAGCCTATCTCCTACAACCCCACTACTATGCGCTTCATCTACAATCAAAATGGTATCTTCCTTATCACAAATCTCAAATACCTCCTTGTCACACAAATCACCATCCATTGAATATATCCCCTCAACAGCAACTATCTTCCTCTTAGCATGTGGGAATTTAACAAAAAGTTCCTTTAATGCAGCCATATCATTATGATTAAAAAAAACAACCTCCACATGCTCTAAATTTGTTGCTAAGATTCCTGAAGCATGATACATCTCATCCATAAAAAGCATGTCACCTTTTCTAAGAAGTGCTTCTATCATCGCTATATTTGCACAAAAACCACTTCCCAAAACCACACCATCTTCAAAACCGTTTGCTTCACATAAAGCACTCTCAAAATCTTTATGGATTTGATGATAACCATTTACAAGCAGTGAAGCTTTTGAGTTGTGAATGGGAAGTTTTTCTAGCTCTTGGCATGTGGATATATGAAGCTCTTTTTTATGAGATAACCCTAAGTAGTCATTTGAAGCAAAGTCTAAAACATTATCTTTTAAAACCTCTCTAGTACGAAATCGCCCTGCTCTCTTGAGTGCTTTTAACTCATGTTCATAAAAGTTCATACAAAAACCTTTAAAAATTGTACTCTGGTTATGGAAGACAAAGTAAGTCTTAACATTTCACAAACTCTTTTAGTTGTTTTATCTTCTCTTCATATCTAACTTTTCTCCAGTTATTAAAAGAGGGATGAGGTACTCTCAATACTGCTTCAAACTCATCATCTCTAAACACAACATCAAAAGCACTCTCAGCAAATCGTCCACAAAGCACTATCTTTTTGTCTTTATGTTTTTCAAGTCTAGCCCTAAAATTACTTAACATCTTATCTATAACTAAATTTATACTAGCTTTGAGATTTTTTCTGGGTTTTGGATTTTGTCTTATGGTTTCAAAAAACTCTAACACTCTGGCATGTGGGTTTTTGTAAGCTGATTTTTGAAGTGGAAGGTTTGAAATATTTAACAGCCCTAAATGTTTAAGTTTTTTTTCATAAATAAGTTTACCAAAAGGCTCACTCAAGCCAAAAAGCACAAGCGACATATCCACACCACTTTTACCAGCAACAGGATAACCGTTTTTTACTTCTTGAGTGTGGGGAGATTCAAGTACAAAGATAACTTTTGTATCTTCATAAATCAAATCATCTACAACATAATCTTCTAACTCTTTTAACATCTTAATAACTACAAATTACTTGATAGATATGCACATATAAAATCACCTCTAATCATATCTTTATCTACTTTATTTCTTCTATATATCATAACAAAAAAGTATAACAACTCTATACTCATTAAAAAAATCTTGCATTAGCTAAGTGCTTGAGTTATAAAGTTTAAAGCTTCCTCTTTTGCCAAAGGTAGTTTTGATTTGTCTTTCCCACCAGCTTGTGCAAAATCTGGGCGACCACCACCACCACCACCTAAAATAGGAGCAATTTTTTTGATCCATTCCCCTGCTTTTGCATCTGCATTTTTTACACCACAAGCTATGAGAACTTTATCCCCTTTTACCTGAAATAACATTGCACAAAGTTTTTCGTTTTGATTTTTTAGTTCATCTATTTTAGCTTTTATATCGCCAGTTGGATACTCTTCAACTACAACAGCTACACCATTAATCTCATCAGCTTTTATCTCAACCTTTGCAGAGTTTTGAGCCTCTTTTAGTTCATCTTTTAATTCATCTATATTTGATTTTAGTCTATTTATCCCAGCTAAAAGATCAGTGTTTTTCACTTCAGCTTCAGCTCTTTTTATAAGTATTCGTTCGTTGCAAAAATACTCATAAGCAGCATGTCCACAAACAGCTTCTATACGACGAACACCAGCACTTACGCCACTCTCTTTTGTGATGATAAATGAGCCAATATTTGCAGTGTTATCCACATGGCAACCACCACAAAACTCAACACTGGCGCCATCAAAACTCACAACTCTGACCTCATCTCCATACTTCTCGCCAAACTGAGCTTTTGCACCTGAGTTTTTAGCATCTTCTATCGCCATAACTTCTGTTTTTTGTTTTATTGCTCTCATAACCAAATCATTGACTCTTTGTTCAATCTCTGCTAATTCATCATGTTCTAGTGCTTTTGGATGTGAAAAATCAAATCTAAGTCTGTTAAACTCTACAAGTGAACCAGCTTGAGATATGTGATCCCCTAAAACATCAAACAAAACTGCATGTAAAAGGTGTGTTGCTGAGTGATGTTTGGTTATCTCATTTCTTGAAATATCCACAATAACATCAACATTTATACCAACTTTTATACTTGAAGTAACTTCTATCTCGGACAAATTTAATCCAAAAAACTTTTTAGTATCAACAACCTTGGCACGACATTGAAGCTCACCTTTATCTCCAGCCTGTCCACCACTTTGTGCATAAAGTGGTGTTTTATCTAACATTATCCAGCCTTTTTGCCCTATATCAAGGCTTTCAACACTTTTATAATTTTCATCAAGTAAGGCTAGAACTTTTGATTTTGATTTTAGATTTTCATATCCTATAAACTCATTTTCACCAAATTTTTCCAAAAGAGCTTTAAAGTCTCCATGGACAGCTTCATCTCCACTACCTTTCCAAGCGGCTTTTGCACGAGTTCTCTGCTCACTCATCAACTCATTAAATTTTGTCTCATCAAGTTTAAGATTATGATGTTTTAACATATCTTGAGTCAAATCCAGTGGAAAACCAAAAGTATCATAAAGTTTAAAAGCAACCTCTCCACTAAAAATATCTTTTGTGTTTTTCAACTCCTCATCAAAAAGTGCTATCCCAGACTCAATAGTCTTGAAAAATCTAGCCTCTTCCAACTCTATCTGCTCTTTGACAATTTCAGATTTCGTTTTTAGATACCCATACTCTTTGCCCATAATATCTACAACAATATCAGTAAGTTTAAACATAAAAGGTTTACGAAATCCAAGTAGATAACCGTGACGAACTGCACGACGAAGAATACGACGAAGTACATAACCTCGTCCCTCATTTGAAAAGTTTATACCTTGTGAAAGCAAAAATACCGCTGTTCTTATATGATCTGCAATAACTCTAAAACTTGCACCACTCTCATAAGTATATTTTTTATTTATCATGGTTGAGACTTCATTGATAATTGGCATAAAAAGCGATGAACCATAGTTACTAAGCGCTCCCTCTTTTATGGCTACTACCCTCTCAAGCCCCATTCCTGTATCTATGGAAGGTTTAGGAAGTGGTGTCATTTTACCATCAGCAGATTTTTCATACTGCATAAAAACAAGATTCCAAATCTCTAAAAATCTATCGCCCTCACCACCTAAATAATCCTCTTTACCTGAAAAATTTTCTGAACCTTGGTCGTAAAATATCTCACTACACGGTCCACACGGTCCAGTATCACCCATCTGCCAAAAGTTATCAGCATCACCGAGTCTTAAAATCCTATCTTTAGCTATATATTTTTGCCAAATCTCCTCAGCTTCATCATCACTATCATGTATTGTTACCCAAAGTTTATCTTCAGGCAGTTTTATAACCTTAGTAATAAATTCCCAAGCATAAGCTATAGCATCCTCTTTAAAATAATCCCCAAAACTAAAGTTTCCAAGCATCTCAAAAAATGTATGGTGTCTTGCAGTGTGTCCTACATTTTCAAGGTCATTGTGTTTTCCACCAGCTCTAAGACATGTTTGACACGATGTTGCACGAGGGTTTGCAGGGCGAGGCACTTCACCTGTAAAGATAGACTTAAAAGGCACCATCCCAGCATTGTTAAAAAGCAAAGTTGCATCCTCAGGCACTAACGGAGCCGAAGCAACTCTCTCATGTTGTTTTGATTCAAAAAATTTTAAAAACTCTTCTCTAATGTCCATAATCTTCTCTTTTATAAAATTATGCGATTATATCTAAAATGTAGTTATAACTCTCTAAAGAGATTCGTTTTCATCGATAATAGTTACATTTTTGTAACGATTTAAAAAAATATCTCCAGCTATCCCATTGCCCATAGATATTTTTTCTTTTTTTTCATTTAAAATTGGTGTTGTTCCTATCCCACAACTTGGCGATTTTGACTTGAGAACTATCTTAGTGGCATGTGGGTTTTTATCTATAAAAGAGTTTATCTCATCCCTTAAAAGTTTTGTTACATTTTTGTTGGTTTTATCTGTAATTATATGGTTTTTTCCATCAATTTCAACTACACTTATCCTCTCTCTTGGAGTCCCAAATAATGGAGCTTCAGGACAAAAAGGAACAATTTCATAATCTTTAAACGCATCTGCAATCTCCGTGGTTTTTTTCGTCTTACCATCATAGCGACAAAGATGACCTAACAAACAAGCAGATATTATAACTTTTGGCTTAGACAAAGAACTCCTCCACATTTATAGTCTCATCCAGACACTCAATAAACATCTCATCTTCTTGAGCATAACATTTATCATAAACAAGTGTACCGTTTTGCAATACAAATTTATCTACATATTTATTTATTGGGTCTATGATGAAGTAGTTTTTTATACCAAAACACTCATAAAGCTCTTTTTTTAGTGTTTTATCTTTTTTTGCAGTTGATGGGGATAGCACCTCACAAACACAACATGGCAATTCGCTATCTTCACAAAATAAAATCACATCTGGCTGCACCACATTGACAACACCATCACACTCTAGTTTTATATCAAAAGGAGCTATTACACTAGAACAGTTTTTCTTTTTTTGTAGCCCTTTAAAAAGAAACGCAATATTTAAAACAATATCCTGATGCTCCCTGCTCGCACCACTCATCATATAGATCTCACCAAAAATCAACTCATATCTCTCATCATCTGGAGTAGAGCCATCTATCTCCAAATAATCTTCATAAGTGTAATTTTTTAACTCTCTTGCACCCATAACTTTCTCCTTTAGCAAATCACTACAGATTTAATCTCAGTAAACTCTTCTATGGCAAATCTTGGACCTTCACGACCAACACCACTGAGTTTCACACCACCATAAGGCTGTATATCAAACCTAAGTGTTGGCATATCGTTTATCACAACTCCACCAGCATCAAGTTCATCTATAGCTCTTTGTGTAAGTTTTAAATCGTTTGTAAATACTGAAAACTGAAGCCCATAAGGGGAGTTGTTCATACGAGGCATGGCATCATCAAATCCATCCACTTTTACAAGTGAAACAATGGGAGCAAAAACCTCTTCACAAACTATCGCCATATCATCTCTTACATCTGCCATCACACATGGATGAAACATTCTACCCTCACAATGTGGAGGCAACAAAGGTTTTGCTCCCTCTTTTATGGCACTCTCAACCCAACTCATAGCACGACTTGCTGCGTCATCATCTATAAGAGGTCCTAAAAATGTATCATCATCATAAGGGCTTCCGACTATTAGCTTTTGTGTTTCTTGTGCCATTTTTGAAGCAAATTCATCATATATCTCACTGTCAACATAGATTCTTTGCAAACTTATACAAACCTGCCCAGAGTTCACAAAAGCACCCAAAGTACACCTTGAAGCTGCCAAATCCAAATCAGCACTTTTATCTATAAAAGTTGCAGCATTTCCACCTAATTCAAGTGAGACTTTTTTAATCCCTGCAGATTTTGTGATGATATTTCCAACAGGAACACTCCCTGTAAAACTCACAGCTCTGGGTATATCACTCTTTATTAAAGCACTTCCAACTTCTGCGTCACCATAAACAACACTCAAAGCATCTTTTATGGCATGTGGAGAGTCTATGAAAAGTTTTGCAAATTTATAGGCAGTAAGTGGAGCTTCAGGAGTTGGTTTTAGTACCACAGTATTACCAGATACAAGTGCAGGAGCTAATTTATGTGCTACTAAATTTAGTGGAAAATTAAAGGGGGTTATGGCAATTACAACACCAACACTCTCCCTTTTGAAAAATGCTGTTGTTTTTTTACCAGAAGCAAAAGCATCTGTATTTATAGTTTCACCAGACATAGTTCGCATAGTTTCAGCACTTAAAGTAACAGTTTCTATACATCTTTCAACTTCAACCCTTGCAAAAGTTATAGGTTTACCCACTTCATCAGTAATAGTCTTAGCAATATCCTCTTTTTGCTCACGCAACTTTTGAGCAACATCCAAAAGCCAAGCACACCTTTGAGCTATGGTTGATTTTTTTGCATCTTTTGTAGCACCTTGAGCAACTTTTAGTGCTTTTAGAGCATCCTCAGCATCACAAACAGGTGCAATTGAGACCACTTTACCATCATAAGGACTTATTCTGTTGCTTAGATTTTCTTTACTAAACTCACTTGAACCAAAAAATATTTTTGCTTGCATAAAATTCTCCATAATTTTCTACAGATATTGTAGCACGAATAATATAAATGAAAGGTTTAAAAAGGGGAAACTAGGGGGAGGTTACTACCACCCTCTAATAATTGTATGACAAGAAAGACAATCGTTTAACACTTTACCATACTGTTTTGTTGCTTCACTATATTTACCACCATTTACAGCTTTTTTAAGTGATTTCAAATCTTGTGTAAGATTACTATTAATATTATTAGCAACAGTAGTTTTGTTACTTTTCATAAAGTCACTAACTTTCACATGCTTAAAAATAGCATCTGAATTTCCCACAGTTTCAATCCCACGCTTAATATCGTCTTTAGAATTATACATGAAACCCATCTGAATTTGATCCATACCTTGCTTCATTAACTTCATAGTCGCATCTATCGTAGTATCACTTGCAAATGTTAGTGCCGAACAAGCAACTAATGCTAGTACAATTTTTTTCATTTAGTATCCTTAAAGGGGTTATTTAACATTAATGATACTATGTTGTTTATTAAATGTCTATAAAATTCGTCAAAGTGTAATATTTTCTACAAACTCTATCCCACAAGGGGTTACAATAAGTGCATCATAAACAAAATCTATATCAATGGAGTGTTTTTTCATATAAACATTACCAGTTTTTATGAGTTTAGAGAGTTTTTGTTTAGTTATATTCTGTATGGCAACCTCATAGTTTTCACCACTTTTTACCTCAACAAAGTGTAAAACTCCATCTTTTAAAGTGATTATATCTATCTCACCAAACCTAGAGTAAAAATTTCGTTGCACTATCTCAAACCCGTTATCATACAAAAACCCACATGCCAAATCTTCAGCTTTATTGCCTTTTGCTCTGCTCATTTAAAGATTTATCACCTCAACCTTAACACTCTTAAACGCAGCAGTTTTTACAAGTTCATCACACTCATCTCCAAACAAGCTATTTATATTTGACTCAGAGTAATGAAATGTACAAAAAAGTGTTTTTGGTTTGATTTTATCACTAAATTTTATCTTTAATGGCGAAGTTTGACCATTTTTGGTTTTTAAAACAACTCTTTGACTTTTAAAATCATCTTTATCATCTTCACAAACCAACAAAACATCTTCACTGTATCTGTTTATAAGACTTTGACTCTCCCTTGTCTGTGAAGCATTATTATAATGCGCTATTGTTCTTCCTGTACTTAGGTAATAGCCCTCAAAAGTGTTAGTTGTTATCTCTTTTAACATCCCTCTTAACTCATACTGATGGTAACAAAAAACACCTAAACCATCCTCTGTTCGAAAATCCAACTGATGAAGTCTTGGGGTGTCTTCTGTATAAATAGGCCATTGAAGTCCCCTTTTTCTATGTCTTTGAAGCCTTAAATAACTAGCTCCACTAAATCTTCTATGAGCCACCTCTCTAACTTCATCCCAAACATCATTAGAATTTTTATAAGTATAATTTTGCCCCATTTTATTGGCAATTAGCTGTAAAGCTTCCCAATCATCTGGCAAATCAGATTTTACAAGTGGCTGAGAAAGGTGTAAACGACGCATAGCATTTACATAAACACCTGTTTTTTCATAAGCAGATTTCACACCTATGACAATGTCAGCTTTTTTTGCTATATCACTCATAAAAAGCTCTTGAACAACTATAAGTTCTAACTCTTTTAAAGCTTTATTTATTTTATTGGTATTTGGATGGATATGAGTTATATCTTCACCCATATTTATAACTGCTTTTATATCACCACTTAACATCCCATCAACAAGTTGAGGAGTCATAAGTCCAACCTCTTTAGGCTCTTGATAATCTGGTGCATAATATGGAAGCATCCCAATATCACATGCTCCTTGAACATTGTTTTGCCCACGAAGTGGCATAAGCCCTGCTCCCTCTTTTCCAATATTTCCTGTCATAAGTGCCAAATGAGTTATCGCCATAACAGCATAACTTCCATCCAAATGCTCAGTAATTCCGAGTCCCCAAAATATCATAGACTTTTTAAGTGCATACTCTCTTGCTACTTTTCTGATCATTTTTGACAGATGCTCATATCCATCAATCTTGTTAAAATAATCAGGATTTGCATACTCATCACTAAGTATTTTCTCTTTAAATTCTTTAAAACCTTTTGTTCTATCAGCCATAAAACTCTCATCATAAAGTTCTTCATCTATGATTACATACGCAAGCATATTCAAAACCATCAGATTTGCTTCATAAGGCATAATAGCTCTGTATTTTGCAACACGATGAAGCTTTATCTCTCTTACATCAAAAACAGCCAAATTATCATGTCGCCCTGCCATATTTACTATACGATTGGCTATTATTGGATGAGCTTCTGTAGTATTTGAGCCTATCACTATCATAAATTCACACTCATAAATATCGTTGTAAGGGTTAGTAGCTGCACCCTCGCCAATAGTCTCCCTCATCCCCCTAAGCGATGGGGAATGACACACTCTGGCACAATTATCAACATGGGGTGAACCAATAGTTTCTCTTGTAAATTTTTGAAGCAGATAACCACTCTCGCATGAGGTTCTAGCACCACCAATGGAGCAGATAGATTTTTTACCATATTTTTTAGATATATCTTGAAGTTTTAAAGCCGCAGCAGTTGTAGCACTATCCAAATCACACTCAAACCACTCATCATCAAACTCAATTAGCGATGAAATTATCTTTTGTTTTATAGTTGGATTTTTATCTAAAAAAGATTTTTTAATTCTTGGTTTTTGGATTCTATTTTTAGAGTTTACAAAATCGTAACCATATTTACCTTTTACACAAAGCTTACCCTCTGAGACCACACCATCTTTGTAGGCAAATATCTTTTTAATCTCATTATCTTTTACCTCTGCGGCTATGTCACACCCCACACCACAATATGTACAAACACTCTCTATCGTTTCATAGTTTTTCATCCCTAAACCCCATCTATATATTTTCTTATAAAATCAACACTGTTTATCACCTCTATATCTGGTGAAAAAAAACTGTTATCATTTGTAACAATATACTCAGCACCCATCTCTCTAGCACAAATATATTGCAGATTATCTTCTAAATCTTTATTTTGTAAATCTAAGGCTAATTTTATCATCTTATTTGTAGCCCCTGCAACTATAAACAAACTATTTAAGAGTCTTAAAAATTTCTTTATATCTTTTACCTGTTTTTTTGCTATATAATCTATATTTAATAAACTCACATCCAAAACACAACCCTCAAACAAACCCTCTTCTATACTGTTTAAGACAACCATCGCCTCTTTGTATCGCTCTCTTTTTAAAATCAAATCTAAAAATATATTTGTATCTATAAAGATTTTCATTTTATAATCTCATTGTATTTAACATCATCACTCACAAAATCATTATCTAAAACACCAACAAATTCAGAAAATGAACCATTTTGCAAACTCTCTTTATCTGAAGCTTTTTTCAATAAAGATATATACTCATCATAAGGGAGTATTACAGCTTTTTTATGGTGGGACTTTTTATCAATTATCGTAACAAACTGATTTAAAATTTTTGTAAATTGTGATTGTGCCTGAGATATACCTAGTTCCAACATAACAATCTCCATATATTAATCTATGTATATATTATATCATATTTTATATATTTGAGATAATTTTCTCTTTTAAAAAGAGTGGAAGTAAGTTAAAAAGCCTTATTATAAAATAAAACCTAAAAGGAAAAGGGTAAAAAACTTTGTTATTTTCTATCGCTTTTTTTATAATCTTCACACCCTCTTTTGTATCTAGTAAAAATGGCATGTGGAAACTGTTTTTATCTGTAAGCTCACTTTTTATAAACCCTGGTAAGATAGTTATAACTTTTATGCCATATTTTGAGTATTTATATCTTATCCCCTCAGCATAAGCATTTAAAGCCCTCTTTGATGATGAATAAACTTTACTTGTGGGCATAGATATGAGTGAGGCTAGTGAAGATATAAAAACTATCTTACCACTCTTTTGCTCTTTAAACTTTGGCAATAAAACCTCTAAAATAGCATGATTTGAAATCACATTTACATCATAAAGGTTTTTAAACTCATCTATGGTTGGTATATCTTGACTATCATGCCCTAGCGATATTCCAGCATTTAAGACAACCATATCCAGATGGGAAATAGTTTTAATTTTACTCTGTAAATCATCAAACTTTGTAACATCTGCTACAATTATTTCAACACTCTTGGCATGTGGGATAAGTTCGTTTTGAAGTTTTTGAAGTTTTTGCTCCCGTCTTGCTAAAAGAATGAGGGAGTTTTTAGAAGTGGTATACTGACGAGCTAACTCTTCACCTAAGCCACTACTAGCACCCGTAATTAAGATTTTCACCTTCTTAAGTTATACTATCCTAATCATTACAGGTTTAGAGTTTACAAAATCAAGCAACTCAAGCTCTTTTATCATATTTTGTATATCTTTTTCAATAGCTATATGAGTTGAGATTAAAAGATTTGCAGAATTTTCAAAAGATGGTCTTTGAAGCATGGTCTCAACTGAAATATTATTATCCTCAAAAACTTTTGTAATTTTTGCTAATACACCAGCACGATCACTCACATTTACACGAAGATAGTATTTTGAGTTTATATTATCTGTTGATTTTAGAGTAAGTTTACTACCTTCTAACGGTTTATCAAACCCTAACATTGGGGCAGATTTACCACTTCTTGCTATATCTATGATATTTGCTACAACAGCACTAGCAGTTGCATCACCACCAGCACCAGCACCATAGTAAAGTGTTTCACCAACTTTATCGCCAACAACACTTATACCATTCATAACACCATCTATCTTTGCTATCATCTCATCTTGACTGATTAAACACGCGTGAACACGAAGTTCAACCTCATTGGCATCTTTTTTGGCAATCCCTAAAAGTTTTATAGCATATCCAAACTCTTTGGCAAATTCTATATCATCACTACTAACATTTTCAATCCCCTCTATGAGAATATCTTCTGGCTTTGCATCTATACCATAAGCGATAGAAGCTAGGATGAGAAGTTTATGAGCAGCATCATAACCACCCACATCAAAACTTGGATCAGCCTCAGCATATCCAAGGTCTTGAGCCTCTTTTAAGATAGCATCATAACTCACGCCCTCGTTTGTCATCTTTGTCATCATGTAGTTACAAGTACCGTTCATAATCCCCATAATAGATTCTATATGGTTTGCACTGAGTCCATCACGAAGAGCATTGATGATAGGGATACCACCAGCTACACTCGCTTCATATTCAAAAGCTTGTGTTCCTGCCATCTCTTGAAGCTCATAACGATAATAAGCTAGTAGTGCTTTGTTTGCAGTTACAACAGCTTTTTTATTTTTAAGTGCTTTTTTAACCACTTCAAAAGCCTCATCAACTCCACCCATAAGCTCAACAACAACATCTATCTCACTGTCATTAACAACTTCATCAACATCATCTGTTAAAATTATATCAAGACCTCTATCTTTGTTAAGGTTTCTTACAACACCACTTTTAACAACTATATCAACACCAGCTCTTGCACTTATAACATCAGCATTATCTCTTAAAATCTGAACTACACTTGTCCCAACAGTTCCTACACCAACTATACCAACTTTTATCATACTATTTTCCCTCTACTTGAAACTGTTTTAAAAACTCTTTTATATTTCTTGCAGCTTGACGAATACGGTTGTCATTTTCTATCAATGCAATTCTTACATATCCCTCACCATACTCACCAAAACCAATCCCAGGAGCAACTGCCACATCAGCTTCTATTAAAAGTCTTTTTGAAAACTCCAAACTTCCCAGATGTGCTACACATTCAGGAATCTTAGCCCAACTAAACATACTAGCTTCATTTTTATTTATATGCCAACCAGCTCTCTTAAATGCCTCTATGAGAACATCCTGACGATGGTCATACTTGTTAGTTATATCTCTTACGCATTGCTGATCACCATTGAGTGCCACTGTTGCAGCAACCTGAATAGGGGTAAACATCCCATAATCAAGCCACGATTTTATCTTTTGCAAAGCACCTATAAGTTTTTTATTTCCAACAAAAAAACCAACTCTCCAACCTGCCATATTATAACTTTTTGAAAGGGTAAAAGACTCAACTGCCACATCTTTTGCACCCTCAACACTCATAATAGATGGTGTTTTATACCCACCAAAAGTGATGTCACCGTAAGCTATATCACTAATCACATAAAATCTCTTCTCTTTTGCCATAGCCACAAGTCTTTCATAAAACTGAGGTGTTACAGTAGCAGTTGTTGGATTATGTGGAAAATTTACTAAAACATATTTTGGTTTTGGAGAACTTTCTTTAAAAACTTTTGTTAAATCTTCAAAAAATTTATCCTCATTAACTCTATAATGCTCATCAAACTCTATACCAAATTTAATAACATTTCCACCAGCTAAAATAAAAGAATATTCATGTATAGGGTATGTAGGGTCAGGAATAACAGCAACATCTCCAGGATTTGTGATAGCATAAGTAAGATGGGCATAACCCTCTTTGCTTCCCATAGTAGCAACGCACTCTGTCTCTGGGTCTAAAACACAATCATATCTTCTCTCATACCAATCAGCTATAGCTTTTAAAAGTTTAGGGATACCTTTACTTGTTGAGTAACCATGAGTTTTAGTTTTTTGAGCAGATTCAACCAGTTTTGCACGGATATGCTCAGGTGTATCGCCATCAGGATTTCCCATCGAAAAATCTATAACATCTTTACCAGCATGGCGTTGTGCCATCTTAATCTCATTCACTTGAGCAAAAACATACTTTGGAAGTCTCTCAACTCTGCTAAATCTAATCTCGTCAAACATAAAAAATTCCTATTAAAATATTAATGCCATTTTAGCAAAAAATATTTAGCCTAAGATTATCTAGCACCTAAAGGAGTTAAAACCAACCCATTTTTAATATTTTTTAAGGTATAAATATCTGATATTTTAATATATTTTGCATCATTAGGAGTACTTAATATCAACCTTCTTTTTTTAGTATTTATCCTAATAACTTTTAAAAGGTGTAATGAAGAATCATAATAAGCAATATATGGATACCAGTTGTTTCCTGACAAAGAATAAATTTTAAGTTTATTTATCTGAGATATATCCAGCCAATGTGGATAAAGAGACCTTTTTAATTTAACTTCTCCACCATCATGAAGTGTCGCTAGGTTAAGATACCCACCACGCATATCAATTGCATATGACCAATCAGTAGCAGAATTTCGTTGAATATCTACGATACTACAACCACTTTTTTGAAGTTCTCTTTGTAAAATGAGTGGATCTGTTGCATATTCAGATCTTAGTGAAATACTCCAGATAAATTTTGAAGCATCAAGTGTAGATTCTTTTGTGACATAGCGATAATAACCAATATTTCTCAAAGTATCACCCATAATTTTCACAAAAAACAGGGGCGCACCACTTGTCTTAAAACTAAGATTTAACTCTTTTGGTTTTTTAAAAAACAGATTTAAAAGTCCATTTTCTTTCAAGGTTTGAACAATTTTAACAGAGTTTACTCTATCTCCATCATAATAGTCTGACTTTGGCGAAAATATGATATTTATATATGCCTTATTCTGCTGATATGAGCCAATATCCATAAATGCTTTTATCTTTTTAGTTAAAATATCTTCATTTGAAACTTGTTCAATCTCATTTGCGAACAAACAAGAAAGTGCCATAACAAAAATAAAGAAAAGTTTTACCATGCCTTACCTTTATTTAGACGCTTAAACTCCTCAAAAGTTATCTTTTTTAAATCACCATTTTTATATATAAATCTTATGTTTTTCATACTATGAAACTCTTTTAACTCACCATTGATTTCAAAACTAACATTTCCATGTCCAAGTGAAAGCAACCACTCTTTATTTGGATCTAAGTCCAACTCACCTTTAAAAGTTTTTTGAAATTTTTTATGTGTCAACAGATCTATATAACCTATCCACAACTTTGAATTAGGGATAACTTTAAATGATTTTTTTTCAACAACTTTAGGATTTTCTGTAACCATTTTCAGTTCTGTCACTTCAGTTATATTATTATCTTTTATGGTTGAATTTTCATCTTTTGA
>JAMOQK010000053.1 GCA_027064045.1 Sulfurimonas sp. | reverse complement strand
TTGTATTATCTACTTTTTGGTTACTTACAACACTAGATGAGATTAAAAACCTATAACCGACTGCAATTATAAAAATAAAAACTACAACAATAATATAAAAATTTTTATAACTTTTTCTTTTTTCAGGAACAATAAAAATCTTATGCTCCCTTTTATCTAAAGCACTCTTATCTTTAAAATATTCAAGACCTTTTTGCTTTAATTCATCAAGCTCAATATTATAATCTTTTTCAAGAATAGAGATAAAACCGACAAACTGAATCTTGTTCAACCCCTCAAAGCTCCCATGAAGGAGTGCTTGAACATGTTCTCTTGATATATGTGTATTTTCGTGTATCTTTTGAGCGCCTATCTCTTGTAGTTTTTCAAGTCCATTATTCATCTCTCATCCTATCCATCAAAATAGCTCCTGCCACACTAACATTTAAAGAATCAAACTGATGTGACATACTTATACTAACAACTTTATCAAGTTTTGAGATAACACGAGAACTCAGTCCATCACCTTCACTACCTAAAAATAAAGCTCTTTTACCACTCACTTGGACATCTCTTATATCTGTACCACCCATATCTGCACCATAAGTTTTAAAGCCTGATGTCTTTAAATCATTCATAACATTATGTACATTTAGCTCAATACTAAAAGGCATGTCAAACAAAGCACCAGTACTCGTTCTTAAAATAGCTTCAAGTGGAAGTTTTTTAACTCCACATGCCACAACTCCATCAACACCCAAAGCATAAGCACTTCTAACAATTGCACCAATATTTCCAACATCTGTCAAACCAGATAAAACCAGTACAAAACCTTTATCTAAAAAAGTTTTAAAATCGTGTAATGTATAGTCCTCAACCTCTGCTAAAAAACCTTGATGAGTTGCATTTTTACACATCTTACCAGCTGCATCACTAGGGATTCGCTTAACTTCAAAACCCATCTTCATAAGACGAGAATACTCTTTTTTCTCAAGCTCTTTTGCAAGATACAAAGTCTTGATTTTTTGAGGATGATATTTTATAAGATAATAAATTGGTTGTTTTGCATAAATTAACATAGAGGTATTTTAGCTAAAAATAATTAAGATAATGTAAAAATTTAAGAAAGTTGCAATAAACGCTTATAACACTCTTTTGTATTTTCCCCAGTTATTTTACAAATAAGCTTTGCTTGAGTTTTTTTAGGTAAATCCAGTGATAAAATATCATTTTGAGTTATAACACTTCCAGAGTGAGATTTTCCAGCTTTTATCACAACAACCCATTCCCCTTTATAGTTTTTATCTAACTTTTGAAGTATCTCTTTTGCAGTTCCGTGAAAATAATTTTGGTATCTCTTAGTAAGCTCTTTTGCCAAAAAAATCTCCCTTTGAGGTTCCTCTTTTTCTATCTCTAAAAGTAATTTTTCAAGTCTATGTGGAGATTCATAAACAATGGTTGTATAACCATTGTGCAATGCCTCTTGTAATCCTGAACTTCTTGAAGCCCCTTTGTGATCCAAAAAGCCAAAAAACAATGATTGAGTTTCAACAAATCCACTAGCTACAAAAGCAGTCAAAAGTGCATTTGCTCCAGGAAAAACATCATATTCTACACCATTGTCTATGCAATAACGAACTAAAACCTGCCCTGGATCGCTGACTCCTGGCATACCTGCATCACTTACATAAACAACATTTTGTTCAAAAAAAGATGGCTCTAATTTTTCAACAAAAGATTTTTCATTGTGTGAGTGTAAAGAGATAAACTCTTGGTTTTCTTTAAAAGATGTGTTGTATCGTTCTTGAAGTATATGGATAAGTTTTTTTGTAACTCTTGTATCTTCACAAAGAAGTGTATCGGCTTGGCTTAGAGCTTCGATAGCTCTAAGCGATATATCGCCTATATTTCCTATGGGGGTAGGAACTAATTTTAACAAATTTTAAAAAATTATTTTTTAGCGTAACGAGCGTTAAATTTCTCGATACGACCTGCTGTATCTACCATTCTCTCACTACCTGTAAAAAATGGGTGGCACTCATTGCAGATGTCAATTCTCATAGTGTCTTTTTGACTTTTTGTTTCAAATGTGTTTCCACATGCACATGTAACTGTACAAGTTACTAAAGTTGGGTGAATATCTTTTTTCATTTTTTGTCCTTTGCTACTCGTCTTGTGTACGAATAACTATATATTTTTAAATCCGTATGGGTGCAGATTTTTATGAAGCGAATTTTACCTAAAAAAAGCTTACAACAAGCTTCCAGAAAAACAGCTATTTGAAATACTCTAAACACTAGATGGATTTAAAAAGCTCTCGTTATTTTTTATTTTTTCAAAAAGCTTACTATCTGCCCAGTCATTTATAACCTCTTGAGAAAAAATAATCTCATCAAGATTTATCAATCCCATAGCCTCTGAGTAAGCATCATCTTTAAAACACTGTGCATATCCTGTCTCTGTTTCATGAACTATGATACTGTATAGTTTTACATCTTTTTCCCCATTTACACCTTTTGTGAGTTCTAAAAGTTTATCTATCATCACAAATATAACACGCGAAAGCTGTTCACATGATGGAGAAACTGGCAACTCTACCCACCTTTGAGAGTGTTTTTTTATATCTTTTATATACTCTTTGTCATCCCCATTCCAAATGGTAACTCCATGATCAAAACTATCCACAAGAGCTTTCATATTTTGCTTCATCAAACCAAAATCATAAACCATCTCTGCATTATCTAAAAAGTTTGATTCAAAAAGCAACTCTACTTTATAAGAGTGTCCATGAAGTGAACTTCTACACTTTAGAGTTGAGCAACCACGAACCACATGAGCATTTTCAAATTTAAAAAGTTTTCTTATTATCATTACACACCCTTATTTTCATCCCAAACTCTTATATGAAGTCTATCTGAAAAATTATACCCTTTTGCTTTACAAAACTCTATTAGAGGCTGAGTATTTTTTTCAACCTCTGCTTTATTTCCACCTAAAGGCATACAATAAACTTTGGTTTTTGGTGCATGAGTTATTATCTCAGTTATCTCATCTTCAAGTCCAAGATTTATAGACTCTTCATCTATGCTAAACTTGAAAAAAGCATCTTTTGAGTAAGTTGCCAAAGAGTAGATGGCATCTGGATTTATCCTCTTTTTGTATGGCTCATTTGAGTTTGAAAGTTTAACAGATAAAGCAAATATACACTCTTTAAAGATTGGATATTTAGCAAAATCAACTGCCAGAGAACCATTCGTCTCAAAAGTTATCCTATGACCTCTTTTGTGAAGTTGCTCTAAAAAATCTATAAATATCTCATCATTTGCATAGATTAAAGGTTCTCCACCTGTTAAAACTATATCTACGGCATGTGGGAGTTCATAAAGAGTTAAAATAGTTAAAAGTTGATCTACTGTTGTGATATTTACCCAATTTTTTGAAAAATGTTCTTTATTTACAGCATAAACAGTATCACAACCAATGATTTTACTGCCATCAGGTGCTATCTCACTGCAACCAAAACCTTCACATCTCATGTTGCATCCACCAAAGCGAAAAAAGAGTGACGGAGTGCCTACAAATTGTCCCTCACCTTGAATGGAGTAAAAATGTTCTACTAGATATATCATCCACCTGTCTCATAAAAAGCACGAGTTGAGACTTCACTCTCATCCCCACCCCAACGATTTTTCTCTGGTTTTGTTCTGACAACCTCTTTTAAAACTGCAGCAGCTGCTTTGATGTCACCCTCTCTTACAGATTTAGCTATACTCATAGCCTCATCAAAATACAAACACGGTATCAGATTACCCTCAGCAGTTAATCTGATACGATTACACTGTTTACAAAAATCATCCCCATAAGGTTCAATAATCCCAAATCTATAACCATCTTTCATGGTATAGTAATGAGATGGGCTACTACCATCAAAACCATCGTCACTAAACTCATATTTTTCTGATAAAACACCTAAAAGTTCATCTGATTTCATCCCTGAAATCTCTTTTGAAGCATATTGATTTTCCATATATTCTATAAATCTTACACTCATATCACGAGCTTTACAATACTCCAAGACATCTACTATCTCATCAGCATTCATACCTTTCATGGGTACCATATTTACTTTTACTTTTAGTCCAACTTTTCGTGCTTCTTCAACACCTTCTAAAACATTTGCCAAAACATCTTTTTGGGCGATTTTTATGGCAACTTCTGGCTTTAGAGTATCTATGCTCACATTTATCCGTTTAAGCCCAGCATCTTTTAGTTTTTGCGCTGTACCTTTAAGCAGATAAGCATTTGTTGTCATCGCCAAATCTATAGATGGGTCATAATCATAAATCATCTTGATAAATCTGTCCAAGTCCTCACGAAGCAAAGGCTCTCCACCTGTAATACGAACTTTTTTAACACCCTCATCAATGCAAACTTTCATAAATTCAAAAAGCTCTTCAAAACTAAGTAAATTCTCTTTAGGCACCCAAGAAAAAGGCTTTTCAGGCATACAATACTGACACCTAAAATTACACCTCTCAGTAACTGAAACTCTTATATAATCGACTACTCTGTCATAACTGTCTATTAACATTTTATATCACTTTCTTTATATATTTTAAATATATTTTTATATCATCTAATTTATTTAGAGTATTTTCACAAATCTCTACATAATCCACTTTCTCATAATCGTGTGCTAAAAAATTTCTAAATGATGCAATTCTAGCAAACTCATAAGCAAATTCTCTTGGTAAAACTTTTTTTTCTCCAAGAACTATAATAGCATCAAAATAACTTTGCGTAAGCCCATAATTTTTATATTTAATAACCATCTCTGCCAGCGATATACAACTATCACTAACTAAATACAAATAATGTAATAATGCTCCTTCAAATATAACATCTTCTAAAAATCTTTTTTTACAATCTATTTTAAATTCTTCTAATATATCTAAATAAGTTTGTATCTTTTCAATCTTTATCTCTATGTTACGCTGCATCTATACTCTTTTTAAACTCTTTATAATCTAGTATCTGATGATATTTTTTTAATTCAAAATCTACTCTTTTTTCTGAATCTTTTAAAAGTACACCTTTTTGAATAATATCATCTAAAAGATATAAATTTTTAACTTTATTCAAGACTATTAAATCAACTTTTTTATTTAATAGTCTTGATAAGTTAAAGTTTATTTTCAATTGTGTGTCAAAATCTATTTTTTTGAAATAAATTGCTACATCTACATCACTTCTATCATTAAAAGTGCCATCAACATATGAACCAAAGAGATATGCAAACTCTACATCAGGCTCATTTTGAAGCCTATTTATCAAAATTTGCTCTATCTCTATTAACATCTATTTAGCCAATATTTGAGCTTTTATAGTTTGAAACTCTTCATCACTAATAACGCCATCTTTTTTCATTTGGTATGCTTCTTTTATCTCGTCTAGTTTAGAAGCTGTTGCTCTTTTTGGAGCTTGTGGAGCTACTGGTACCACTACTGGTGTTGCTGTAGATACTTGAGGTTGAGCTTGCTGTACTGGTTGTGTTGCTTTTACCATCACATCTTCTTTTTTATCATCTTTAGGATTTACAAACTCTGTTATGATATTTTCTTTACTTTCTACTGATGAACCTGCCAAACCTGTTTTAGCTATCTCTTTTGAAGCTATACTTGGATCAATTCTTTCAAAAGTAAAAGTGCCATCATCCTGTTTTTGAATTTTAAAATAATATATCTTTCCAGACTCCAAAGTTACAGTTAATTTATGCTCTTCAACCTGAGCCCTTGTAGCAGACAGGTCTAGGGTTAATGGTTTTAGATTAAACACTAGGTATTCACCATCTTCTATCCTTTCTAAATATCGTTTATTATTTATACGGATACTATATTCATAAGTTTGAGTATCTTCCCCCGCTGTCACTGTATCAGGTGCATAAATATAAACTAAAGCCGCATTTTCCAATGGTTCTTGTTTTTTAAATGGAAGTTTATTTCCACATGCCGTCATAAATAACAGAACAAATGTCAATATGGTTATTTTTAAGATTTTCATCATCTCTCTCTTGTTTTAATTTTAGAGTAAGATTATACACTAAAAAGTAAAAAGTAAAATAAATTGGATTTATTTTAGAGCTATAATTCTAGTCGTATTGTTATCTTTACTTATATGTTCATTTGAATTTTATTTGATGCAAATTGATGTATAAGCATTTGAATAATATTTTGATTAGGATATTTTTCTTTATTTGGATGTGTTATATCATCCAAGAGATAGCCACTCTCCAGTGCTAAGATAATATCTTCAATAAGTTGATTGATAGCTATCATATCTAAAAGTTTTGGATGCATCTGTACAAAAACATCTATATCACTATCTTGTGTTGCTTCATCTTTTGCATAACTTCCAAAGATACCTATCTTCTCCACATTATATTTTTTGTGAAATTCCTGATAATGTTCTCTAAGGTAGTTTAGTACATCGTACTTTGTCACAATAAACCTCTTTATAGTTTAACTTTGTGACATTATAGCATTTTCTCAAAACCTTATTAAACTTGTAGTCCAATTTAAATCTAGGGAGCTACGACTTTAGTCATATTGTTAGGGTTTTAAAACAGAACCTTGCACGACTAAAGTCGTGGCTCCAAAAAAATATCATACCTTGAGATAAAAAAATAAAAAAATGATTTTAAAGAGAGAGATTCCCCAAGCCAAAGCTTGAGGAAAGTGTCTTAGCGACAGTGTAGTTTTAAGTTACTACTAGAAGTTGTAACGAGCTACGAAACGAACGATGTCGTCGTGATCAGCTTTATTAGTACCTTTATCTTTATCCCAATCTTGAGAGATATAAGCAGCTAACCAGTTAATACCTGCAGCTTTAACTTTATAAACAAGTTCGATGTCTAAAAGGTCTGAACCTTGCTT
>JAMOQK010000052.1 GCA_027064045.1 Sulfurimonas sp. | reverse complement strand
CTTCTAAAGATGGTAGTGGTATTTTGACATTTAAAAATGCTTCTTCTTGTAAATAATGCCTATTTGTTGTTCCATTACTAGCATTTGAACAAAAAAGTATAAATTCTTTTGTTGTTGTAATTAAAGATAAAAAATGTGGATTTATTAACGAATAATCAACATCAAATGTCCAAAAATTACCTGTAATAATTGCGTCATCTAGTTCTGTTGGAATTACACCAAATGCACCATTTCTAGCATCAATTTTAGATACTATAAATTGACCCTCTTTGATTAAAAATTGTTTTTTTGTACCAATATTAATGCCTTTTTTAATATCTCTTAAAAAGATGCCACCATTGTTTATTTTTATTGTTACTCTTTTATAGCTATTATTATCCAATATATCTATATTAGTTTTATTTCTTCTAAGGAATGAACCTATTTTTACAAGTTTATAGTTATCGTTATATGAAAATGAAGTATTAAATAAATATTGAACGCTCCAATTATCTAACTCTATAAGATTTATATTTGATAAAAAAGATTTTATATTTTTACTCATAAGCTCAATTCTTCATCATCTAAAATTCTAACTATTTCATTATCTTTTATTTTATACTCAAAATTTAGTTTTTCACTTTTCCAAAGGTTACTTTTTTCTCTATAAGTTTTAAACTCAACTTGTAGTGGTTCTAGTTCATTTTCTATCTTCGCTCCAGTGGTGCTAATCCCTGCTTTTTGTACTTCTGCTATTGGTATCTCATAGTTAAACTTAAATTTTATCTCTATTTTTATCTCTGCTTCTATTTTAGTTTCTATCTCTTTTTTATCTTTTCTTAGCTTTTTCTTTTCATCTGCTTTTAGAGCATCTTTGCCTTTTTTTGATAATTTCTCATCTATTTTGTCTATCTCTTCTTGATACTTTTCTTTTACAGTGTTAGTAGCTTCTAATTTTACTTTTTTATACTCTTTTGCTTCATCTGTTGTAAACTTTTTAAAAAACATTAAACTAGGCTTAACAGTAGCACCTGAAGCTATAAATACATCTTGAGGTATAGAAGTAATAAGTATAATTTTTGCTCTACTCTCTACATAGTCACGAACCTTTTGTAAGTTACTATTGTTTAATACACCTTCTGGTAAGACTATCCCCATTCTTCCACCAGCTTTTAGAAGATTTAAACATCGCTCTATAAATAAAACTTCTGTTAAGCTACTCATAGCTCCAGTATCGTACAAACTTAACAATGATTTATTTATATTATCATCTATTTGGCTTTGAGCTTTGTTATAAACATCTTCACCATATCTTTTTTGATATTTTAATATTCTATCTTTATCTGTTAGTTTATCTTCTTGTGTAATTTTAAGTGATTTTTCTATCCTAGAGCCAAAGGGTGGATTTGTAAGTATCACATCAAAACGATTCTCAAAGATACCATTTACATTTAAAAGCCCATCATTATGATGTACTCCTCCGTGACCATCTCCGTGCATTATCATATTCATCTTTGCAGTTCTACTCATACGAGGATTGGCATCAGTTCCAAATACACAGTTATAAGATAGATTTCTCAGCCTACTTTTTTCTATATTTTTATCTAATTCACTATTTAATTTTGCAAAAAGATTATTTACTTTTTTATCTATTTTAGCTTGTTCTTTTTCATTTAGTTTTTCATACTTTTCATCATAATATTTTTCTTTGATTTTCTCTTTTTCTTTTTGAATATCATTTTCTATTTGACTTCTTACATATTCAAAAGATTTTATCAAAAAACCACCACTACCACAACAAGGATCACATATAACTTCACCCTCTTTAGGGTCTAAAATATCATTCATAAAATCAACAACAGTACGAGGAGTAAAAAACTGTCCAAGTTCCCCTCTAAAAGTTTTACCCAAAAACTGTTCAAATGCTATACCTTTTACATCATCTGAAGTTATTGAAAGATTATATTTTTCAAGCTCTTTTACGATAGCTTCAAAACTACCTTGTTTTATTCTCATTTTTTCATGTTCACTAAAAAGGTCATCATCTTTAAACTCTTCTTTTGTTTGCTCAAATAAAAACTGATAAAATTCCAATCCATCTTTTGGTTTATATTTTTCATAACTTGTTCTATCTTTACTAAACTCATCAAATGAAAAAAGTTGTGCCTTTTCATTGCTTCTTTCATATCTGATTTTTATAAAAAGTATTTTACTTATCTCATCAAATGCAGCTTCAGGAGATAACCTGTCATTATTTCGTATGATATTATGACACTTAGAAAGTAGTTTAGAAAATTCATCTCTTGTAAATGATTTTGTTTGTTTTAAAAGCTCTTCAATTTTTTTATCATTATTTACTATTAAAAAGTTTGGAATATCGATAATCTCTTTTAGTCGTTTTGGTATTTTACCTTTTACAACTTGAAATATTTTTGTTTCTTTTAAATTTGTTGTTACAAAAAATTCAGCTCCTGCCCATGAAGCATAATTTGAACCTTGAAAATAATCTTCTTCACGAATTGTTAAATATTCTGCTTTACATTCAACTACAATAATTGGGCTATTCTCTTCTAATTTATCTTGTTCTGATTTCCAAACAATAATATCAGCCATAGCACGACCTTGACCCCTTGAAGAGTTATTGACTTGTAACTCTTGTGTCATAAGTTTTAAATCATAACCATAACTATTAACCAATCTGCAAATATATTTTTGTCTAACTTCTTCTTCAGGTTTTAAAACCAACCATTTATCTTTTAATGGTGCATATATTTTACTGTCTTTTATATCTACTTTACAATTCATCTTATAATCCTAAATGTTGCATAAGTTTCAACTCTGTTTGTTCAAGTCTGTAAAACAAAGAGCTATTTGATAATATAAATTTTCTCATATCTACAAATGCACGGATAATTTTTATACTTATATCTACAGCTATTTTACTTTTTAAAACAGCACTTAACATTGAGACACCTTGTTCTGTAAAAGCATATGGATTTGTATGTGAATGTTTTAACATTTCAAACCGGTCGCATTTTGCGACCAGTTCATTTTTTTCTTCATCTGTCAGTTGAAATCTGAAATCATCAGGAAATCTTTCAATATTTCTTTTAACTTGTTCATTAAGCCTTTTTGTTTCCACCTGATAAAAAGTTGCCAAATCTCTATCTATCATGACCTGCTTATCTTTGAAAGTAAAAATCATATTTTGTATATTGTTTTCATTTAAAATCAAATCATCCATTAATCATCCCTAAAATATCATCTACTTTCTCTACACTCTCATATCCCACAACAAACTCCCGTGAAATCTTAAGTGCCATAACTTCAGCTTTTTGCCTTAAAACTTTATCCTCTATCCCTCTTATCTCAGCCACACCTGCCACTCCAAAAACCCGTCTTGCCATTTTACATCCTGCAAAACCTATGGACTCTTTTATAATATTTTTTACAAATTTTTCTCTAAATTTTTGTGCTGTTGCCTCATCTATGAAGCCATCTCTCATAAGTGCTGAGTCTTTTTGTTCACTCCAAAGTTTTAAAAATTTTACTTCAAAAAGTTCTAGTATCTCTTTTATACTCTCAAGCAGATACTCTTTAAACTCTTCATCTGTAGTAACTATACTATGGTGGATATAGTTGTTTACCAGATTAGCAATCAAAGCTCCAATATCAAAACCAAAAGGACCAACAAAAGCAAACTCTGGGTCTATCACAAAAGTTTCTTTATCATTTAACATGATGGAGCCAGTATGTAAATCTCCATGAAGTAAAGCATCATTACAAGTCATAAACTTATATTTTAGTCCTAAAACTTTCTCTTTAAATTCCATATCTTCAAACAATTTCTTGGCATGTGGATTATTCTCTACATTTGAGGCATCATTTGTTTCATCTTCCATAAAAGCAGATGTAAAAACAAAATCTTCTGTAAGCTTACAAAGTTCGGTGTTAGAGTTAAATTTATCTATAAGTTGTCGTTTTTGTGTGCTATTAAGATACAAAGATGAAGTTTTAAAAAGTGTTTGAGCTAAATAAGTTGAGATATGTTCACTTAGATTTGGGTATTTCTGACCTTTTATAAGTCCATTCCTAAGAATAATATGAGAGTCAAGATACTGCATAACAACTATGCTCATCTCCTCACTCACATGGTAAAGTTCAGGTACAAACTCACTCACTATCTTTTTAAATTCACTCAAAGCCCTTATCTCGTAAGTCATTCGCTCCCTTGAAAGAGCAAACTCCTCACCTACACATCGCAGATATGGAACTGCCTGTTTGACTATGAGTGCTTTTTTGGGGTTGGTTTTGGAGTTTACAAGATAAACAAAGTTTAAATTGCCATCTCCTATCTCTTTGGCTTGAAGTTCATCCTCACCAAAATATCTCATCACTTCACTAATGTTTTTAAGATAAGAGATTACACTCTCTTTATTTAACTCTTTATACTCCATTTTAAAACTCCAAAAATTATTTTAGTTTTTCAAACACCTCTAAAGCATCCAGTTTTTCCCAAGGGTAATCACTTTGACCAACTTGACCTCTTGCAGCTACATCAGCATACAAAAATGTCTCTGCACTTGGCTTATCAAGTCCAAATTTCTTTGTTATCCAGTTTGGAGTAAGAGCAAAATTTTCACTTACAAATGTTGATAATTTATCATCATCAATCCCATCACACATAGTTCCATAAGTATCAACACTTACAGATGTTGGTTTTGCAACACCTATCGCATAGGAAAGTTGAACTGAACATTTTTTAGCAAATCCAGCAGCTACTATATGTTTAGCCAACCATCTTCCAGCATAAAGTCCACTTCTATCAACTTTTGTGTAGTCTTTAGAACTCTGAGCGCCACCACCGATAGGTGCATATCCACCAAAACTATCAACGATTAGTTTACGACCAGTTAAACCACTGTCATGTAATGGGGAGTGAGACACATATCTTCCTGTTGGGTTTAGGTGGACTATAGTTTTTTCAGGGTCGTACAAATCAGTTGGTAAACCTGCATCATCTATCAAACCTTGAAGTAGTTCCCTAACTTCTTCTATATCCATATCTTCTTGTGATGGAGCAGATACAACTATGGTATGGATAGATTGAGGTTCACAGTTTTCAAAGTTCTCTTTTGTGCCATAATCAAGTGTAACTTGAGTTTTAATATCAACACCAAGTTTATGGTTATGGTTTAGTGCATAATGGTAAACTTTATCAGATAAAATTCTTGCATAAGTTATCGCTGCTGGCATATAATCAGCTGTTTCATTTGAAGCATATCCAAACATAATTCCCTGATCACCTGCACCAGTCTCACCATCTTCTTGATCAACTCCCTGATTTATATCTGGTGATTGTCGATTTAAAAGTACTTGAACTTGTACATCTTCTGGAAAAAGGCATTGCTCATGGGTAAAAGCACCTTTACCATCATAACCTATCCCAATAAGGGCATCTTTCACTATTTTTTCATAATCAGCAGTTGATAAGTTTGCTTTTGAAGTAACCTCACCACCAACCACTACATGTTTTCCAGCTACAAAAACTTCACTTGCAACTCTTGATGCTGGATCAGCTATGATTAAAGCATCAACTATACTATCTGCGATTATATCGGCACATTTATCTGGGTGTCCTGGGGCTACTACTTCACTTGTAAAAAGGTACATTTTTTTCCTTGAATTATTATCAGAATATCATGGCTGATACTCTAGTTTGAAAAGCATCTGCTTTTCGCATTTCACGATTAAATAGGCTTAGCCTAAAACCTCTAAATTGTCTGTATATTTTTTCTCACAAAACGGCTCGTAAGAAGATTTATAGATTGCATAATGTGGTGATGCTTTATGCCCATCAAGGGCAGCCTCATCTCTCCACGACTCATACGCCATAAACTTTCTTGGATTGTCACTATATTGAAATATCTCATAAAATATACAACCATCTTCAGCCTGAGATGGCTTAACCATGGCAGATAGAAGCTCTTTCATTTTAGCTTCATCTCCCTCTTTTGCGATAAAAGTTACTCTTTTAGTAATTGTCATATAAAATCTCCTAAAATTGTAAAAGGATTATATCTAATTAAAACAACTATACTATAATATTAAAAAATTATTGGGATATTTTTTGGATATTAAGTTACAAATAGAAAATATTATAGAAAAAAATGGCTCAGATTTTGAACTTAGTAAACTTTTTAAAGCTTATATCAATGAGTATAAAAGTTCCCTAAATCAACTATTTGAAAGTTCTCAGGGAAAAGATTTTCTAGTTAAACATACAAAAAAGCTAGATTCTATCATAGACCTTATGTATAAAACCATACTTCGCAGAATCTTTGGAAATTACCTACCTATGCGAGGTTCTATCCCTATTGCTATTGTAGCACTTGGAAGCTATGGGAGGGAGCAACTTTGTGTCCACAGTGATATAGATATACTTATAGTTTATGAAGATATTGAGGGGTACAACACCGAATTAATCATGGAAAAACTTTTTTATCTGGCACTTGATTCTGGATTAAAACTAGGTCATAGAGTACATGAAACAAGTGATCTTTTTAAAGCAAGTAATGAAGATATAACCATAAAAACTGCACTTATGGAATCAAGATTTATAACAGGTTCATCCTTTACATGGCATGAAACTGGGAGGCAACTTAGAAAAATCAGACTTCATAATCAAAAAGAGTTTATATTGGCAAAAGTGCAAGAAGCACAAATAAGACGAAAAAAATATCCAACTTCTATGCAACCAAACATAAAAGAGAGTGTTGGTGGACTTAGAGACTCTCAACTACTTTTTTGGATAGCTCAAATCATATATGGAGTTGGAAACCTAAAGGAGTTAACAGGAAAACTCTTTAGTGAGGATGAGTATAAAGAGTATAGAGTAGCACTGGAACTTCTTTTTAGAGTTAGAAGTGCCTTACATCTCATAACAAACAAGCAAGAAGATAGGCTTTTACTTGAACATATGCCACAAGTCACGAAGATACTGGGGTTTAAAGATGACAGAAAAATGGCAACAAAAGTTCTACAAGCTCAGTGGCGCATCAGTAACTTTACCCAAATTTTTGTTAAGAAGATGATACGACCATATTTGGTTGATAGAAGTTATATAAAACGCTTTAGACATAACCGTATAACTAAAGGTATTTATGAGCTTGAAAGTAGGATTTATGCCTCTTTTAACCTAAATATACAACCCATAAACAACCTTTTAGAGATTTTAATCTCACTAGAAGACAAACCATACCATTTTGATGCTGGTTTTTTAAACCAATTTACATATGCAAAGATAACACATCCATTAAAAACAAAAACTTACTTACTTCTAAAAGAGCTTTTTGCAAAAAAAAATATGTACTGTTTTTTAAAACTTTTTTATGATGCTGGGATACTGCACCATCTTTTTACAAACTTTAGAAAAGTTATGCATCTTCCTCAATTTGATGGGTATCATCACTATCCTGTTGATATTCATTCCATAAAATCTGTTGAAGCATTAGAAAATATACAAGAAGACTTTATAAAAACATTGTATGATGAGTTGACAAATGATGAAAAAATTCTTTTAAAAATCGTCACCTTATTACACGATACAGGTAAAGGAAGAAAGCAAGACCATGGGGAAGTTGGAGCAAAACTTATCGTACCATTTGCAAAACATTTAAAACTAAAAGATGAACTAACCCAAAGAGCTATCATTCTTATTAAAAATCATACACTCATGAGTAATGTAGCTTTTAAGGAAAATATCCATAACGAAAAAACTTTATATAAATTTATGTCAAAAATCCAAGATGAAAAAAACCTAAAACTACTTTATATCTTAACCTATGCCGATATAAATGGTGTTGGTGGTGATTTATTTAACTCTTTTAATTCAAAACTACTGCACGACCTTTACAAAAGTTCTTTAGAGATTGTTCAAAATAGTGACAGAATTACAGATGCTACAAAACGATTAAATAGAGAAAAAACGGTTAAAAATTTAACTCAATTTAAAAGCTTACCTAGATTGCTACAAAAAAAAGTTATAAACATTGAGTCAAATCTATTTTTTTTCAAACATACACCACTTGACATCATAAGTATTGCACAAAAAGCAAAACAAACTAAAAAATATGATTTTAATATATCTATAAAAGATTCACTAAGTATTGAAATTTTCAGAAAAATACCTCTAAATATAGGCTACCTTCTTGGAACTCTTAGCTATCTTGATGTTGCCTCTATGGAGATTTTTACACTTTTTGATGATGTTAAATACTTTAAAATTGAATTTATAAAAAATATTAACAGCAATGAATTAATGAGAATAGAAGATATAATATTTAAAGCTTTTGATATGTCTCAACATGTTCAACTACACGACATAATGATTAAAACTCAAGAGATAAACATAGATTGTCAGCACTCATTAACACATGCAGAATTAACAATAAACACAACCAATCAAAGGGGTCTTTTAGCTTATGTTATGAACTGTTTTGAAGAACTTAATATCAACATAGTAACAGCGAAAATTCATTCAACAAAATATAAAGTTCGTGATAGTTTCTTAATGGAAAAACAAAACAATATATGTGATAATGTCACAAAAATTTATAAACTTTTAACAAAACAGGAAAACAAATGTGTGGAATAGTCGGATATATAGGTAAAAAAAATACAAAAGAGATACTTTTAGAGGGTCTTAAAGAGCTTGAATACAGAGGATATGACTCTGCTGGTATAGCAGTTCTTGAAAATGGAAATTTTTCCTCTTTTAAAGCAGTTGGCAAACTCATAAACCTTGAAGAAAAAACCAAAGATTTTATAACTGAAAAATTTGCGGCTGGGATTGGTCACACAAGGTGGGCAACACATGGTAAACCAACAGAATTAAATGCTCATCCACATTTAGGAGAAAGCTCTTATGTGGTTCATAACGGTATCATAGAAAACTATGCACAACTTAAAGAAAAACTTATCAATGACGGTGTAATATTTTTAAGCCAAACAGATACAGAAGTAATTGTTCATCAATTTGAAAAAAACCTCTCAAACACAAAAGATCCACTAAAAGCATTTGAAAAAACCATAGATGAGCTAGAAGGAGCTTATGCTATTTTACTTGTGACAAAAGCTCAAAAAGACACTATCTTTTTTGCAAAAAATGGCTCCCCTATGCTCGTTGGAGTTGATGAAGACAATGAAAAATATTTCGCCTCTTCAGACACACCTCTTATAGGTCATGCAACAAAAGTAAACTACTTTGAAGATGGTGATTGGGGTTATGTAAGCAATGATAAAATAGTTATATTTGATAAAGAAAAAAAAGAAAAAAAACCAACTTTTAAAACGCTCTCTACCAACAAACTATCAGCACAAAAAGATGGATATAGATTTTTTATGGAAAAAGAGATTTATGAGCAAAGTAATGTGATAGCAGATACACTTCTTGGCAGACTACACGACAATGAAGTGATTTTTGATGAATTTGATAAATCTTTATTTGATGGAATAAATGAGATAAAACTTTGTGCATGTGGAACTTCTTATCACTCAGCACTCAGTGCAACTTACCTTTTTGAAAGATATGCAAAAATTAAAACTTCAGTTGAAATTGCCTCAGAGTTTAGATACAGAAACCCAATCATGACAAAAGATACTCTTTTTGTAGTAATCAGCCAAAGTGGTGAAACTGCTGATACACTTGAAACACTAAAAATGGCAAAAAATGCAGGTCTTAAAACTCTAGTGATTTGTAATGTTGACAACTCATCTATGGTAAGACTAGCTGATGCTTGTATATTAACTCGTGCAGGAGTTGAAAAAGGTGTAGCTTCTACAAAAGCTTTTGCTACACAAGTAACAGTTTTTTGGATGTTAAGCCTTTATATCGCTCAACTAAAAAAATCTATTGAAATTAAAGAACTTGCAAAACAAATCTCACTTATAAGGCATATCCCAACCTCTGTTAAAGTAGCAGACACTCTACATGAAAAGATAAAACGAATCTCAAAAAGATACTTACACGGACACGGTTTTTTCTTCATAGGCAGAGATATATTTTTTCCACTTGCACTAGAGGGTGCATTAAAACTAAAAGAGATAAGCTACCTTCATGCAGAGGGTTACCCAAGTGGAGAGATGAAACATGGTCCAATCGCTTTAGCAGACCCAGAACTTTTTACAATCGCCCTACTTCCTCAACACCTTTTATATGATAAAGCTAAAAGTAATGTGGAGGAGTTAAGTGCAAGAGATTCTACCATCTGTGCTATCAGTGCGATGGAATTTGACAAGGCTGATGACTTCATCCCTATCTCCACATGCCAAGATTATATGCTTGAATTTTTTGAGATGATGGTTGTAGTTCAACTCCTATCACTTGAGATTTCCATAAGACTTGGAAACGATGTTGATATGCCACGAAATTTGGCAAAAAGTGTCACTGTTGAATAATCTTATTTTAATAGAAATTCCCTTATAATGATGCCAACAATTTTTAACAAAGTGAATTAAATATGAAAACAAAATCAAAAATCTTACTATTAGTTGCCTTTATCTTCCTCCTCCTTGGTCTTGCAAATCTAGCAAATGTTGTATTTAATTTTAGAGATACAAGCGTCTCTAGCGCATTTGAAAAATCAAAAATGGTAGCAAATATAGTAAAAGATGGCTTAACCGCTCATATGGTTAATGGAATTATGTCAAAAAGGGAATACTTTTTAGAGCAAATATCATCAAACAAAGAGATAAAATCACTTTGGATTGTAAGAGGTGCAAATGTTATAAAACAATATGGTAAAGGTTTCAACGATGAAACAATGCGAGATAAGATAGATCAAGAGGTTTTAAAAACTGGGAAAATTCAAAAAAAACTAACAGAAGATTTAAATAAAGTTATCCTAAGAGTTACTATACCTTACATTGCAACAAACAGAACAAAAACAACCAACTGTTTAAGTTGTCATGATGTTAAACAAGGAGAAACACTTGGTGCTATAAGTATGGAATTTGATATAAGCAGTCTAAGAACCGAGGGGATGTTAACATTATTTAAAATGATAGGTATAAATCTTTTATTTGTTGTTGTTATGTTATTATTGATAAATTACTACATAACACCCTTTACAAAACTTTTTTCAACCTTAAAAAATGGGATTCAAAAAGCTTCTAATGGTGATTTTACACACACTTTCAGCACAACACTAGATGGAGAAGCTGGAAATATCATAAAGCAGATGAATACACTTTTTGCGAAAATACAAGAAACTTTTGGTGATGTAAGACAATCTCTTGCTACTTTTGCTCCAAAAAATAAAGTGAATTCAAATAACCCTTTAAATGAGGCAAACCAAATCATAAAAGAGTTGGCAGATATATATAAATTTAAGAAAACAATAGAACTTGATATGTCTAAAAATATTGTTTACTCAAGAATAGTAAATGTTTTTCAAGAAAAGTACAATATTAACAGCTTTGCTTTATATGAGATAAATGATAAAAAAAGAACTAGAGAAACAATCTTTACTTCAATAGCAGAAAATATATGTAGCTCAACTGTGGATGAAAATGCACTTGAATGTAGAGCATATAGAACAGAAACAAACATTGTATCTACAGAATTCAAAAATCTTTGCCAATCATGCATAAATTCAAACATAGAATACTCTTGTTTTTTTTACAATATAAATGATGAGTACTCTATAGTTGTTTCTATGGTAGCTAAAAATGAACATGACATAGAAAATTTAACAAACACAATACCACATCTTAAAAACTACCTTGAAGCTGCAAAACCTGTGATAGAGAGCAAATTACTGATGGAAAAACTCAGACAAACATCTCTAAAAGATGGTATGACAGGACTATATAACAGAAGATTTTTAGAAGAGTTCATAGAAAAATTTATGAGCCAAGCAGATAGAAACAAAGAGACATACCACATAATGATGTTAGATGTTGACTGGTTTAAGCAGGTCAATGATACTTACGGACATGATGTTGGCGATATGGTTATAGTTGAGATTGGTAAACTTCTTAAAAAACACATAAGAAACTCTGACATGGCAATAAGATATGGTGGTGAAGAGTTTATACTTTTACTTCAAAATGCTACTGACGAAGGTGCAATGATGGTTGCAAAAAATATTCATAGTGGATTTGCTGCTATTGAGTTCAATGTTGGACCAGGTGAGAGTATGTTTAAGACTATAAGTATAGGTATAGCAAAATATCCAACAGACGGCGATACCATCTGGAAATGTATAAAATATGCTGATACAGCATTATATGTAGCAAAAGATACAGGAAGAAATAAAATAGTTAAATTTAAAGCGGAGATGTTTGATAACAAAGAGATTTAAGATGGGAACAAAAGTCCCATCAACTTGTTACATAGAACAAGCAGAAACACCAGGAGGTGTTGTTGGTTGAACAGCTTCGTTATCTACTCCACCCTCTTCATTTATCTTCTCTATCATAGCCCAGATAGACTCAGCAGCTTTCATGTATCGTTTTGCGCTCTCAGAATTTGGAGCTACAAATGTGATAGGTTGACCAGTGTCTCCACCTTCACGAATGCTCGGTTCAATTGGAATTTCAGCGATAATTTCAGTATCAAACTCTTCAGCCATCGGTGTTGATGTACCTTTACCAAAAATATCATACTCCACGCCAGTGTCAGGAGCGATAAAACCACTCATGTTTTCAATAATTCCAGCTATAGGAATATTTAACTTTTTAAACATATCTAGTGAACGACGAGAATCATCAAGTGAAACAGCTTGAGGAGTTGTAACAGTCAGACCAGCAGTTACAGGTACACTTTGAGCTAAAGTAAGTTGAGCATCACCAGTTCCAGGAGGCATATCTATAACTAAACAATCCAGATCAGACCATAAAATATCTCTTAAAAACTGCTCAATAGCTTTCATAATCATAGCACCACGCCAGATAAGAGATTGACCCTCTTCCATAAGACTACCCATAGACATCATCTCTAAACCATAAGCTTTGATAGGTAAAACTCTATTTCCCTCAACCTCTGGGCGAATATCTGCTACACCTAACATACGAGGAATATTTGGGCCATAAATATCAGCATCTAAAAGACCGACTTTTAATCCCATCTTAGCAAGAGAGATAGCAATATTTACAGATGTTGTACTTTTACCAACACCACCTTTACCACTACTTACCATTAAAAAGTTTTTCACTTGTGGAGTTATATTTTTCCCACGAGATGAAGACTCTTTTGGCATTTTAGGTGCTTTTATAACAGGAGTTACATTTGTAGCACCAACTGCTTTTAATTCAGTTGTACAATCATCAAAGATTTGCTGAGAAACCTCTGGTGCAGATGAAGTGATTTCAACATCAAATGTTACATTATCCCCATCTATTTTTATATTGTTTACAAATCCAAAAGTTACTATATCTTTGGTAAAACCAGGATACATAACTTTACTAAGAGCTGACTTGACAATTTCTTCAGTCATCATATACTTTCCTTTTTATTAATTTGATTTTTATAATGATACCTAAATAAGACAAATATTATCTTATTTAATATCAATTTCTTTTAATGAGCTTTGCTAAGGCTATTTTCATCAGCTATTTTTTGGATAGCTTCTGGATTATCCATAATATTTTGAGTAATTTTATATGAACAAAATTTAGGTCCACACATAGAACAAAACTCTGCTTCTTTAAAAACATCTTGAGGAAGTGTTTCATCATGATACTCTCTGGCTCTCTCACTATCAAGGGCTAACTCAAACTGTCTTTCCCAATTAAAGTTATATCTTGCATCACTCATCTCATCATCAACATCTCTTGCACCTTTACGACCTCTAGCAATATCAGCGGCATGTGCAGCGATTTTATATGCAATAATCCCTTCACGAACATCATCAGCATTTGGCAAACCTAAATGCTCTTTTGGTGTTACATAGCAAAGCATACTCGCTCCATGCCAACCACCAACAGCAGCACCAATTGCACTAGATATATGGTCATACCCAGCAGCGATGTCAGTTACAAGAGGCCCTAAAATATAAAAAGGTGCTTCATGGCAAAGCTCCCTTTGTATCTTCATATTTCTCTCAATCTGATTTAATGGCACATGCCCCGGTCCTTCTATCATAACCTGAACATCCTTCTCCCAAGCACGAAGTGTAAGCTCACCTAAAACTTTAAGCTCACCAAGCTGTGCATCATCACTAGCATCTGCTAAACATCCGGGACGAAGTGAATCACCTAAAGAGAGGGCAACATCATATTTTGCACAAATGTCAAGTATATCATCATAAGCACTAAAAAATGGGTTTTCTTTATGGTAATGCATCATCCATGCTGCCATCAAACTTCCACCACGAGAAACTATCCCCATCTTACGCTTTGCAACTTTTGGCATAGTTGAGAGTAAAAAACCAGCATGGATAGTAAAGTAACTCACACCCTGCTTCGCTTGACGCTCTAAAACTTCAAGCATAACCTCTATACTTAAATCTTCTATCTTATTTCCAACATCGTGAAGTATTTGATAGATTGGCACTGTTCCAATTGGGATTTTAGAGTTTGCTATAACTGCACTTCTAATTTCATCCAAATCACCACCAGTACTCAGATCCATTGCTGTATCTGCTTTGTAATGTTGTGAAACCTGAACTTTTTCTATCTCACCTTGAACATCACTAGCTATTGCAGACGAACCAATATTTGCATTTATCTTACATTTACTAGCTATCCCTATAGCCATTGGCTCTAATGAAGTGTGATTTACATTTGCAGGGATAATAAGTCTTCCACGAGCTATCTCTGAACGAACTAATTCAGGGGATAAGTTTTCAACTTTTGCAACATACTCCATCTCCCCAGTGATGACACCTTTTTTCGCATAATACATCTGTGTTCTAACAGGATCATCTTTTCTTTTTTCTACCCATGAAGATCTCATACTCTCTCCTAAAAAATTATAACTATTGGAAATATAATCAAATAACATTAAAGTATCATTAATCCATATTTTACATCGTATAATTTAGCCAATACAAAAAAGAGTATAAAGATAAAAAAAGCTTTGATGTGTATAATTTCGTAACACTTTTTAAAAACTAGGAGTTTTGTTGTCAAATTTAACACTTATATTACTTGCAGCTGGGAGTTCTAGCAGATTTGAACTAGATGTTAAAAAACAATGGCTTAGGATAGAAAGTCAGCCTTTGTGGCAATTTGTAGCACAAAAACTAGAAAAAACTCAACTTTTTTCAAAAATTATTATAACCTCTTCTAGCGATGATATAGAATTTATGAAAAATTATGCAAATTTCACTTTTATACAAGGTGGAGATACAAGACAAGCATCTTTAAAAAATGCACTTGTTGAAGTTGAAAGTGAATTTGTACTTGTAAGTGATATAGCTAGAGCCTGTATAAGTGAAGATTTTTTAAAAAAAATCATCCAAAAAAGTTCAAATGCTGATTGTGTTGTACCGTATCTAAAACTAACAGACACTATAGTTTATGAAGACAGAACAATAGACAGAGACAAAGTAAAAAGAATCCAAACCCCACAACTCTCAAAAACATCAACATTAATCAATGCACTAAAGACAGATGAAGAATTTACAGATGAAAGTAGTGCTATTGTCGCAAATGGTGGTTCAAGAGCATTTATTTTAGGTGAAGAAGATGCACATAAAATCACCCACATACAAGACCTAAACAAAATTCCATGTCTCCTTCCTCCATCAAAAGATACACTTAGTGGTACAGGTTTTGATGTACATGCTTTTGATGAAAACACTACAATGTTTTTAGGTGGAATTAAAATTGATAGTGATTTTGGTTTTAAAGCACATAGTGATGGTGATGTAGCAATACACGCTCTTATAGATGCACTTTTAGGAGCTGCTGGTATGGGAGATATTGGGATGATGTTTCCAGACACTTCTGATGAATACAAAGGGATTGATTCAAAAAAATTACTAAAAAGAGTTGTTACAAAACTATACAATTTTGGTTTTGTGATTATAAATACAGATTTAACCATTGCAGCTCAAAAACCTCGCATAGGTAAGTATAAATTACAAATGAGAAAAACCATTGCACATATATTAAATATAGATATGGCAAAAGTAAATATAAAAGCAACAACCACCGAAAAACTTGGCTTTATTGGTCGAGGTGAAGGTGTTGGTGTTATAGCAAATGCAAATTTACAATATTTTGATTGGACAAAACAAGAAAACTTTAAGGTGGAAGATTGAAAATACTGATTATAGAAAACGAGATTTATCTGGCACAAAGTATTGCCACAAAACTTGGTGAGCTAGGACATAACTGCGAGATGTGTACATCTACAAAAGATGCCATAAAAAGCAATAATTACGATGTTGTTTTACTCTCAACTAACATTAATGGACAAGACTTTAACCCTGTTATTGAAACATTTAAATCATCAATTATAATCTTAATGGTTTCATATATCAGTAACGATACAGTTTCAAAACCTCTTGCGGCTGGAGCTAAAGATTACATTTTAAAACCATTTATGATTGAAGAGCTTGTAAGAACAATACACCATTATCAAGACTATGAAAAACTAAAAAAGAGAAATGAAGCATATGAAAAATATTTAACTCACTCCTTCTCTTCAATAACGAATAATTATGATCATGAAAATATAGAACTACCTATATATATTTCATCTAATTTTCAAAAATATGCAGATGCTTTTGCTTTTAATCATGCTCATATAAAAAACTTACCAATAAATTTTGTAACGCTCAGTGATTCTAAAGCTATAAATGAAATCTCATCACTACCACAAAACTCTATCATATATATTATAGATTATCATCTACTTAGAAAAACTGAAAAAAAGGCTTTTGGAGAAGTTATCAAGGGCAAACAAGCAATCATTTCAAGTAATGATAAAATCGAAGATGTAGAATATGAAGTTTTAGAGATAAAAAGTGACAACAATATCTTTGATAAAGGTGAGATTTTATCTATAGAAGATTATGTTAAATTTATAGTTTTAAATTATCAACAAAAATTCCCAGACACAGAACTATCTAAAAAACTGGGAATTTCTCGTAAAAGCTTATGGGAAAAACGAAAAAAATATGACATCCTCAAGAAAAAATAAAACTATATATATAGACAAACAAGCTGCTTCTGCACTTGAGTTGGTAAAATGTGGACTTCTAAAACCACTCAATGGTCTAATGAGCAAAAAAGAAAAACACTCTATCATATCTAGTGGTCTAATAGATGGAAAAACATTTCCTCTACCATTTATCCTAGCTCCTTCAGGGGCAAAAAATGAAGAGGTTATAAAATCTTTACAAAAAGGTGAAGAGATTACTCTACTTTGTGAGGGTAAAGAGTTTGCTACACTTCTAGTAGATGAGGTTTTTCAAACAGACCCAAACAAAAGAGCAAAACATATCTTTGGGACTGATGATTTAACATATCCTGAAGTAAAAAATGCCATGCACAGACTCGGTTCTTGGGCTGTAAGTGGTGAATACAAACTTTTAAACCTATCATCCAATCAAAATTGGAAAAACAAAGAGATTATAAGTAAAGCAAAAAGAGTTATCAATGCAAAACATACCACTGCTTTAATAATGGCAGCAAATCCACTTCATCGTGCGCATGAAAGATTGATAAGACAAGCACTTGACACCACAGATTTACTTGTTATATTTTTACTAAAACCATATGACAACAAAAACCTTAGCTATGATATAAGAAAAGAGACTTTAGAATTTTTTATAAATAATTTTCTACCAAAAAATAGAGTGGTGCTAGTACCTCTTGAAAAAAGCTATATTTTTGCAGGGTATAATGAACTTATTATAAATGCTATAGTTGCAAAAAATTACGGTTGCGATAGACTAACTATAAGCAGAGACCATACAGGTCTTGGTATGTTTTATGATGCAAACTCTGATAAATCTATTATAGATAGTGTAATTGGCATAGATATAGAGATAAAACTAGAAAGCGAATATGTATATTGTAACCAGTGTACTACACTTGTTAGTAAAACAACATGCCCACATGGTCAACATCACCATATTTCATATCATTCTGACTCCATAAGAGAACTATTAGAAGCTGGTTTATTGCCACCTGCTGTACTTATAAGAAAAGAGATTTCAGCATTTTTACTTTCTAAGCTACTTCCAGAAAGATTTAAAAATCTTGAAAAATTATATGCAGATTTACTCCCTATTGAGGGGTTATTAAAAGAGCATACAGAGAAAGATTTTTATCTTGAACTTATGAAACTTTATCAAACAACATCACTTACATAGGAATTTCAATGAATTGGTTTTTTATAACTTTAGGATACAGTGGACTTTTTCCAAAAGCACCGGGGACTATGGGAACTTTAGTTTCTTTACCACTAGGAATGCTAATACTTATATATTTTGATGCTCAGACACTATTTTTAGCTTCTGTTCTTATCAGTATTATAGCCATAAAAGAGATAAATAAGTACGAAGAAAAAAGTGGTATCCATGATGATAAACGGATAGTTATTGATGAACTTGCAGGGATGTGGTTTGCCCTAAGTGTTGCACCTGCGATAAGTATAACAACCAGTGAACTTGGCATGTGGGAAAATGGTTTTTTAATCCAGTCCATATTATCATTTATACTTTTTAGATATTTTGATATTGCTAAACCATCTATTATAGGTAGGATTGACAGAGAAGCCAAAGGTGGCATAGGAGTTATGGGCGATGACATCATAGCTGGTTTTGCAGCTGGGATTGTAAGTTCATTTATCTGGCAATTGTGTTATAACTTCCTATTTCACACAGTCAAATAGCATCTTCATGTTATTTTACATCTATTACAAAGTTTATCATCAGAATTTGTACTAAAAAGCATCCCACATTCATCACATCTTAAAACTTTAAAAGAGATAAGATTTTGCACGGTTGGCTCAAAAAACTCTTTTATATTGTATGATGGAGAAAGAGTGATAGCATCTACCTCACAAACATCATGACAAGTATTACACTTTATACAAAGAAACGGATCAAAATCTATCTTTGAATTTTTTATATCTGAACTCAAAGCTCCTGTCGGACACAATCTATAACACATTTGACATGCAGTACAACTCTTTTTATCCAAAAGTTTTTGAGAGGTAAAAGAAACCTCTGTTGCATCTACAACATGATAAACTGCTGGTTTTTTTACCCTTTTAATAGCTGTAAAAAAGATTTTCCTTTTTTGAGGTATCCTTTTTTGTCGTAAAAGAGATATATCTGATTTTTCTAAAGTATGCGCAACCAATTCATCCGTTGCTTTTTTAACCTCTTTTTCAAACTCTCTTGAAGTTTTTATAACAGTATCTAAATTGACAAATTGAAGAAACTCCCTTCTGTTAGCATCTTTTTTAGTATTTTCAAGTGGTTTGTAAGCAACTTTATGTAACTTTATTTCTGCATCACTTTGCATTGCTTCAAGAAGATACTCAGCTTCTTCATAATTTTTAACTATCTGAGGATAACAAGTTGAAGCTATCTCACAAGTTTTACAATGTCCAATATCTAAAATAACTCTTTTTTTCAAAATAGCCATAGATATAAGATACTCAACACTTAAAGCCGCAATACATGGAACATTCTTTTTACAACTTATAAAACCACCATTAGATTCTTTTACAAAATCAAAGAAAAAATCTACTACAGAAAAGTTATCCAGAGGTAAAGCTTCATTTGGGCATACCCCATCACAAGCCCCACATGCCACACATGCCGAAAAATCTATACTAGGAAGTGGATTTGAGCCAACTACAATCGCATTAGTTGGACATATAACTTCACATTTATTGCATCCACTCTCTTTAGTTAAAGAACGGATACACCTACTAGATTCAAGCTTTATCATTTTCTAAATCTCTCTCCATAGGTTCCTTGTAGATTGAAAGTGATGGGAATGCAAACTCAAGATTATTTTTATGTAGTATTTCCATAATTTTATGCATAATATCCTCTTTTGTTTCTAACCATTCTTGCCAAATTACAGACTTGGAATAACAATATATTAAAATATTTATACTAGAATCACCAAATGAATCCAAATATACCAATAGCGTTTTTTTAACGCCATCAAGATCATCTCGAGAAACAAGTTTAGCTCCCTTAATATTTTCATATTTATATTGGGTTTTATCTGTAGCTATTTTTGGATGTTGTTTTAACATCTCCCTGATATCACTCACAGCATTTTTAATATCAACAGATTTAGAGTCATATTTTACTCCGATATTCATCTTTATTCTACGACCTAATTTTCTTTTATCCCAATTTTTTATATCTTTAGATGCAAAAGTACCATTTGGTATAGCTATAAGTGCATTATCAAAAGTTCTTATAGTAGTCACTCTAAGACCAAGTTCTACAACAACACCTTCATGTCCATCTATAACTATCCAATCACCTTGTGAAAAAACATCACTAAAAAGTATAGATAATGTACCAAAAAAGTTTGAAATAGTATCTTTTGCAGCAAACGCAACTGCAAAACCACCAATTCCCAAACCACTAAGTACAGCAGTTAAATCAACACCAGCAAAATATAAAATTAAAAGTAACCCTATCATAATTATTACAAAATTTAAAATTTTTATACCGACATTTATAAGTTCATTTTTTATTTTCTTATTATTTTGACTTATCTCATTTAATTTTATACTAGCTACTGTGTTTAATACTTTATATATCATCAAAGTAAATAAAAATCCATAAATAATATTGAAAATTCTTGAAGCTATGAGTGTATTACTAAAATCATTATAGATATAAACTATCATGTTTAAATTTATAATAATTACTGTCAACTCTATCGGTTTTCTTAATTTTTCAAGTATTTGATGAGAATACCTATCTAAAATATCTATCTTCAATATATAAGATTCTAAAGTAACATATATAATCTTTCTAAAAATATATATCAACATAGACATAATCATAATAAAAACAAGTTTTACAACACTCAAACCATAAGGTTGCAAAATTTTATCAATCACTTCAACCACACCTAAAGAGGTTATAAACACTACAGGTTTTATAAGATGATATTTACTATATTTATTTAACCTATACATCTTATTTTTTAATTTATAAAGATTATTTATCATATCATTGTTTATATCTTTTAAGGCGTAAAACTCTCTTATATTTTTTTGGGCTTGTTTTAGTGTTGCATATATGGGTTTAAGAGCGAGTTTATCTGTATAATCCACCTCATATAGTTTTTTTAATTCATTTTGATTTTTAGAAACACATGCATCTAATTTCTTTTCAAATGTATCTAAATTTGGGCTATCAAGAGCAAGTAAAACATCCCTAACCATTATATTTTGACTTCTAACAACTTTATAAGATTTTAGTTGAACTTCATCTCTTAATACAGCATAACTATTTGCAGCCCTTTTATTGATAGAGATAATCTTCTTTAGTGAAAATATTTTAGAATCATAAAAACTTAAACCTTTGATATATTCTTGTTTTTCACTCATCAACTCACTAAGAGCATGTTCATAACTAAGTTCCTGTTTGGCAACTAGTTTTTTTATCTCACTTTGAGTTATATTTGCATCATTCATTTTATAGACCATCTGAAGTTGGGCATCTATAAAAGGTGAATATTTTATACTATCACAAAATACAAAAGATACTAAAAATAAAGATAATAGAACTAGTTTTTTAATCATTTTTTATTATATACCTTCAGCTATCATAGCATCGGCAACTTTTTTAAACCCTGCTATATTTGCACCATCAACATAATTACCCTCAACACCATAATCTTTTGCAGTAAGTGCAACCCTTTTACAAATCTGTTGCATTGTTGTTTTCAATCTCTCATCAACTTTATCAAAACTCCATCTAGCCATCGCTGCATTTTGAGACATCTCAAATTCACTTACAGCAACACCACCAGCATTGGCAGCTTTTGCTGGGGCAAAACAAATTTTATGTGATAAAAAATCATTAACTGCTTTTGGAGTTGATGGCATATTAGCACCCTCGGTAACACTGATACAACCATTTGCAATTAGATTTTGAGCATCAAAACCATTTAGCTCATTTTGTGTTGCACATGGAAAAGCCGCATAACAAGGTATATCCCAAACAGCATGACCGTCTTCTGGATATTCAGAAACTGGAATATATCGTGCCTCTGGGTGAACTTTTACATACTCTTCTAAAGATACTCTTTTTTCTAGTTTCAACTCTTTTAAAAGGTCTAAATCCACACCTCTTGAGTCATGTATAGTACCTTTTGAATCTGAACAAGTTACAGGTATTGCACCAATCTGTTGAAGCTTTTCTATGGCATGAAGAGCAACATTACCAGCACCACTCACAGTACAGATTTTACCTTCTAAAGATTCTTTGCCCTCCATATCGAGCATAGTCTCTGTAAAATATACAGCACCATAACCTGTTGCTTCTGGTCTCATAAGAGAACCACCAAACATAAACGGCTTACCAGTTAAAACACCTTCATAAGATGAAGTTACTTTTTTATATTCACCAAAAAGGTAACCAATCTCTCTAGCTCCAACACCAATATCCCCAGCTGGAATATCTACACGAGGACCTATATATTTATGAAGTTCTGTCATAAATGCTGAACAAAATTTCATAACTTCAAAATCACTTTTTCCTTTAGGATCAAAATCACTTCCACCCTTTGCACCACCGATAGGTAAACCTGTAAGTGCATTTTTAAGAATCTGCTCAAACCCTAAAAATTTTAAAATCCCTTCATTTACACTTGGATGAAAACGCAAACCACCTTTATATGGCCCAAGAGCATTGTTAAATTGAACCCTATAACCTGTGTTTACCTGTATATTATTATCATCATCCAACCAAGTTACTTTAAATTTAAAAATTCTATCTGGGACTACCAATCTTTCTAAGATGGCATTCTTTTTATATTTATCATCTGATTCTAAAAGTGGTGCGATAGAGTAAATAACCTCTTCCATCGCCTGATAGAACACTTTATCTTCTTCACAATTTCCATTTTCAAATTTTTTAATTTCTATATCTGCTATTGACATTTACTATCTCCTTTTATTTGATTAATTCATAGATGCTTTTATCATCATCCGTCTTAAATATGCTATTTTACTTTGCAATGGTAAATCTTTTGGGCAAACATCCTCACATCCAAGAAGAGTCATACAACCAAATACACCATCTTCGTTACCTATAAGCTCATAATACTCTTCGTCAGTTCTCTTATCTCTTGGGTCTAAATGGTATCTAGCAATCTTATTTAAACCAACCGCACCAACAAAACTAGGTTTCATTTGTATTGTACCACAACCTGCCACACAACATCCACACTCTACACATCTATCAAGCTCATAAATCTCATCTGCTAACTCTGGTTCCATCTTTTCTTCAAGATTATCAAATTTTAATTCCTCCTCTTTATCATGTATCCAAGTCTCAAGATGCTCATTTAAGTACCTCATCCATTTTCCAGTATAGATGGAAAGATCACCGATAAGTTCAAATAATGGCAAAGGTGCTAAAGAGATATTTTCACCAAGTTTTGCAGTTAATGTACGACATGCCAAAGTTGGTTTACCATTTACAAGCATAGAACAACTTCCACAAATCCCTGCACGACAAACAAAATCAAATTTCAATGAGTTATCATGATGTTCCCTTATCTCATTAAGAGCTATAAAAAGTGTCATTCCATCAGATTCTTCAATCTCAAAAGTCTCCATATGTGGAAAATCATCTGGGTCATGTGGATCAAATCGTAAAATACTTATCTTTAAAATTCTTGGTTTTTTATCATTCATACATTTTCTCCAAATCTTGCATTAGTTCCTTGATATTTCTTAGGCAATTTATCTTTATAAGGCATCAGGGCATCTTGTATTTCAAATCTATTTTTACCTTCAGCTTCCATTGTTTGTCTTATTTTGTCCACCTTATCTTGCATAACCTTTGTTATGGGATGATGGCGTGTTAAATCTTTTCCATAACCACGAAAACCTGGTGGCATCTCCATACTAGATATATCAACAGCTTCATAACTTACATGTGGAAGCGTTTGATTTTCATCAGGCCAAGAAGTTATAGTTCTTTTTAACCAGTTTTCATCATCTCTTGATGGAAAATCCTCTCTTGAGTGAGCGCCCCTACTCTCCTCTCTCAAATATGCTCCCAAAGCACAAGTAAGTGCTATTTTTAACATCTTTTGAGTTCTGTAAGCATTTACAAGTGCTGGATTTGCAGCACGACTTTTTGAGCGAAACACCTCAATATTTGCACTTCTTTTTAAAAGTTCTTCAAGCTCATCAACTGCTTCTTTTAAATCTTTCCCATTTCTAAAGATACCAACTTTTTCCATCATTATCTCTTCCATACGACGACGAAGGACATAAGCATCTTCTCCATTCTCTTTATTAAGAAGATTATCCAATTTTTTCTGTTCTTTATTTAAAAAAAACTCAACTTTTTTGCTGTGGATACTCATATCACTATCACTTGATTCTAAGAAATCACTAATATACTCTGCAACTAACATACCTGAAACCACTGTTTCACTAACAGAGTTTCCACCAAGACGGTTAAATCCGTGTAAATCCCAACAAGCTGCCTCTCCACAAGAGTACAACCCTTTTAGTGTTTGCGATTCTCCTGTATATTTAGTTCTAATCCCACCCATGGAGTAGTGTTGAGTTGGACGCACAGGTATCCAATCAACAGCAGGATCTATTCCTAAGAAATTTTCACAAATCTCTTTAACTTCCCTTAGATTTTTTTCAATATGTTCGCGACCAAGAATTGTAATATCAAGCCATAGATGGTCTCCATAACGGCTTTTAACACCCTTACCTTTTCTTATATGCTCAGTCATTCTGCGACTAACAACATCTCTTGAAGCAAGTTCTTTTTTATCAGGCTCATAATCTGGCATAAACCTATAACCATCTTTATCTAGCAATAGTCCACCATCACCACGGCACCCCTCAGTTGTAAGGATACCAACAGGGACTATAGCAGTAGGATGGAACTGTATAGCTTCCATATTACCTAAAGTAGCAACTCCACTCTCAAGAGCTAAGGCTTGACCCATACCCTGACAAATAATTGCATTGGTTGAAACACTATATATACGACCATATCCACCAGTGGCAACAGTAGTTGCTTTACTGACATAAGCAACCAACTCTCCACTCATCAGATTTCTAGCAATAGCACCATAGCACCTTCCATCTTCATGTATAAGAGAAAGAGCTTCAAGTCTCTCATGAATTTCAACTTTATCTTCATGTGCTTTGTTATCCATAGCATAAAGCATAGAGTGACCTGTACCATCAGAGGTATAACAAGTTCTCCATTTTTTAGTACCACCAAAGTCTCTAGCAGTGATTAAACCGTGAGCTTCATCTTTTTCTGTTATGGTTACTTTTTTAGCATTTATAACTGCTTCTCTATCACCTCTTTTAACCCTCGTCCAAGGGACACCCCAATGAGCCAACTCCCTTATGGCTTTTGGAGCGCAATGTGTAAACATCCTAGCAACCACTTGATCTGCTCCCCAGTCACTCCCTTTTATCGTATCACTAAAGTGAACATCTTCATTATCGCCTTCACCCATTTTAGAGTTTGCTAAAGATGCCTGCATCCCACCCTGAGCAGCTGCAGAGTGACTTCTTTTAGGTGGAACAAGAGTAAGCACAACTGCATCATGTCCTCTCTCTTTTACACCTGTTGCGACACGAAGTCCAGCAAGACCACCACCAATGATTAAAACATCTGTATATATAACTTTCATTAATGTTGCTCCAAATTAATTGTTTTAGATTTATATTTTGCACATGTAGAAAAATCATGTGTCATACCTATATAAGTATATTTAGCCAAAGATAAAGAACCTAATATAAGATAGATAGCGATAAAAGCCTTCATTAAAATTTTAAATCTTTTACGAGAAGCTCTATAATCTTTACCTTCCATAAAACCCCATTTCAATGCTAAACGATACAACCCTATAAAAGCATGTGAGACAACCGATAAAAGTAATAAAACATAGAGTGGTCCCATAAACTCATGTACAACTCTGTTTGATGATGCAAAAGGACCAATATGTTCTGGTTGTGCAATCATCATGTAAAGATGTACACTTCCTATAAAAAACATAATAAAACCAGTAAAAGCCTGAACCATCCATAAAGATGTATCATCATGATTAAATATACTTATATGTTTTTGCATAGTTTTAAACTGTTTATAGTTTGCTGGAAACTTTCTCATAGCTATACCTGCATGAGCAATAAAAACAATAGAGATAAAACCTGCTAACAACGAAACAATAGCAGGATGTGTTTGACCAAGAAAATAATACCCTTCAAACATAACAGTAACTTTATACATCATCTCATTTGAAACTAAGATGGAAGCTTCAAATATAAGATGCCCCATTATAAATAACCCAAGTATCAACCCAGTTACACTTTGAGTTAAATCTAACCTAGCTGGTATTTTATCTATCTTTTGTCGCATAATCACCCCTACTTAAAATTATATTATTTTAATAAATCTGAAAATCATTTTTTTGTAAAAATCTATCAAAAAGTTCAGCATTTATCTTAGCATCTATCTGTTTTAGTGTTAAAGTATTTTTTAAACCTCTAATCATCTCATAGAAAAGCTTATCGTCAAACCCTGCTTTTGATGCATCATCAGCAGTAGCACCATAATAAACAGTTTTGATCCTTGCCCAAAAAACAGCACCTAAGCACATGGGACAGGGCATACAGGTCGTATATAAAGTACAATCACAAAGATTAAAAGTATCTAATTTTTTGGATGCCTTTCGTATAACATTTACTTCAGCATGAGCAGTTGGATCTTTTGATTTTAACACTTCATTATGTGAAGCAGCTACAATCTCACCATCTTTAACTATCACAGCACCAAAAGGTCCACCATCATTAGACAACATCCCTTGCACTGCTTCATCGTAAGCTATTTTCATCCATCTATTCATAACTTCTAATCTCCTTTTGGAGTCCAACTTTTAAAACTAACAAACTGAGGAAAAGCTTCTGGTTTAAAAATAGATTTTCCTAAAAGGATACGAATACATTCTTGAATCCCCTCTGTTATACTAGGATGAGGATGAACTGTTTTCATAATCTCGCCTAAAGAGGTATTGTGATCCATAAGAGTTGCTATATACATAATAGAAGCAGCTGATTGAGGTCCTGCTGCTCTCATACCCAACACTTGTGGATCTTTTTCATTTGTAACAATTATTTTAAAAAATCCACTTGTCTCTCTCATAGCTATCGCCCTTGAAACTAAATTGTGTTTATAAAAAACAACTTTATAAGCAATACCTTTTTCTCTACACTCTTTTTCATTTAATCCTATTGCTGATATTTCTGGATTAAAAAACATAATAGTTGACATATTTCTATATCTAAGTGGAAATGTGATTTTACCTTCTATCGCTTTAGCGGCAAATCTACCCTCCATCTCAGCAACATTAACAAGTGCATTATGCCCAGATATATCCCCTGCCGCATACACATTGTCACAAACTTTACAGTTATCATCAGTAACTAATACCCCTCTTTCATTTGTACTAACACCTATATTTTCAAGACCAAGTTTTTTCACACTAGGCACACGACCTATGGATATTAAAATAGTATCAACACTTATAACATCAGTATGTCCATCTTTATAATCAAGTGTTACATCTATATGTGTTTCATGTTTTTTAATCTCTCGAAGAGAGGCTTTATGATGTATTGACACGCCAATATCTTCTAACATTTTATTTGCATAGTCACTTACATCATCATCTTCAAAAGGGATAACTCTCTCTTGTGAATCAAGCAAATGTACCTTTGTTTGTCCAAAATCTGCAAATATTGTTGCAAATTCACAACCAACAACACCAGCACCAATAATTAAAATCTCTTTGGGGAATTTTTTAAGTTTTAAAATATGATCAGAAGTTATAACTCTTTCACCATCCACTTCAAGAGTTGGATGTTTTCTAGGATGTGAACCACTAGCAACAATAAAATTTTTAGCTTCAATCTCAAGTGTTGTTCCATCATCTTTTATAACCCTTAAAGTTTTTTCTTTTGTGAAACTACCCCAACCTTCAATAAGGGTTAAACTTTTTACACTTGCATCTTTTTTAGAAAATGTTTCAATTTGTGAACGAATTTGATACTCTTTTTCCCTTACGGCTGAAAAAACATTATCTCTAACTTTTTCATAATCAACACTAAGATTCGATGCCCTATAACCACGATCGACTCTCTTGGCTATGGCAAAGTCTTTAGACAACTCCCACATAGTTTTCGAACTAAGCGCACCATCTGCTATACCAGCACCACCTACTTTATTACCCTCAACTATACAGACATGATTATTAAAATCATACGATCTCATCGCTGCAGCAAAACCTGCAGACCCACAACCTATAACACATACATCATATTTTAATTTTTTCATAAGAAACATTCTACAACAATTAATATAAAACAGTTATATTTTTTTAATTTTTATGATAAAATTCGCTAAAAATACATAAGGATTTATCATTATCTACACAATCGTTCACACTATCCATATATTTTCAGTTTTTATATATGGTGGATTTTTATTTACAGACAACCTTTTTATGGCTAAAATGAAACAATCTTTAGATGAGGATGAAGCAATTAAAGCCAGAGAAGCTATCATGATGCATGTTAGAAAAGTTGTTCCAAAAGCTCTTATTTTAGCAGTAATCACAGGGGTGTTTTTATTTACACAAGTTTTTGGTGAAATATCTCCAGATGGATTAAGTAATTTTCAAATACTTCTAAGCATAAAAGCATTTTTAGGAGTATGGCTAGGTTTGAGAGGTGTATTACAGGTATTTTTTGGCATAAACCCTTTAGTATTTAAAAGCCATAAATTTCCTTTTATTTTGGTAATTATCATCATAGTGCTATCTCAAGTTATATTTACTGTTTAATCCCAGTCCTTATATTTTGAACTTGTATGTTTGTCTTTTTTATACCTTTTAGCATTTTTTCTTTTATCTAGCTGATTAGATGCATAAAGAATCTCATCTTTAATATCATCCATATCTTTAGAAGACTCTTTTAAAGATATGATCTTTTTCACCAGATTTTGAAGATCTTGAAGTTCCCCTTTATAAAGTGCTATCTCCTGAACTCTATTTAAAAGTTTTAAACTATTATCTATCTTTTTTTCAAAAGACTCCCTTGATAACTCAGATGTATTTAAAAAATAAGACATCACACTTTTATGAAATCTCTCTAATGCTCTTATATAACGAAGTCTGTTTGCATTTTCTATCGCTTTTTGAGATGTTGCCATTTTAAACCTATATTATTTATTTATGGATATAATTATACACTTTATTTATGGAGAATATATTGAAAAAAATAGTCTTATCACTGATGCTTTTAATACTTTCACTCAATGCTGAACTTATAAATGGACATCTATCTCAAAAAATTACAGAACAATACAAATAATGCCACCTCTTTTAAAATTTTTCTTTTTTCTTTTTTTAAGATTGGCTGTCACATTTGCTGTAATGGGGTTTTTTATTTTTTTACTATGGGGTGCTTTATATCTACTTCTTATCAAGTAGCATATTTTAATTTTTTTATAAAAGTACGGCTAAAACCGTACTTCTTAATTTTAAAACTATATTTAAAAAACTTATTTTATAAGGTAAGTATCACCAAGTTTTGCTTTATCAGTTGGATTAGACAACCAAGTTGCTGTATCTCTACCAAGAGTTTTAGCACAACTTCCAAGAACACTACATGAACTCCTGTATTCTCCAAAATATCCACCACCACTTCTTCTTGCAGCTTTAAATGATGCTTTTAAATTTTTACCCTCATATAATTTCCCTGAGATAACTATATATTTATTATGTCCACCATAACCAAACCCTCTTGAACTAAGAGCATCTACAATATCTATTTTAAGAACTGTATCCTTTGCACTAGGCTTACCATTCATCACAACATTTATGTTTTGTTTTGCAGCATATTTTTGTAACCATGTCATAACCTGAGCGTCTATAGTACATTCTGATTTTATATTTTGAGCGATTGGTCCATTATACCTAGCTTTTGAACTAATATATACAGTTTTTGCAGATGAACTCACAGCACTCGCCACAGCTGTATCTGGTTTAGCACCACCACAACCAACAACAGAAAAAAGAACAACTAAGCCCAACAACAATACTTTCATATTTTTTAACATCACAACTCCTATTTAAATATGTTATTGCCATCTCATAAAGACAATGGCATATTGTATCAAAAAAATCATAAAAGTGATTTTATAACATTACTCACACCCTGATGTAAATTATATGTAGATATTGGAAAATCTAACTGCTCATTATCAAGATTTACATTGCTTGAAGACAAATACTCACCAAGTTGGGTTAAACTAATGTATCTATACCTTTGGCATGTGGCATCATCTAACTTAGTTCTAAGTAGTTTTTTAGCTTCATTGGATTTTTGAATAGTAAAAGCCAAACTCTTCAAACTAACAAAATCACTCCATCTAAAAAACAATTCAGGTGTTAACTCTTCTACTAAATTTCCCTCAGGAGTAAAAAGCATCTTTTCATCTCTCAATGGTATTAAAACACTTAAAATTGCTCTTGAAAAAGGCACTACCTTTAACTTCCAAATTGGGGACTCATTTCTCTTTTGTAACTCTGCATCTAAAACATCAACTATCTCATCAATAGTTGAATTTTTAAACATTTCATAACTTTTTTCTTTCATGTTGTATAATTCCATTTAAAAATATGGAGAATTATATTGAAATTAAATAAAAGTTTCATAACAAATCTAATTGCTACTATTTTAGTAGGCTTGTCTTTTATAATTAAAAGTGATATTAGTGAGATACTGCTCTTTAGTGGTTTATTTGCATTATCGGGTGCAATAACAAACCAACTAGCTATCCACATGCTATTTGAAAGAGTACCTTTGCTTTATGGTTCAGGAGTAATCCCTGCTAGATTTGAAGCTTTTAAAGAAGCTATTAAAAATCTAATGATGAGTGAATTTTTTACAAAAAAACAACTAGAAAAGTTTTTTGCAAATGAAGAAAAAAAAATAAATTTAGAACCCATCATAGAAGAAACTGATTTTACACCTGCTTTTGATGCCCTAAGTAAAACAGTAATGGAATCCTCTTTTGGTGGTATGCTTGGGATGTTTGGAGGTGAAACTGCCCTAGATGGACTGAGGGAACCATTTGCACTAAAAATGAAAAATGCCGTTATAAAGATAGTAAATTCAGAAGCTTTTGACGCAACACTTCAAAACCACCTACAAAACTCGTCTCTAAACAATGACATGCTAAAATCAATAGAAAATGTAATAGATACAAGACTAAATGAACTAACCCCACAAATAGTAAAAGAGATGGTTCAAAAACTAATAAAAGAACACCTAGACTGGCTTGTCGTATGGGGTGGAGTCTTTGGAGGACTTATTGGATTAATCTCTTCTTTCTTGATTTAGCCCTTATTTAAGGGCTTTAATTGGAATTTAAAAAACTTCTATAATAACTTCAGCCAATTCTATGACATCACCAGAAACTATTTTAGCCCTTTTTCTGGTCTCAAGTTCGCCATTTCTCTTAACATGACCACCAGCAACTATCAGTTTTGCTTCAGCACCACTATCAACCAAATCTAAAACTTTAAGTAACTTAAATAACTCTATATAGTCATCTTTTAATTCAAATTTCAACTATACTTCCTTATCTATGATTGAATAACCCAAATCTGACATCGCTTTATCAACCAGCTCTGTAGCTTTTTTCATAGTTTCTTGCGAAATATCTGGAAGTTTACCACCCCACATATCTTCAGCATCTTTAAAACCTTTAAGCATCCCTTCACGACCAGCTCTAAGCATATCTTCATCACCACCTGCACCATTTATAACAAAATCAGCAATCCTTTGGGATGTTTGATCTACCCCAAAAATACCATCTTCACTAACAAGTTCACTAGCCTCATCTTGCGATAATTCAGCTATAGGTTTTCCATTGTAACCAATATCATCCAAAAATGATTGAAATTCTTCATAATTTTTTGTAAAATTATCTTCTGAAGATAAAAGATTTTTTTGGATAGAAGTAGAATCAAAAGTAAAAACCTGTGTATTTTTCTTAACTTGCTCTTTTAAATCAGCTATTTCATCTTTTGTTAATTTTTCTGTAAAAACAGTTTTTGTACCACTTGAAGCCCCCATAGGAGCGATATTTTGCATATTTGAAGACACTTTCATTATAAATCCTTTTAAAAGTTTAATGTAACTATATCGACAAAATTTTGATTTATTGAATAATTCAGGTATACTTCTACCGATGAAAGATGAGGTGTGAATTCATCTTTAGTGTGTAATTTTGTAATCTTGCTAAATTGTTACCTAAAGACTCTCCAAATTTTTGACTCCACTTCTTATGAAGTGAAATTTTTATATACAAAGGTATTGCAATGGCAGAATTATTAGACGGTTCAGTTAAATGGTTTAACGAAGAAAAAGGTTATGGTTTCATTCAACAAGACAACGGTGGGAAAGATGTATTCGTACATTTCCGTCAAGTTAACAACCCAGGACACGGTCGTGTTTCTTTAGCTGAAGGTCAAAAAGTTACTTTCGAAGTTGGCGAAGGTCAAAAAGGCCCTCAAGCTGAAAATGTAACTCCACTTTAATCTTAAAGTGATTACTTCATCATAGGCTTTTTACAGCCTATGATTTTTTAAAACTCCCAAGCATTCATTTGCTATTTCTAACTCTTCATCTGTTTTTATAACTAAAACTTTTGTATCAAATCCAAGATTTTGTAAAACTTTTTCTCTAATGTATTTAGAATTTTCACCTATACCACCACTAAAAACTATAGCATCCACATGCCCAAGTAGTGCAAAATAAGAACCTATATATTTTTTTATCCTTCTTATCATCATTTTTAATGCTAGTTTTGCTTTTTCATTTTGAGACTCTACTATCTTCCTTACATCATTTTCACCACATATCCCAATAAGTCCAGATTTTTTATTTAAAGTTTTATCAACCTCATCTATACTCATATTTAACTCTCTTTGCATGTAAAGTACAATAGCAGGATCTATGTCCCCACTTCTACTTCCCATAATTAGCCCCTCTAATGGAGTAAATCCCATAGAAGTATCAATGCTTATACCTTGTTCTATGGCACAAGCACTTGCTCCATTTCCAAGATGTAGCGTTATCAGATTTATATCTTTTATATCTTTACCTAAAACCTTTGCAGCTTCTTTAGAGATATAAGAGTGTGAAGTTCCATGAAATCCATACCTTCTTATCTTATATTTTTCATACATCTCATAAGGCAAAGCGTACATATAAGCCTCTTTTGGCATGTGGAAATGAAATGCTGTATCAAAAACTGCTATTTGTGGGATATTTGGTATTTTATCTTTTGCAACTAAAATTCCTTCTAAATTAGCTGGATTATGAAGTGGTGCTAATGAGCTAAGCTCTTTTATCTTAGAGATAACTATATCATTAATCATAGTTGAACTGTGAAACTCCTCCCCTCCATGGACAACTCTATGACCTATCGCCGAAAGTTGATTAAAATCTATATCTATACTTTGTAAAGCTTCGTGATGATTTTTTACATTTGAACCATTTTCTCCGATATGTTCGATCAAAACAGATTTTAAAACCTCTTTTGTCTGCATATCAAAAACTTTAAATTTCAATGATGAACTTCCAGAATTTATAACAGCTATTTGCATTATTTTCTCCCTGCTTGTATAGCTGTAATAGCTATTGTATTTACAATATCTTCCACCAAACAACCTCGACTCAAATCATTTATAGGCTTATTTAAACCTTGCAATATAGGTCCTATAGCGATAGCATTGCTTGATCTTTGAACTGCTTTATAAGTATTGTTACCTGTATTTAAATCAGGAAATATAAATACATTTGCCTCTCCAGCTACTTTTGAATCAGGCAATTTTGTTTTAGCTACAGTTTTATTAACAGCGGCATCATACTGTATGGGTCCTTCTACAGGTAAATCTGGATCAAGTTGCTTAACAATTTTTGTTGCTTTTCTAACTTTGTCAACATCAGCACCACTTCCACTCTCACCTGTTGAATATGAAAGCATAGCCACCTTAGGTTCAATGCCAAAAGATTTTGCTGTATTTGCTGAAGACAATGCTATTTGAGCTAATTCTTCAGAATTTGGAGATTGATTTACTGCACAATCTCCATAAACTAAAACTTTAGTTTTCAAACACATAAAAAATACACTTGAAACGATAGAGATAGATGGTAATGTTTTAATGATTTGAAGAGCTGGTCTAATAGTATCACCTGTTGAATGTATAGCCCCACTAACCATACCATCGGCATAACCCAAGTGAACCATCATTGTTGCAAAATAATTAACATGCAACATAGCATCTTTTGCCCCTTCTAAAGACAATCCTTTACTTTTTCTAAGTTCATAAAAAGTATCTACAAATTTATCCATAAGTTCTGATTTACAAGGGTCTATAACAGTAGCATCACTTAAATTAAGCCCTAATCTTAAATATCTATTTTTTAATTTAATTTCATCCGACAATAAAATAATATTTGCTATTTTACGACGAAGAATAATCTCGGCTGCTCTTAAAACTCTCTCATCACTACTCTCTGGTAATACTATCGTTTTTCTGTTTGCATTTGCCATATCAAAAAGTTTATACTCAAACATCATTGGTGTCATGATTTCACTTTTTATATCGCTAAGTATCCGTTTTTCCACATTTTGAACATCTACATTTGAATGAAAAAGCCCTAAAGCAAGTGCTATTTTTCTTGTACTGTTTATCCTTAGCTGAGCATGAACTTTCATAAGAGCATTAGCTGTTTGATATGTATCACCATCTATTGAAAGTATTGGAGCATTTAGAGAATTTATTCCTTTAAGTAGTTTGCGTATATTTTTATGAGGTCTCATATTGAACGGAAAAATTATCCCTGCTATATTTGGATATTCACTAGAGTAAAATGAACCTAATAGCCCAATAATTATATCTGAACGGTCAGCTGGAACAATAATAAAATCATCTTCTTCTATATGTTCTAAAAAATTATCTAAAGACAATGCAGCGACTTTTATATTTCTGATAATTCTTGTATGATCATCTTTACTAATCAAAACAGGAGTGACATCTAAACTCTCCATAACATCTTCAATAGTTGGTCTGTTTAATTCATCTAGCTCTTTAAAAAGATAAGTTGTATATTTATATCCAGATAGCTTATCTTTTAATTCATCATATATCTCATCATCCAATCTGTTTACAAAAGTTGCAAAATGGGAACATCCCTCGTTTAAAGTATTTTTATTTTCTATTAAAATCTCTTCATAAATCTCTTGAGCATTTGAACCCTTGGCATTGATAATATCTATATAGGACGAACCAAAATTTTGAGCTATTTTTAGATTTAAATCATAATTAATAGTTGGGATAAGATATGAATGAAGAATCCCCTCACAAAGTACAAAATCATACTCTTTTTCAAGTTTTTTAAACTTTATTATAAGCTCATTTATAAGCTCATTTATACGGTTGGAAGCTATCATTGTTTCAACATATTCTACATCAAAACCATAAGCGTCTTCATAGTCCATATCAAGATTATATCTTTGCAGTATAAAGCTAATATCTTTATCTATAACATCTTTTTTAACTATTACAGGACGAAAAAAAGCAACACGATGGATATTTCTTTTTAAAATTTCCATCATCCCCATAGATACAAACAAAGCTCCAGCATTTTTTTCCTGAGCCGATATATACAGTGATTTTATCTTCATATTGTTTTTACAAACTCCCCATTTAGTTTTTCAAATCCATTCTTTTTATAAACTTCATCATTTTTAGAAAAATAGTTTTGAATAACTATTTTTTCACACATTGCCATTTTTGCATAATCTTTGAGATAATCAAGCATCATAATCCCATATCTATCTGCTTCATATTTTTCATCTGTTATAAAATCAAAAACCACCAAATGCCTTTTATGATAAAAATTCGTACCAATCACCACCCCAGCATAGGTTATCAATATCTCTCCGTTCATTATACCAAACATCTTATAATCTACATGTCTCATATCATATACTAAATCTTCAAATTCATCATATGACAAAGATACATATAGTTGAGATAATACACAATATATACTCTCCAACTCTTTCAAATTCAATTCTCTTATTTGCATAGTTTGTATTTTAGTATAATTTTGTTACAATGATGCAAAATATTTGAAAAGGATGGTGTAAATGTTAAACAATATGACTATAAAGCAAAAACTTTTATTTCTAAGTATCGTAGTTTTGGGGGTTATCTTTGCATTTTCAAGCAAGTTAACCTACGAAACCTATCAGAAATATTCAAACATTAAAAAAACAACTTCTTTGATTGAGCTTTCAGTCAAGATGAGTGCTGTTTTACATGAACTTCAAAAAGAAAGAGGTGCCAGTGCTGGTTTTCTAGAGTCAAAGGGAACTAAATTTGAAGATATTTTACTTCAACAACACTCCTCAACAGATACTAAGATAAATGAACTAAAAACTTTTGTATCTTCACACCCTTCCAAGACAACAAAATATTTTTTACAACATATAGATTTAAACTCTATACCAGCTATAAGAGCAAAAGTAAAGGCACAAACTATACCAACAAAAGATGTACTAACATTTTACACATCTTTAAATAAAAAGATTATAGACACAATCTCATATTTTTCAACTATTCCGACAAACTATCGTTTAAAAACTAATTTCTTGAGTCTTGTTGTCTTTATAAGTTCAAAAGAACGAGCAGGAGTTGAAAGAGCTGTGCTATCTGGAGTTTTTGCAAAAGACAAGTTTACAAGAGCAACAGCTGCAAAATACGCATCTCTTGTTTCTGAACAAAAAGTGCTTACAAACCTTCTCCTTTGTACTGCTGAAAAAAATGTACAAGAGATGTATAAGAACATAGAAAAGGACAACTCTTTTGCACAAGTAGATAGGTATAGAAAAATTGCAAACTCAAAAGATAATGGTTTTGGAGTAAATCCAACTGTATGGTTTCAAACAATTACTAGAAAGATTAATAAATTAAAAGAATTTGAAGATAATCTAGCCAAACATATTATAAATGAAGCAAATGAAATACTTGATGCTTCGTTTACATTATTGTTAATCGTAATTAGTTTTTCAATTCTTATTCTTTGCTTTATTCTGTACTTATCAAGAGATGTATCACAAAGTATCACAAACTCTATAGTCAGGTTTAAAGACATCATGAATCATATAACAACAGAAGGTGATCTATCTATAGCCATAGACAGACGAACAGTTGCTAGAAATGAGATGGATGAGATTACAAATTTCCTTGCGACACTTGTAAATCTTATAAAAGACTTAACATCTAGGATAAATACTTCCGTTCATAAAGCAGCCAAGGGAGATTTTAGCTATGATTTAAATGACAATGGATTGCATGGAGATTTTGCTGAAGCTATACACAGTGTTCAAAGTGGTATAAAAGCGATGAATGAAGCACATGAAAAACAACAGCTTATTAACTTCAGTGCAAATGTACGATCTATAGGTAGTGTAGGAGATGGTTTGGGTCTCATACAAAAGGAGATGACCGGTGTCATAGAAGAGTTAGATAATGTTCAACAAACAACACAAAATACAGCTTCCACTGCAAATAATTCCATGAATGAAGTGGAAAATATTTTAGAAAAATTACAAGTTTTAGTTGAACAAATCAACGATAGCAATATGTCCATAGAGGGTCTAAACGATAAAACCAACGAGATAACATCCATAGTTGACCTTATCAAAGATATAGCAGAACAAACAAACCTTCTAGCTCTTAATGCTGCCATAGAAGCAGCCCGTGCTGGTGAACATGGTCGAGGTTTTGCAGTAGTTGCGGATGAAGTAAGAAAACTAGCTGAAAGAACACAAAAAGCAACCAGCGAGATAACCATATCTATAAACTCCATGAAACAAGAATCAAGTACCATTTTAGACAAATCAGAGACTATGACAACACTTGCAGATGAAGTTTCATCTTCAGTTGATGATTTCAACTCCACTATGGGTGGTTTAAACACCGAGGCAACACTTATGGCTCAAGATATAGACATGATGAGCAATAAAGTTTTTGTTCTCTTAGCCATAATTGACCACATCATATACAAAGCAAATGCTTATGATATTATTGTAGCAGGTGATGTTCCAGAGAACATCATTAACCACGAAGAGTGTAGACTAGGTAAGTGGTACAATGGTGTAGCCAAAGAGCGTTTTGGAAATACAACAGCTTATAAATCTATAAAAACTCCTCACAAAACTGTACATGATAGTATAAAAAATTCTATAGAATTCTTTAAGTATAAAGATTTAAGACTTGAAAACGAAAATAAAATCATACAAAACTTAAAAACTATGG